>NZ_JCAFRT010000030.1:0-3031 GCF_059368495.1 Stenotrophomonas sp. YJH_SMC_91 | reverse complement strand
GGCCTGGCGGGCGTGCTCGGCGTTCTGGCGCACGGTGGAGGTCAGTTCCTCCATCGAGGCGGCGGTCTCTTCCAGGTTGGCGGCCTGCTGCTCGGTACGGCGCGACAGGTCGCTGTTGCCGGACGCGATCTCGCCAGCGGCGAGGGTGATGCTGGAGGCACTGGCCTGGATCTGGCCAACGATCTGGGTCAGCTGCGTAACGGTGGTGTTGGCGTCGTCGCGCATGCGTGCGAACACGCCCTGATAGTCGCCGTGCATGCGTGCGGTCAGGTCGCCTTCGGCGATGGCCGACAGCAACTGCGAGAGCTTGCCGAGGTTGTCATCGCTGACCGCCATCATTGCGTTGAGGTTTTCCAGCATCAGGCGGAAATCGTGATCAAAGCGCTGCGCATCACCGCGCTGGCTGAAGTCGCCGGCGGCAGCGGCACTGGCCAGCTGCTTGATCTCGGCATTGATGCGGCCGAGGTTGGCCTTGACGGTGTCGACGGTGGTGGTCATCGCCGCCTTTTCGCCGGGGTAGCGGGCGATGTCGCGGCTCAGGTCGCCGACTGCGTACTGCTGTACCACGTCCAGCACGTCATGCAGGGTCTGCACATGGCTGCCGACCAGGGTGTTGGTCTCCTGCACCATCAGCCCGTACTCGCCGGGGAAGACACTGGCGTCGATGCGATAACTCAGTTCGCCGGCATCGTGACGGCGGGCCATTTCGCGCTGGCGGCCGATGACCGCATGCAGCTGCTGCTGCATGCCGGACATGGCCTCCAGCAGGCGACCGGGTTCGTCATGCGGCTGCGGGCCGATATGGCTGTCCAGCTTGCCATTGGCGATGCCTTCGGCGACGGCAGTAGCCTGCTTCAGCGGGCGCGCGATACGGTTGCCGATGACCCAGCTCAGGGCCAGCACGATCAGCACCAGCACACCACCGGAGATCGCCATGATGGCGGTGAACACCAGCGCCTGCCGCTGCACGTCGTCCATGTAGACGCCGCTGCTGACCACCCAGTTCCACGGCGCGAACAGGCCGGCGTAGGCGACCTTCTCGACCTCGCCCTTGCTGCCCGGCTTGGCCCATCGATAGTTGACGAAGCCACCGCCGGCCTTGGCCGCTTCGACCTGGTCGTAATAGATGCGCACGCCGTCGTCGGTGCGGAAGTCCTTCATGTCCTTGCCGACCAGGTCCTTGCGGAACGGGTGCATCAGCAGGCGGTAGCCGGTGTCGTAGATGTTGAAGTAGTACGTATCGTTCTCGGCGCGCATCACTTCCAGGGCCTGCAACGCGGCGCTCTTCGCGGCGTCCTCGCTGAGTTCGCCGGTGCCGGCCAGGCGGTGGTAGTGCTGGAGGATGCCGTAGCTGAGTTCGACCTGGGTCTTCAGCGCGGTCTTGCGGGTCTCGGTGAGGTCCAGGTACTGCATGCGGGCGGCGATCACCGAGAGCGCGATCACGCCGAGCGCGATGAGCAGCGTCAGCAGGTTGAGCTTGCGCCGGACGGAGAGATTGCTGAAGTAGTGTTGCCAGCGATGCAGGAGATTCATCGAGCAGGACCAAGTCGAAACGGGCGGGCGGCGCCGAGCCGGTCAGCGGCGGGATACGCCGTGACAACCCCGTTATCGGCCGCTGGGGCGGGGGATTGAGGTGCGGTGTCCGAACGTATTCAGGTTTTCTTGCAGCGGCGGCTGCGGCGCTGCCTGCGGCAGGCTGGTTTTGAAGCAACAGCAACAGCAACAGCAACGGCGCTTGGTCGGTGGTCAGGGGTTGCGAGAAGGGCCGGGCCAGGATGGGTTGGCGGGGGACGCCGTAAACCCGTCCTTGGGGGCTTGGCCGCGGCATCCATGCCGCGGACACCCCCGCCAACCCACCCTTGCCCGGCCCATTCGATATCCCGGTGTCGGACGGCAAGAGCATTGGGTTTCCAAGTGGAAAGAGGGGTCAGATCCGTTTTCCTGCGGAAAACGGATCTGACCCCGGAAGCAATACGGCTGTTGCTCTTGCTCTTCTTTCTTCAATCCGGGGTGGACGCGCACGGAAATTTTCCGTGGCCGGGAGGGTGGGCTGCGCAGGGGCGTGAGCCGCATGGATGCGGCGACCGAGCCTACAAGGACGTATTCACGGCGTCCCCTGCGCAGCCCACCCTCGCGGCCAACCCTCAGTAACCCAGCGCTTCGACCGACCATCCCGAGGGGCTTCGCCGTTGGCTGGATATCCAGATACCCCGTAAACAAAAACGCCCCAGCGCAGGGCCAGGGCGTTCTCGTGCGTCAGGTCAGGCAGGCCTCAGAATTCCTGCCAGTCTCCGTCGGCCAGTTCGGTGGCCATCGGACGACCACCGGCGGTGCGGCGGGCCGGCGGCGCGACCGGGGCCGGTGCGGCCGGTGCGGCAGCACGCGGGACCGGGGCAGCGGCGATGCGCGGGGCAACCACGGTCTCGGCTTCGTCCACCACGAAGATCGACACCGCTTCGCTGAGCTGACCAGCCTGTTCTTCCATCGCACGCGCGGCAGCAGTCGCTTCTTCCACCAGCGCGGCATTCTGCTGGGTGGTTTCGTCCATCTGCACCACGGTCTGGTTGACCTGCTCGATGCCGGCCGACTGTTCCTGCGAAGCGGCGGAGATCTCGGCCATGATGTCGGTCACGCGCTGCACCGAGGCTACGATCTCGCCCATGGTCGCGCCGGCCTTGTGCACCAGCGCCGAGCCGTCGTTGACCTTGCCGACCGAATCGTCGATCAGGCCCTTGATCTCCTTGGCGGCAGCGGCCGAACGCTGGGCGAGGGTACGCACTTCGCTGGCGACCACGGCGAAGCCGCGGCCCTGCTCGCCGGCACGCGCGGCTTCCACCGCAGCGTTCAGCGCCAGGATGTTGGTCTGGAACGCGATGCCGTCGATGACAGAGATGATCTCGGCGATCTTCTTCGACGAGGCTTCGATGGCCGACATGGTGGTGACCACCTGGCCGACCACCTCGCCGCCCTGCGAAGCGACACCGTGCGCGCCGATGGCGAGCTGGTTGGCCTGGCGGGCGTGCTCGGCGTT
>NZ_JCAFRT010000029.1:0-4556 GCF_059368495.1 Stenotrophomonas sp. YJH_SMC_91 | reverse complement strand
GGAGATCAAGGGCCTGATCGATGATTCGGTCGGCAAGGTCGCCGAAGGCTCCAGCCTGGTGCACCAGGCCGGCAGCACCATGGGCGAGATCGTCGCCTCGGTGCAGCGCGTGACCGACATCATGGCCGAGATCTCCGCCGCTTCGCAGGAACAGTCGGCCGGCATCGAGCAGGTCAACCAGACCGTGGTGCAGATGGACGAAACCACCCAGCAGAATGCCGCGCTGGTGGAGGAAGCGACTGCTGCGGCGCGCGCCATGGAAGACCAGGCCGTGCAGCTGGGCGAAGCCGTGGCGCGCTTCCGGCTGGCATCGCAGGGCGTCGCCGCTGCGCCGGCACGCTTGGCAAATGCACCGCAGCCACGTCAGGTCGCGGCCGCCCTGCCCGTCACCAAGGCAGCACCGACACGGCCGCTGCGGGCGTCGGCCGCCCAGCCGGCGCTGGCTGCCGAGGGTGATTGGCAGGAGTTCTGACCCCACGCAGAAAGCATCCGCCCATGGGGTGGATGCACCAGCATGGCGGGCCACGGGGCCAGATCCCTTTCCCACGGGAAAGGGATCTGGCCCCTTATGCATGGAAAGTGATGCAAATCCCACTTCATAATCCAATGAAGAGGCCGATATCCCCATCGAGCCTGCAACAACGCGTGCTGGCGCCCGCCCCTGATCACAGACTCCATGTCCGACGGCCACGACACTGAACTGCATGATGTCCACGCGGCCGACGCCGCGGACGAACGCTTCCTGGTCCGCAACCCCCGCCAGCTGCGGCAGCTGCTGCGCTCGCTGATCGACCAGCGATCACTGATCAACGCGCATATCGACGGCCGGGATCGTTCCTTCCCGACCGCCCTGCTTGATCTCGACGAGGACGAAGACTACCTGCTGCTCGACGGCAGCCCGCAGGAGGCGTCGAACCGTGCCGCCGAGCAGGCCGACCACCTGCTCTGCTTCGCCCAGCTTGAACGTGTCCTTGTGCGGTTCCGCCTGCACGAACTGCAGCGCGTGGACAACGACGGCCACGTCGCCTTCCGCGCCCCGCTGCCGGACGAACTGGTGCATCTGCAGCGCCGTGAGCTGTACCGGCTGGAGACCCCGGTCACCGACTCGCCGCATCTGCTGCTGCCACCCGGCGAAGCACGTGC
Organism: Stenotrophomonas sp. YJH_SMC_91; assembly: GCF_059368495.1. NCBI lineage: Bacteria > Pseudomonadati > Pseudomonadota > Gammaproteobacteria > Lysobacterales > Lysobacteraceae > Stenotrophomonas > Stenotrophomonas sp. YJH_SMC_91. The sequence continues at coordinate 3,413 of NZ_JCAFRT010000029.1, read as the reverse complement.
CGAAGCGCTGTCGATGCGGGTGGTGGACATCAGCGGTGGCGGCCTGGCCGTAGTGGTTCCCAACGACTGCGCCGTATTCGGCCTGCAGAAGCGCTACCCGGCGCAGCTGTCGCTGCCCGATGGCCCCGACCTGGACATCGAACTGGTGGTCTGCAACCTGCTGCCACAGCGACAGCCCAATGGCATCGAGGTCAAGCGCGTGGGAATGCGCTTTGACAGCCTGCCGCGCGGCGGCGACAGCGCCATCCAGCGCTACATCTTCCGCATCGACCGCCAGCGCAAGGCGCGCCGCAACGGCGAGCTCTGAGGCCCGTTCGACCGTTCGTGCCGGCCGGCGGCCGGCAACCCGCATGATGCCGTCGCCGGCCAGCGGCCGGCACTACCGATCTTCGGCGGATCCACGCCATATGCGCGTGCCGGCCGCGCCGCGGTAGATCCACGCCATGCGTGGATGCCTCTCCCCCGGCACCTAAAGTCCCCCCACGCGGGGCCGATATCGAGCCTGACACCGGGACTTCCGGCAGAACCAGGACCCCTCGATGAACGACAAGACCAGCTCCGCCGCCAGCGCCGGTGGCGAATTCCTCAGCTTCACCCTCGGCGCCGAGCACTACGGCGTGGACATCCTCAAGGTGCAGGAGATCCGTGGCTACGATGCGGTCACCCGCGTGCCGGACGCCCCGGACTACATCAAGGGGGTGATCAACCTGCGCGGCACCATCGTGCCGGTCATCGACCTGCGCTTGAAGCTGCGCCTGGACAACGCCCGCTACGACGCCTTCACCGTGATGATCGTGCTCAACGTCGAAGACCGCGTGGTCGGCATCGTGGTCGACAGCGTGTCGGACGTGATCCCGCTGTCGGCCGAGCAGATCCGCCCGACCCCGGAGTTCGGCGCTGCAGTCGACACCCGCTTCATCTCCGGCATCGGCACCCACGACGACCGCATGCTGATCCTGCTGGACATCGAGACCCTGCTCGACAGCGCCGACATGGGCCAGGCCTCCCTCGCCGAAGACGCTGCCGCCTGAGCCATCGGACCTGCTTCACGTTCTGGTCACAAAACCCTTCAGTTCCCCCCAGCAGTGCCGATAGGGGGACAGAAGCCGGTCGCGCAGGAGCGCGCGGAACCGGAACGACCATCACCATCCCCGGAGATACACCTCGATGAAGTCCCTGCTTGCGTTCGTTTCGGCCGCTGTCCTGGCCACCACCGCTTCCTCCGCGTTCGCCCAGGCGGCCGACATGATCCCGCCGGAACTGGCCCCGCGTTCGGTCGGCAAGGACGGCATGGTCTGTGGCAAGGTCGAAAAGGCCCGCTACGCAGAAGGTTCCGAAGGCCAGCCGACCTTCCTGTACATGGGCGGTGCCTTCCCGCGCCACACCTTCTCGGCCCGCATCGCCGGCGAGAACCGCGGCAAGTTCTCCTTCCCGCTGGAAACCCTGGAAGGCAAGACCGTGTGCGTGATCGGCAAGATCCAGCGCGACGCCTCGCGCGCGGAAATCGAAGTCAGCTCGCCGGCGGGCCTGAAGCTGGCCAACATCAAGTAATCCGCTGTCCGTCGAACCACGCCGGAGCTTGTGCCGGCGTGGTTTCTGCTGCAACCGGGCCCGACGCCCGGACGCGTCTGCCTTAGGAGATCGCAACGCCCATGCCGTGGATCAACAACCTGAAACTGATGCCGAAGCTGCTGTTGACCTTCGGCGTCCTCCTGCTGGTGATGCTGCTGCAGGGCATCGTCGCCTATCGCGGACTGCATTCGCTGAACAACGTCACCACCGAGTTGGCCGGTTCACGCATGGAAAGCATCCGCATGGCCGGCGAGATGCGCGGCATGCTGGGCGAGTACCGCAATGCCGCCTACCAGCAGCTGATCCGCGCCAGCGATGACGTCAAGTCCGACGCGCGCAAGCAGGCCGTCGACCTGCGCACCAGCATGGACACGTCGATCAAGGAATACCCGAAGCTGGTCGACAACGCGCAGCAGAAGAAGCTGTTCGATACCTTCGCCAAGGAATGGAAGGACGCCCTGGCCTCCTACGACAGCGTCACCGAGATGCTGGAGCTGGACCTGCCGGACGATGCCATCGATACCTTCGTGGGCGAGACCCGCACCAAGCACCGCAAGGCTGCATCCGCGCTGGAAGCGCTGATCGCCGAAGACAACCGCCTCGCCCGCGCCTCGCGCGAAGAGGCCGCGTCCACCTATTCCGCCTCCGCCGTGCTGACCGTGATCGCCCTGCTGGGCGGCGCCGCGCTCGGCCTGGTGCTGGTCTGGCTGTTCGCGCGCGCCCTCGTCGGCAGCGTGCGTGGCGCCGTGTCGGTTGCCAACGACGTGGCCGGCGGCAAGCTCGATGGCCACATCGACGTCAGCCGCCAGGACGAAGTGGGCGAGCTGATGCAGGCCATGCAGCGCATGCAGCGCGACCTGCGCGAACGCATCGAAACCGACCAGGCCGTTGCCCGCGAGAACCTGCGCATCCGCACCGCGCTGGACTACAGCTCGACCGGTGTCTACCTGACCGATACCAGCAACACCATCGTCTACAGCAACCGCGCCCTGCAGCAGACCCTCAGCCAGTACCAGGATGAAGTACGCCGCGACCTGCCGGACTTCGACGCCCAGGCCTCGTTGATCGGCAAGCCGGTCACCGTGCTGGAACACCGCGGCGAGATGGACCAGACGCTGTTGGGCAACCTGAAGGCCCACGGCGTCGCCCGTCGCCCGATGCAGTACGGCGATGCCCAGTTCGCGCAGGTGGTGTCGACCATCCGCAACGAAGGCGGCGACACCGTCGGCTACGTGGTGGAATGGCGCGACCGCACCCAGGAAGCACTGGTCGAAGCCGAAGTGGCGCGCGTGATCGCCCAGGCCGCCGCCGGCGACCTGTCCGGCCGCATCGACGCCAGCGACAAGGAAGGCTTCTTCCTGCAGCTGGCCCAGCAGATCAACGGCCTGCTGGACGCCAATGCCGGCAGCATCGAACAGATCTCCGGCCTGCTTGCCGCGCTGTCGCAGGGTGACCTGACCGTGCGCATGCACGGCGACTACCAGGGCGTGTTCGCCCGCATGCGCGACGACGCCAACGCCACCGCCGCGCAGCTGAGTGAAATCGTCACCCGCATCAAGCAGTCCAGCCGCGCGATCAGCTCGGCCGCCGGCGAGATCGCCTCGGGCAACAGTGACCTGTCGCGCCGTACCGAGCAGCAGGCCGCCAACCTGGAAGAAACCGCTGCCTCGATGGAGGAACTGACCTCCACCGTGCGCCAGAACGCCGAGCACGCCCGCCAGGCCAACCAGCTCGCCATCGGCGCGCACGGTGTCGCTTCGCAGGGCGGCGAGGTGGTCGGCCAGGTGGTCACCACCATGTCGGCCATCGAAGCCTCGTCGAAGAAGATCGCCGAGATCATC
>NZ_JCAFRT010000028.1:0-6181 GCF_059368495.1 Stenotrophomonas sp. YJH_SMC_91 | reverse complement strand
CCAGCGCAATTCCGTGCTGACCCAATGGCTGCACCACTACAACTGGCACCGCCCTCACATGGGGATCGGTGGCCAGCCACCTATTTCCAGAGTCCTGCTGAACAACGTGGTGGGTTTACACAACTAACAGTCGACTCTACCTGATAGGGCGCACGCAGCCGCCGAGATGTCGTCCCCATCGGCGCACGCCCCCCCCGAGGCATCGTCCCCGTCGGGGCACGCAGCCCCCCGGCGCTGTCCCATCTCATCTCGCGATCCATCGCCGCCCGAAAGACGCGGCGCTTACCGCCGCTTGGCCCACTTATAGAACCGCTTCCAGCCCTGCCGCACGGCCGCGACCCAGCCCGGGTCGGCCACCAGTGCGGCCTGCGCGGCACTTGGCGCCTGGCCGGTCACGCGCTGGCGGATCTTCAGCAAGTTCTTCATGTCGCTGCGGCTCAGTTGCCGGCTCAGCGGGTTGCGGCGCAGCCAGCGTGGAGCGCGCCAGGCCGAGGTGAAGTCCAGCAGCACCGGTACGCCGCCGCTGACCACCACGTTGGTGCCATGCAGGTCGTTGTGGCTGATGCCGGCGGCGTGCAGGCGGCTGAGCGCGTGCTGCAGCTGCTCGAACACGTCATTGCCCACGGCCTGCGCGGTGCTCAGGGTCTGGCCGGGGATGAATTCCATGCCCAGCGCCAGGCCACCGAGGGTGCCGAGCAGCGCGGGGGCATGCTTCCAGCCGCCCAGGCGCTGCAGCATGCGGGCTTCACGGCGCACCATCAGTCGCGCGATTAGCGAAACGGGCGTGCCGCGGTAGCGGGAATAGTCCTTGATGACTGCCTCGCGCCCGTCCAGGCAGGTGCGATAGACGTCAGGGGCCAGGAAGCGTTCGCCGCGCTTGAGCAGCAGCGGGGTGGCGGCCTCATCGCCGCAGGAGGAGGGGGGCAGAGCAGGAAGATACATGTCGGGGTCTCGGACGACCCGGTGGGTGGCGCAAAGCGTCAAGCGAACCGGTGTTACAGGGAGTTACTAAGTTTTCGTTAATTTTAGTACTCGCCAGTTCGCTATTCCACGATTTGTCGGAGAAATGTCAGGGGCGTGGCTGGAACAGTTCGTCGCGCTCAATCGGACAATTATGTCTCACTTGGTCGACGGTTCTTTCCGAATCAATAGGTTGGGCGTCGCATCGGTTCGTCCATCCGCGGCCCGCTGAACGTCGCGCACGTCCGGCTTGACCCCGACGCACGGCCTGCCGACCATAAGCTGTTAATTCGCGACATCGGCGGCCGCACCCTTCGGCACGTCCCGTTCCCTGCCGCGTTCCTTACCGGTGCTGGCCGCCAGGCCGTGCACCACCCCGATTCCCGTTCCGGCCGCGGCTGGAGGAAAGTGCTTTGATCATCAAAATCGTCATTGCAGCGCTGTTCGTCGCCTGCGTGCTGTACATCCACTTCCGTGGCAAGGTCCGCGCGCGCTGGTCGCGCCAGCTGCTGGACCACTCCAGTTTCATGGCCCCGATCAACGTGGTCATGTACATGTTCTCGAAGGTGCCGACCACGCCGTTCCTGGACCCGGCCAAGGAGTTCCCGCAGCTGGAGCCGCTGCGCCAGAACTGGCAGATGATCCGCGATGAAGCGCTGGCGCTGCGCGATGCGCAGAAGATCGCCGCGTCCAGCACGTTCAATGATGCCGGCTTCAATTCGTTCTTCCGCCGTGGCTGGAAGCGCTTCTACCTGAAGTGGTACGGCCCGTCGCACCCGTCGGCGAAGGCGATGTGCCCCAAGACCACGGCGTTGCTGGAGTCCCTACCGGACGTGCGTGCGGCGATGTTCGCGCAGCTGCCGTCGGGCAGCGAGCTGCGTCCGCACCGCGACCCGTTCGCTGGTTCGCTGCGCCTGCACCTGGGCCTGGCCACGCCGAACAACGACGGCTGCTACATCGAAGTGGACGGCATCAAGAAGAGCTGGCGCGATGGCGAGTGGATGATGTTCGACGAGACCTACATCCACCACGCGCACAACGAGACGCCCGATGACCGCGTGATCCTGTTCTGCGACATCGCCCGCCCGCTGCGCTTCGGCCTGCCGGGGCTGTTCAACCGCGCCGTGGCGGCCACGCTGTTGGCCGGCGGTGCCTCGCCGAACCTGCCGGGTGACCCGACCGGTGGCGTCAACAAGGCGTTCGGCAGCGTCTACAAGGTGCGGTTGAAGGCCAAGGCACTGCGCGAGCGCAGCGTGGTGGCCTACCAGCTGATCAAGTGGGGCCTGGTGGTGGCGGTGATTGCCGGTATCTGGGCGCTCTGATCGTTACATGAGGTTGCCGGCCAGCGGCCGGTACTACCGGAACATGAAAAAAACCCGCGCTGTCGCCAGCGCGGGTTTTTCTTTTGCATGGGTGGGTGCCGACCGTTGGTCGGTACGCCTTACTTCAATGCCGCCTGCACGAACGGCGGGGTCACCAGCACGCCGGTGTGCAGCGCGGCGGTGTAGTACAGGGTGTTGAAGGTCTTGGCGGCCGAGTCGGCCTGGCGGAAATCGAAGCTGCTGTCGCCCTTGCGCGCCATGGTCACGCTCCACCAGCCGGTGGGGTAGCACGGCTGCGGGAACGGCAGGGTCTTGAACGAACCGAAGCCGGCCTTGCCCATCTCGGTGCGCATTTCGTTGATCAGGTCCAACTGCATCAGCGGCGACTCGGACTGCTGCACCAGGATGCCGTCGTCCTTCAGGGCCTTGAAGCAGCTCTCGTAGAAGGCTTTGTTGAACAGGCCTTCGCCCGGGCCGACCGGGTCGGTCGAATCCACGATCACCACGTCCACGCTGCCCGCCGGGCAGTTGGCCATGTAGGCCACGCCGTCGTCGAACAGCAGCTCGGCGCGGGCGTCGTCGTTGGAGTCGCACAGTTCCGGGAAGTGCTTGCGCGCCATCACCGTGACCTGCTCGTCGATATCGCACTGGGTCACGCTCTCCACGCCGGTGTGCTTGAGCACTTCGCGCAGGGTGCCGCAGTCGCCGCCGCCGATGATCACCACGCGCTTGGGCGCGGCGTGGGTGAACAGCACCGGGTGGCTGATCATCTCGTGGTAGAAGAAGTTGTCCTTGCTGGTCAGCATGATGGCCCCGTCGATGGTCATCAGGTTGCCCCAGTCGGTGGTCTGGAAGATCTCGATCTTCTGGAACGGCGACTGCACCTCGTCGAGCTTGCCGGTGATGCGGTAGCCGATGGCCGAGCCGGTGCGCTCGAAGTGTTCGATGTACCAGTTGTTGCTGTCAGTCATTGGAAAACAGTCCTGTTCGGAGGGGTGGAGCCGGGCTGGCGGGCGGGGCCGCGTGGCACAGATGCCACATCCGGACGGATCGGCCCGTTCAGGTTGGAACCTGTCACGGGCGCGGGCGCGCATGATAACGAACCTGTGGGCATATAGGCGTTATCATGCCCCCCCTTTTATTGCCAACAAGGCCGACTGAAATGACCGATTGGTCCCTCGACCAAGCCCGCAAGACCTACTCGATCCCGCATTGGGCGGACGGTTACTTCGACGTGGATCAGGCCGGGCACATGGTGGTGAGACCGACCGGGGCGGACGGCCCGGTGGTGTCGCTGCCCAAGGTGGTCGATGCGGCGCGCGCGGCCGGTGCCAAGCTGCCGCTGCTGGTGCGCTTCCCGGACATCCTCGGCCAGCGCCTGGGCAAGCTGCAGGCGGCCTTCGCCCAGGCCCAGCAGGACTGGGAGTACAGCGGCGGCTACACCGCCGTGTACCCGATCAAGGTCAACCAGACCCGCGGCGTGGCCGGCACCCTGGCCAGCCACCACGGCGAAGGCTTCGGCCTGGAAGCGGGCAGCAAGCCCGAGCTGATGGCCGTGCTGGCGCTGTCGCGCCCGGGTGGCCTGATCGTCTGCAACGGTTACAAGGACCGCGAGTACATCCGCCTGGCCCTGATCGGCCGCAAGCTGGGCCTGCAGACCTTCATCGTCATCGAGAAGCCGTCCGAGCTGAAGCTGGTGCTGGAAGAGTCCAAGGCGCTGGACGTGAAGCCGGGCCTGGGCGTGCGCATGCGCCTGGCCTCGCTGGGCGCCGGCAAGTGGCAGAACAGCGGTGGCGACAAGGCCAAGTTCGGCCTGTCGCCGCGCCAGCTGCTGGACCTGTGGAAGTCGCTGCGTGACACCGAGTACGCCGACTGCCTGAACCTGCTGCACTTCCACATGGGCTCGCAGATCTCCAACGTGCGCGACATCGCCAACGGCATGCGCGAAGCCACCCGCTACTTCGTGGAGCTGTCGCGCCTGGGCGCGAAGATCACCCACGTCGATGTGGGCGGCGGCCTGGGCGTGGACTATGAAGGCACGCGCTCGCGCAGCTTCTGCTCGATCAACTACGGCCTGCATTCCTACGCCAGCAACATCGTGCAGCCGCTGGCCAATGCCTGCGAAGAGTTCGGCCTGACCCCGCCGCGCATCGTCACCGAGTGCGGCCGCGCGATGACCGCGCACCACGCGGTGCTGATCGCCAACGTCTCGGAAGTGGAAGAGGCGCAGGAAGGCCGCGTGCCGGACCAGCACGACGACGAGCCGGCGGCGATCCGCCACCTGCGCGAGATCCACGACGAACTGGACGTGCGTCCGGCGGTGGAACTGTTCCAGGAGGCACAGCACTTCCACGCCGAAGGCCTGGCCAGCTACGCGCTGGGCCAGATCGACCTGCCGCAGCGTGCGCGCATCGACGATCTGTTCTACGCCATCGCCCATGGCGTGCGTGCGCGCCTGAGCTACGACGAGAAGAGCCATCGCCCGGTGCTGGACGAACTGAACGAGCGCCTGGTCGACAAGTACTTCGTCAACTTCAGCGTGTTCGAGTCGATCCCGGACGTGTGGGCGATCGACCAGGTGTTCCCGATCGTGCCGATCGAGCGCCTGGACGAAACCCCCGACCGCCGCGGCATCATCGCCGACATGACCTGCGACTCGGACGGCATGGTGGAAACCTATGTCGAGAACGAGAGCCTGGACAGCTCGCTGCCGCTGCACAAGATGAAGCCGGGCGAGAGCTACCGCATCGGCTTCTTCATGGTCGGCGCCTACCAGGAAATCCTGGGCGACATCCACAACCTGTTCGGTGATACCGACGCGGTGGAAGTGCTGGCCGATGCCGATGGCTATGCCATTACCCAGCAGCGCCGTGGCGACACCACCGACGTGATGCTGGACTACGTGGGTTACCGCCTGGACGAACTGCGCGCGACCTATGCCCAGCGCGTGGCCGAGGCCCAGTTGTCGCCGGAACGCGCGCAGGAGTTGTCGGAGGCGCTGGAAGCCGGCCTGACCGGTTACACCTACCTGTCCGACGAACCGCTGGTCTGATGTAAACGGGAACGCCGGGCGTAGGCCCGGCGCTACCGGCCCCGATGAGCGCGCGCGCGATCTTCCACCTGTTCCTGCATGCCGCCGTGCCAGCCCTGCTGGCATGGCTGTTCTGGCGCAAGCGCTTTGCTTCGGCGTGGCTGCTGATGCTGCTGGGCTGGATCATCGACCTGGACCACCTGCTGGCCGACCCGATCTACGCACCGAACCGCTGCAGCATCGGTTTCCATCCGCTGCACACCGCACCGGCGATTGCCGTGTATGCAGGCCTGTGCGTGCCGAAGAAAACGCGGTTGTTCGGCATCGGTTTGATCATCCACATCGTGCTGGACGCGATTGATTGCTGGTGGATGCATCACCGTTGATGTTTGATGTGTGTCGACCAAGGTCGACACCTACCGGGTGTACGGCGACCGGTCGGATTGGCGCTTGGTAGAGCCGGCCGCTGGCCGGCTTCCGCGGGGCGTTCCCTGATCACGCGGTTGCCGGCCAGCGGCCGGCATTCCCCATCGTTGGGTTGGCCAATGTCGACGCCTACCGGGCGTACGGCGACCGGCCGGATTGGCGCTTGGTAGAGCCGGCCGCTGGCCGGCTTCCGCAGGGCGTTTCCGGTGACCACGTGGTTGCCGGCCAGCGGCCGGCACTCCCCATCGTTAGGTTGGCCAATGTGGACACCTACCGGGTGCACGGCGACCGGTAGGATTGGTGCTTGGTAGAGCCGGCCGCTGGCCGGCTTCCGCAGGGCGTTTCCGGTGACCACGTGGTTGCCGGCCAGCGGCCGGCACTACCCACCGTGAGGTTGGCCAATGTGGACACCTACCGGGTGCACGGCGACCGGTAGGATTGG
>NZ_JCAFRT010000027.1:0-17789 GCF_059368495.1 Stenotrophomonas sp. YJH_SMC_91 | reverse complement strand
GCGAGTACGCTTCGTCAGAGCAACGTGATGCCGTGCTGCCTGAATGGCTGCATTACTACAACTGGCACCGACCCCACATGGGGATCGGCAGCCAACCGCCTATTTCCAGAATCCCGCTGAACAACGTGGTGGGTTTACACAGTTAATCGACTATCGCGCGCAGCGCGGGCTTTTTCGGTGGCGTTGGGAAGAGCAGTCGACCAACAGTCGACTCTACCCCCTTCCCGCGGTTCCGCCATCCCGTTCGGCCGTTCCATGTTCCGCGGTTCCGCCATCCCGTTCGGCCGTTCCATGTTCCGCGGTTCCGCCATCCCGTTCGGCGGTTCCATGTTTCGACGTTTCCGCCGTTTCGCGGTTTGGCCGTTCCGGCGCCTACTTCAGGTTGCCCAGCATCCAGTCCACGGTGGCGTGGATCTGTTCCTCGGTCAGCGCCGGGTTGCCACCCTTGGGCGGCATGATGCCGCCATCCGGGCCGGTGTAGCCCTCGATGGCGTGCTTGTAGAGGGTGTCCTTGCCCTGCGCGATGCGCTTGTCCCAGTGCGAATGGTCCAGCGTCGGCGCCATGCCCACGCCAGTGGTGTGGCAGGCGGTGCACAGGTTGTCGAAGATGACCTTGCCGTCCTTGGTGCCGCCGTAGGCCACCTGCGAGGCGGCCTTGGCCAGCGCGGCGGCCTTGGCCGCAGCCTGCGCGGCGGCGCCGGTGCTGCCGGCATAGACCGCGCCGGTGGGCGAGATGCGCTGTTCGGTGCGCTTGGCCGCAGTCGGCGACACCTCGGGCGGAATCCGGGTGTGGATGTAGGCGGCTAGGAGGATGAGGCCGAGGGTGATGGTCGCCAGCAGCGCGATCACCATGGAGAAGCGTTTCAGGAACTCCAGATCGTAATTCCGCACTCTTCGTTACCCCTGGCTGATAGTCGTTGGACCACGGCTGAGCGACTGCGTGATGGACCGAGTATAGAACGCGCTTTGCGTGCGACAACAGGCGTCACTGCTGGTGCGGCGCAACATGCCGGCCCGGTAGTGCCGGCCGCTGGCCGGCATCGCCATCCCGCCGGATGGATCGTGCAGAAGCCGGCCAGCGGCCGGCTCTACCACGTTACCGGGCGCCGATCGCGCGCAGGCAGAAGCTGCAGATCGCATCCACCAGCGCGTCTTCGTCGCGGTGCGCTTCGCGGCTGGGTGCGGTCGGGCCGACCATCGCCTCGGTGAAGGCGCCGACCAGGCAGGCGGCGGCCACATGCGCGTCCTGCGCCGGCAGCTCACCGGCGGCCACGCCCTCCTCCACCAGCCGCAGGAAGACATCCCCAAAGGCACGACGGCCACGCATGCGTTCGGCTTCCACGTCCGGGTCGACCGGCTCGACGATGAAGGCATGCGCCAGCCCCGGCCCGGCCAGGGCGCGGCGAACGAAGGCGGTGATCGCCAGCCGCAGGCGCTCGCTGGCCACCTCCGGACCACTGGCGATGCGCTCCATGATCGCGACCTCGTGGGCCACCGCGGCGTTGAGCACCTCCACGAACAGCTCGGCCTTGGACGGGAAATGGCGATAGATCAGGCCAGTGGATACCCCCGCCTGGGTTGCCACGGCGGTCACCGGGGCGTTGCGCCAGCCGCCGGTGGCGACCAGCTCACGGGTGGCCAGCAGGATCCGTTCACGGGCCCCAGCCAGGCGTTCTTCCATCAGTGCAGAGCGTTTGTAGGCCATGTTTTGATTCTGGTTTCAATTTTTGAATTTGTATTCACTTCTTATCCGAACCCCGCTACGCTGGGGTCCAATCGCCCGTGCGGGCAGCGGTCCTGCAGACCGCCGCCCGCTCCCCCGCCGGGTGCGTCCATTTCCTGCCATCCCGTCGTGGAGCCACCACAATGCACGTGCCATCCCTGAACTTCGACCTTGGCGAAGACATCGACCTGCTGCGCCAGAGCGTGGCCCATTTTGCCGCCGCCGAGGTCGCACCGCTGGCCGCCGAGGCCGATGCCAGCAACCAGTTCCCGCTGGCCCTGTGGCCGAAGCTGGGCGAACAGGGCCTGCTCGGCCTCACCGTGGAAGAAGCATACGGCGGCACCGGCATGGGCTACCTGGCCCATGTGGTGGCGATGGAAGAGATCTCGCGTGCCTCCGGCGGCATCGGCCTGTCCTATGGCGCGCATTCCAACCTGTGCGTGAACCAGCTGCGCAAGAACGGCAACGAAGAACAGAAGCAGCGCTTCCTGCCCGGCCTGTGCGACGGCAGCCTGGTCGGTGCGCTGGCGATGAGCGAGCCGGGTGCCGGTTCGGACGTGGTGTCGATGAAGCTGCGCGCCGACAAGCGCGGCGACCGCTACGTGCTCAACGGCAACAAGATGTGGATCACCAACGGCCCGGATGCCGACGTGCTGGTGGTCTATGCCAAGACCGACATGGACGCCGGCGCCAAGGGCATCACCGCGTTCCTGGTCGAGAAGGGCATGAAGGGCTTCTCCACCGCGCAGAAGCTGGACAAGCTGGGCATGCGCTCCTCGCCCACCTGCGAGCTGGTGTTCCAGGACTGCGAAGTGCCGGAAGAAAACGTGCTGGGCCAGGTTGGCGGTGGCGTGCGCGTGCTGATGTCCGGCCTGGACTACGAGCGCGTGGTGCTGTCCGGCGGCCCGCTGGGCCTGATGGCCGCGGCGATGGACGTGGTGATGCCGTACGTGCACGAGCGCCACCAGTTCGGTGAGGCGATCGGCAGCTTCCAGCTGATCCAGGCCAAGATCGCCGACATGTACGTCGGCCTGGGCGCCTGCCGCGCCTATGTCTATGCCGTGGCGCGCGCCTGCGACCAGGGCCGCACCACCCGCCAGGACGCCGCCGGTGCCATCCTGTACGCCGCCGAGAAGGCCACCTGGCTGACCGGCCAGGCGATCCAGATCCTGGGCGGCAACGGCTACATCAACGAATACCCGACCGGCCGCTTGTGGCGCGACGCCAAGCTGTATGAAATCGGCGCCGGCACCTCGGAGATCCGCCGCATGCTGATCGGCCGCGAACTGTTCCAGCGCACCCTGTAAGGCCACCGCGATGACCGTCCTGAACAGCCAGCTGCAACCGGGCAGCGATACCTTTGAAGCCAACCGCGCGGCCATGCAGGCCGTGGTCGACGATCTGCACGCCACCCTGGCGCGCACCGCGCTGGGTGGCAGCGAAGCCGCACGCGCCAAGCACACCGCGCGCGGCAAGCTACTGGTGCGCGACCGCATCGACGCCCTGCTCGACCCCGGCAGCGCCTTCCTCGAAATCGCGCCGCTGGCCGCGCATGGCATGTATGAAGACGCCGTGCCAGCCGCCGGCGTGGTGGCCGGCATCGGCCGGGTGAGCGGCGTGGAGTGCGTGATCGTGGCCAACGATGCCACGGTCAAGGGCGGCACCTACTATCCCATGACGGTGAAGAAGCACCTGCGCGCGCAGGAGATCGCCGAGCAGAACCACCTGCCCTGCATCTACCTGGTCGATTCCGGCGGCGCGTTCCTGCCGCTGCAGGACGAAGTCTTCCCCGACCGCGACCATTTCGGCCGCATCTTCTACAACCAGGCCAACCTGTCGGCGCAGGGCATTCCGCAGATCGCCTGCGTGATGGGCAGCTGCACCGCTGGTGGCGCCTACGTGCCGGCGATGAGCGACGAGACGGTGATCGTGCGCGAGCAGGGCACGATCTTCCTCGGCGGCCCGCCGCTGGTGAAGGCGGCCACCGGTGAAGTAGTGACCGCCGAGGAACTGGGCGGCGCCGACGTGCACACCCGCATATCCGGCGTGGCCGACCACATGGCTGACAACGATCTGCAGGCACTGGCACGGGTGCGTGCGATCATCGCGCAGCTGAACTGGCGCAAGCCGGAACCGGCGATGGCGGTGCAGGCCAGCGAAGAACCGCTGCTGCCGGCACACGAACTGTACGGTGTGATCCCGGCCGATACGCGCAAGCCCTACGACGTGCGCGAAGTGATCGCGCGCCTGGTCGATGGCTCGCGCTTCGACGAGTTCAAGCCGCGCTATGGCGCAACGCTGGTCACCGGCTTCGCCCATCTGAACGGCTACCCGATCGGCATCATCGCCAACAACGGCATCCTGTTCTCCGAGTCGGCGCTGAAGGGTGCGCATTTCATCGAACTGTGCACCCAGCGCAACATTCCGCTGGTGTTCCTGCAGAACATCACCGGCTTCATGGTCGGCCGCAAGTACGAACAGGGCGGCATCGCCAAGGACGGCGCCAAGCTGGTGATGGCGGTGGCCTGCGCCAAGGTTCCCAAGTTCACCGTGGTGATCGGCGGTTCGTTCGGCGCCGGCAACTACGGCATGTGCGGCCGCGCGTACTCGCCGAACTTCCTGTGGATGTGGCCGAACGCACGCATCGGCGTGATGGGCGGCGAGCAGGCCGCCAGCGTGCTGGCCACGGTCAAGCGCGATGGCATCGAAGCCAAGGGCGGCCAGTGGCCGGCTGCGGAGGAAGACGCGTTCAAGGCGCCGATCCGCGACCAGTTCGAGCAGCAGGGCCACCCGTACTACGCCAGCGCGCGCCTGTGGGACGACGGCGTGATCGATCCGGCCGACACTCGCCGGGTGCTGGCCCTGGCGCTGTCGGCCAGCCTCAACGCCGCCCCGCAGCAGACGCGCTTCGGCGTGTTCCGCATGTAATCCATGCCATGACCGAGCACGCTCCCATGAAGCCCGTTGCCATGTTCACCAAAGTCCTGATCGCCAACCGTGGCGAAATCGCCTGTCGCGTCATCGCCACCTGCCGCCGCCTCGGCATCGCCACCGTGGCGGTGTATTCCGATGCCGACCGCAACGCGCGCCACGTGCGCCTGGCCGACGAAGCCATCCACATTGGTCCGGCCGCCGCGCGTGAGAGCTACCTGCGCGGCGATGCGCTGCTCGACGCGGCACGCGCGACCGGCGCGCAGGCCATCCACCCCGGCTACGGCTTCCTGTCCGAGAATGCCGACTTCGCCGATGCCTGCGCCGCCGCCGGCATCACCTTCATCGGGCCGCCGGCCAGCGCGATCCGCGCGATGGGCGACAAGAGCGCGGCCAAAGCGCTGATGGCCAAGGCCGGCGTACCGCTGACCCCGGGCTACCACGGCGACCAGCAGGCACCGGACTTCCTGCGCACGCAGGCCGACGCCATCGGCTACCCGGTACTGATCAAGGCCAGCGCCGGTGGCGGTGGCAAGGGCATGCGCAAGGTCGAGCGCAGCGAGGACTTCGTCGATGCGCTGGCCAGCTGCCAGCGCGAGGCGGCCTCGGCGTTCGGCAACAACCACGTTCTGGTCGAGAAGTATGTCGAGCGCCCGCGCCATATCGAGATCCAGGTATTCGGCGACAGCCACGGTGACGCGGTCTACCTGTTCGAGCGCGACTGCTCGGTGCAGCGCCGCCACCAGAAGGTGCTGGAAGAAGCACCGGCCCCGGGCATGAGCGCGGAACGTCGTGCTGCGATGGGCAAGGCGGCGGTCGATGCCGCGCGCGCGGTGGGCTATGAAGGTGCGGGCACGGTGGAGTTCATCGCCGGCCCGGACGGCGATTTCTACTTCATGGAAATGAACACCCGCCTGCAGGTCGAGCACCCGGTCACCGAGTACATCACCGGTACCGACCTGGTGGAATGGCAGCTGCGCGTGGCCTCGGGCCAGCCGCTGCCGCTGCGCCAGGAGCAGCTGGCCATCCACGGCCACGCGATCGAAGCGCGCCTGTATGCCGAAGATGCCGACCGTGGCTTCCTGCCCTCCACCGGCACCCTGCGCCGCCTGCGCCTGCCAATCCCGTCGGCCCATGTGCGCGTGGATACCGGCGTGGAGGAAGGCGACAGCATCACCCCGTACTACGACCCGATGATTGCCAAGCTGATCGTCTGGGACGTGGACCGCGACGCCGCGCTGCGCCGCATGAGCCAGGCGCTGGCCGGCTGCCAGGTGGTGGGCGTGACCACCAATGCCGGCTTCCTGCGCCGGCTGGTGAACACCGATTCGTTCGCGCACGCCAAGCTGGATACCGCGCTGATCGAACGCGAACAGGCGGCATTGAGTGCAGTGGGCGAAACGGATGATGCCCTGTGGCAGCTGGCCGCCGTGGCCGCGGTTGCTGGCACTGCCGGTGCCAGCACCGACGCGCGCGACCCGCATTCGCCATGGCAGGCCCAGGATGGCTGGCGCCTCGGCGCATCGGCACCGCGCGTGCTGCCGCTGCAGCAGGGCGAACGCAAGCACACGCTCAAAGTGTGGGCACAGGCCGATGGCTGGCGCGTGCAGCGCGATGACGCCGCGCCGGTTCAGGTGATCGGCACAGCCGATGCGCAGCATCTTACCGTGCAGCTGGGCGAACGCCGCTGGTCGCTGCAGCTGCTGCGCGACGGTGACCAGCTGTACCTGTTCGGCGCCGACGGCCAGCACCGCTTCACCCTGCACGATCCGGTGGGCGAATCGGACCACGCCGTGGCGGATGCCGGCAGCCTGCTGGCGCCGATGCCGGGCAGGATCGTCGCGACACTGGTCGCGGCCGGCACCGAGGTCAAGCGCGGCACGCCGCTGGTGGTGCTGGAAGCGATGAAGATGGAGCACACCCTGCAGGCACCGGCCGATGGCACGGTGAAGGGCTATCGCGCCAAGGCCGGCGACCAGGTGGGTGATGGCGCGGTGCTGGTGGACTTCGACGCGGCGTGATGCAGCAGAGGCCGCGCGGGGTCAGCCCGCGCGGTCTTCAAGGTTCCAGATCACGCCTGCCGGGTCCAGTTCGCTGGTCGTCATCCGTGATGCACGCCATCCGAAACCGCAGACCGCGAGTACCCCCTCGTTGATCGTGTCCAGGCCCAGGGCACGTTCGATGGGCTTTTCGTTGATCGCTGCAGTAATGAATGCTCCCAGGCCGGCATCCGTGGCCGCCAGGTACAGCGTCTGGGATAGATGTCCCGCCTCCATCGCGACAACCCGATAGCTTTTCCCATGCTGGCGATACTTCCAGTACGTCCTGTTGAAACGCGGGGCCAGGACCACCAGCACGTGCGCATCCGCGAACCAGTGCTGCTGCCCGACCATGGACATCACGAAGTCGCGATCGATGGCCACGGGGCACTCAACCGGCATCAGTCCGTGGCCCTGCGCTCGATAGAGGTACATGCCCGCGGCAAGTCCATCGACATTGCGCACCAGCACGTAGGCTTCCACAGGATGCAGTCCGCCGCCCGAAGGTACGTTCTTCTTCAGGAACACCAGATCATCGCCTTCGCGCTGGCAGCTGCTGCTGCCGAATGCCCGTTGCAGCATCTGGCTCAGCAGGGACAGCGGCAGTGATCGGGTGACATCGAAGTTCCGGCAGGTGACGCGCCGCGCCAGCAGTGCGTCGAAATCGTTGGACTGCTGAGGCGGCAGTGGTACCAACCCAGCGTCGGCAGCGGCAGCGTGCGGTGGCGGCGGTCCCAACGTCCTGCGCATCTGCGAGGCCGTTTCGATCTGTGATTCACGCATGTTGCGAACGGCGTCAACATCCTCCCAGCGTGAGAAGGCATGCATGACCGCAGCCAGGGGGTGCCAATGCGTTGCACGCAGCCGCTCGTCACGAGCGGCAACATCGTCATCCTGTCCGCGGATCAACACCAGGCCACTGGCGATCAGCAGGTCCATCGCGGGTGAACAGGCCTCCCCTGCCTCAAGCGTGGTCCATGCACTTGGGCTCAGACTTCCCAGCAGTGCCTGTGCCGCAGCGTCCAGCACCACCGGTCCATCCAGGTGGGGGGCGAGTGCCTCCCAGGCAAGCGTGCGCACCAGCCCATCACCACCGCGCAGCAGGCCCTCAAACTCAAACCGGATCTGCTCGGTGGGCTGTACCACTACGATCGCGCAGCGCCTGACATCCATCGGATCAGCCCTTCCTTCATCGTGAATCCACGTTATCGAACCGCGACCCGATTCCTTTACATCTCCCGCTCTACCCTCTCAAGAACCGCTTTGCCAAGCCGACATCACCACTGCCCCTCGACACTCCATGGATGCAGGACACAATGCCCACGTTGACGCTCTCGCTGCCGGTCGCAAGGACGCTGGTTCAGCGCCTCGCCACCGATGACACCTTCCGCCAGCTCTTCGCCACCGACACGGCTGCCGCGATACTGCTGGCTGGACACGTTCCATCCAACCCGGCTGACCTTCAGCAGTTCGTCCAGGATTGCTGCAAGAACATCTGCCTGGCGGAGAAAGACGTCATCGCACAGGCCGAAGACCAGATCATCGCCATGCTGACCAGTGGTACCGGCTACTCCGTGCCGATGCTGGAGGACGGTTACGGCTCGCCGCGCACGCTGCGCTGAGGCATCGAGGCCATGGTGTCGGCGGCCTCGATTGCCGGCGCCGCCATGAGCCTCCGCACATCCACTACGTTAAGCGCCTGCAGGCAGAAGCTGCATTGCGCTTCTGCATATGCAAATCCGGGGCGATCACGCAGCCAACGCGTCTGCTCCTGGGCAACATCCTTCAGGCCCGCCTCCAGCGCCAGGTCACGCACTGCCAGCCGCACCTGCAGGCGTGGCTGCTTCTTCAACAGCGGTACGAGCAGGTCCAGCCCGGCCTGGGGCCGGCCCTCATGCTGCATCATCCGCCCGGCCAACAGGGTGACGTACTGGCGCAACACGCTGCTGTCAGGGAGATCCTGAAGCGCGTTCATCCGGGCCTGGACCGCCTTGGCCGGTGCGGCATCGCCCAGTCTCAGTGCCAGCAAGGCTGCCGCGTGTGCTGCAACCAGGCGATCCACTACCTCCACCGCGGGTTCGCCGCTCAGCTCTGCGAACGGCGCGGTCGCGGCCACGCGCGCCACCATCAGCGCCTTCGACCTTCTGCCGGCCATCATGTAGGCGACGGCCAGGGGCATGTCGAAGTTGTACCGATCCATGCCCTGGCGCTGTCCGGCAAGCATCCTTCCCTGTTCGGCGAGCTTGATGGCGCCCTCGACATCGCCTTGGTCAAGCGCAATCGTGGTAGCGAAATTGCCAGCATGGAAGTTGCCTGGATCGATCCGCGCAAGCAGCGCATTGGCCTTCTCGAACTCGGAACGCGCTGCCGCCACCGTCGCCTGGCGCATCAATGCACCTTCCCAACCATTGCCGGCGGCACGACTGAACGCGATGTCAGCCTCTGCGTAGCGCTCGCTGGCCAGCAAGGCGCGGCCGTACTGGTCCTGCGCGATCTCAGGCAGCTCGACCCTGCTTTGTGCAACACGCCTGGAAAGCGCCAGGGCCTCGGCAAGGCGGTTCTCGTGGAAAAGATTCAGACCGGCGTTGTAGCTTGCAGGCATGTAATCCGGATACAGCTCCGCCATGCGCGCCCAGCCATCGGTGGCGCGATCCGGATCACTGATCTGCAGCGCCCAGTTCTGCACGTACAGGCGCTCGCGTGGCGTAAGGTGCCCTGATCGACGATCAGCCTCTGCCAGCAGACGCCGGGCATCGCGGTAATTCATCATGGCGAAGCGACAGCGGGCTTGGCCCAGCCATGCCAGGGCGAACTCAGGATCGACCTCGATCGCCTGCCCGAAGAATGCCATCGCGCCGTTGAAATCTCCTCGGCTGTAGCGCTTCTGGCCCAAGGCAAACGCACGCAACGCATCCATGCTGCCCGTGGTCACCTCCGGCAGGGATTGGCTGTCGCGCTGGATCAATGCGGGCTCTTCGCCCAGGCGATCGCGCAGCTGGCGCGAAACATCGTCCACCGCCGCCAGTACCGCACCCGCCTTCGCATCGGCGGATACCACGGCCAGGGTGCGCAGCGTCGACGGCTCGACCACCTCCACGCTGAAGCGGGTTCGGCCGCCGACATCGGTCGCCGATGGCACGAACACCAGGCGGGCGCCCGTGCGCACCGCCACAGCGGCGGCATCGCCACGTTCACGGACACCGCGATCCGGCGGTTTCCGCATCATCTCAAGGGTGCGGCCGACGCGGTCGTCACTGACGACGTTGACGTAGCGGGACTGCTCGAGACTGATCCGGAACGCCTGGTCCAGGGCGTCATCGAGCAGTCGATTGCCGGTGAGGTTATGCAGCCCGCCGAGCACCACCCAGTCGCGTTCGGCGAACGCGATGGCCGGCTGTGGCCGGGTCAGCAACCAGACGCCAAGCACCGCGGCCAGCAGCACGGCGGCCTGCGCCGCCATCGCCAGCGGACGGCGCCACAACGGAAGATCACGCCGGGCCTTGGCCGTGTGCCGCAGCCGCCCCGGCGTGGGCATGCCCGCCGCCTGCACGCCGTAGACTTCGGCTGGCTGGCTCACGCCCTTGAAGCGCCATCGCCCGAACGACCGCCATTGCAGGCCTTCAGCCATCGTGCCCAGCGACCCACTGGAGCGACGCACGATGGATTCGGCCACCGCCGAAAGCAGGATCTGGCCCGGGCGTGCCAACTGCATCAGGCGCGCCGCCGTCGGCTTGGCCAGGCCTTCGACTTCAATCGCCTTGGCGCCAGCCCGCACTGCCTCGGCGCTGTTCTCCCAGGTCAGCACATCGCCCACATGCAGACCAGCCCGCGCCTGCAGATGGATCTCGTGTCTCTGCCCCAGCGGCTGCAGCCCACGCTGGTAATCCAATGCAAAGCCAAGCGCGTCGATCGGGCGCTCGAACAGCATGAACAGTCCGTCGGAGCGATCGATCAGCTGGCCGTTCCAGCGCTGCTGCAGCGCCAGCACCAGCCGGTCGTGTTCCTGGAACAGTTCGGCGGCAGCGACATCGCCGATGCGTTCGACCAGCAGCAGCGAGTCACACAGGTCGGTGAACAGCAGGGCGCGCAGTTGCTGGTTGTGCGGCGCCGACGTTCCGTTGTCGCCATTCATCGCCTCTGTCTCCCGATCTAGGGTGAGTCCACTGCGTCTGCCCAACGCAGGCAGTTGCCACCATCACGCTTGGCCTGGTACAGCGCACGATCCGCGCTGGCGTACCACTCGCTCCAGCCCGCATCCGGGTCCAGCAGGCTGGCGCCGATGCTGACCAGGCTGACGTGCGGCGTGCCGTGGCTGCGCTCGAGCAGGCCGTGTACCGCGCTGAGGATGAACTCTGCCGCGTGCTGCACGATCTCGTGGTTGCCACGACGCAGGATCAGGCAGAACTCGTCACCGCCGAGCCGGCAGGCCAGGTCCTGCTCACCGGCCATCGAGCGCAGGATGTTGCCCATGCTCTGCAGCACGCGATCGCCGGCCTGGTGGCCATGGCGGTCATTGATCTGCTTGAAGCGGTCGCAGTCGATGAGCAGCAGCGCCTGCGGCAGCCCACTGCCATCGGCGCGGCATTCCTGCAGGTAAAGGGTGAGGCCACGGCGGTTGTGCAGCCCGGTCAGTTCATCGGTACGCACCAGTTCACGGGTGTGGGTCAGCTGGTGGGTAGTGATGTACAGGTTGTCCAGCGCGGTTTCCAGATCATGGTTGCGCCGGCGCAGCTGGCTGATCAGCGCCTGTTCGTTGGTCAGCACGCGCATGATCGTGCGGCGCAGGAAGTAGGCGACCTGGCCCGGATCGGATTCCACCAGACGATGGAAGTCGGCGGGCCCCAGCTCAAGCACCTCGCAGTCCACCAGGGCGCGCGCACTGGCGCTGCGCGGGTGATCACCCACCAGCAGGCCCAGCTCACCGAAGAACTCCTGCTGCCCGAGGGTCTTGATCACCAGGTCCTCGCCGAAATCCAGTTCGATCTGGCCTTCCAGGATCACGTACATGCGCTCGCCACGGTGGCCACGCTGGAACAGCCACTGCCCGGCATGAAGCTTGCGTGGACGGGCAAATCTGGCGAACAATGCGACCTCGGCATCGGACAGCAGCGCATGCACGATCTCGGCCATCGCCACCCGGGCGATACCTGACGTCACATCACTGTTCTCGGCCGCACCCCTGCCGGTCATTCCCTGCACCCGCCGCCAGCGTCCCCTGGTGAGCCGCGGAGCATAGCACCGCTTTAAAATGTGCGCCCTATCTCATTTTGAGCCTTGTGGTCCGCTTTCCCGATGTGAAGGCGCACGGTGGCCGTTCTGCCCGCCACGGTCCAGGGAAAAGTCGTTCCGGATCAATCTGATGGCCACCTTCACAGGGTTTCGGCCAAGTTGCCGGACTGTGGGGTGCGCTGGATTGACGCTGCATGCGTTCATCGCGTTTCCATCGATACAACAACGCCGGCAGGTCCCCCGACCGGCCGGCGTTGCCTGGCCCTTCCCTGGCCACCCTGATCGGATTCGCGACCCCGGTAGAGCCGGCCGCTGGCCGGCTTCTCCGTAGTGCCCGAAGGCGCACGTGGGTGCCGGCCAGCGGCCGGGCACTACCGCATCACGCAGCGCGTTCGCTGCGCCCGCCGTGGAACTGCTCTTCTTCGGTCGAGCCGGTCAACGCGGTGGTCGAGGACTGGCCCTGCTGGATCGCCTGGGTCACGGCATCGAAGTAGCCGGTGCCAACCTCGCGCTGGTGCTTGACCGCGGTGAAGCCGCGCTCGGCGGCTTCGAACTCGGCTTCCTGCAGTTCCACGAACGCGCTCATCTGGCGGCGTGCGTAGCCGTGGGCCAGATTGAACATGCCGTAGTTCAGCGCGTGGAAGCCGGCCAGGGTGATGAACTGGAACTTGTAGCCATAGCTGCCCAGCTCACGCTGGAACTTGGCGATGGTGGCGTCGTCCAGGTTCTTCTTCCAGTTGAAGCTGGGCGAGCAGTTGTAGGCCAGCAGCTTGCCCGGGAACTTCGCATGGATCGCCTCGGCGAACCTGCGTGCGAATTCCAGGTCCGGCTTGCCGGTCTCGCACCACACCAGGTCGGCGTAGGGCGCGTAGGCCAGGCCACGGCTGATCGCCTGGTCCAGGCCATTGCGGGTCTTGTAGAAGCCCTCGACGGTGCGCTCGCCAGTGGTGAACGGGCGGTCGTTGCCGTCGATGTCACTGGTCAGCAGATCCGCGGCCTCGGCATCGGTGCGCGCGACCAGCAGGGTCGGCACGCCCAGCACGTCGGCGGCCAGGCGTGCGGCGTTGAGCTTCTCGATGGCCTCACGGGTCGGCACCAGCACCTTGCCGCCCATGTGGCCGCACTTCTTCACCGACGCCAGCTGGTCTTCGAAATGCACGCCGGCGGCGCCGGCCTCGATCATCGCCTTCATCAGTTCGAAGGCGTTGAGTACGCCGCCGAAACCGGCTTCGGCGTCGGCCACGATCGGCTGCAGGAAGTCGATGTCATCCTTGCCTTCGGCGTGGTGCAGCTGATCGGCACGCAGCAGCGTGTTGTTGATGCGCTTGACCACCGCCGGCACCGAATCGGCCGGGTACAGCGACTGGTCCGGATACATCTGACCGGCCAGGTTGGCGTCGGCCGCCACCTGCCAGCCGGACAGGTAGATCGCCTTCAGCCCGGCCTTGACCTGCTGCATGGCCTGGTTGCCGGTCAGCGCACCCAGCGCGTTGACGAACTCGCGCTCATGCAGCGATGCCCACAGCTTCTCCGCACCCAGCCGGGCCAGCGAATGCTCGATGTGGACGGTGCCGCGCAGGCGCACCACGTCGGCGGCGCTGTAGTTGCGCTGGATGCCTTCCCAACGCGGGTTGGTATCCCAGTCGTGCTGGATCTGTTCGGCAGTGGGCAGCTTGCTCATGTCTTTCTCCAGTTCGGTTCGTGCGTGCAACGGGGAGGGAAACGGCGGGTTTGCGGGCAGTCGGTCAGTCGATGCGCGCGTAGGCCGGCAGGGTCAGGAAATCGGTCAGTTCGTCGCTGCGGCTCAGTTCGCCGAGCAGGGCGATGGCCTCGCCGATGCGTGCGCCACCGGGCAGCGCGGCGGTATCGCCCAGCCGTGCCGGCAGCTGCGAGAGGGTGGAATCCAGCAGCGCGAGGTCGATCGCGGTGCCGTCGTCCAGCTGCTGGCCCGGCGTGTGCAGCCACTGCCACAGCTGGCTGCGACTGATCTCGGCGGTGGCCGCATCCTCCATCAGGTGGTGGATCGGCACGCAGCCGTTGCCATCCAGCCAAGCGGCCAGGTAGCGCACGCAGACTTCCACGTTGCCTTCGAAACCGGCGCGGGTGATGGTGCCCGGCGGCCGTGCGATCAGTTCGTCGCGGCCGACGCGCACGTCCTGGCGCAGCACGCTGTGCTGGTTCGCACCGGGCATGTGTTCGTCGAAGATCGCCATCGCCACCGGAATCAGCGCCGGGTGCGCAACCCAGGTGCCGTCATGGCCGGCGGTGACTTCGCGCAGCTTGTCGGCGCGCACGCGGGCCATCGCCTGTTCGTTGGCGGCGGCATCGTTGTTGATCGGAATCTGCGCGGCCATGCCCCCCATCGCATGCGCACCGCGGCGGTGGCAGGTCTGGATCAGCAGTTCCGAATAGGCCTTCAGGAACGGCTGGGTCATGGTCACCTGGCCGCGTTCGGGCAGCACGCGGTCGGCGTGGCGGCGGAAGGTCTTCAGGTACGAGAAGATGTAGTCCCAGCGCCCGCAGTTCAGGCCGACGATGCGGTCACGCAGCGCGTGCAGGATCTCGTCCATCTCGAACACCGCCGGCAGCGTTTCGATCAGCACCGTCACCTTGATCTGGCCATGCGGCAGGCCGAGCATGCCTTCGATGTGCGACAGCGCGGTCTCCCACAGCGCCGCCTCTTCCATGCTCTGCAGCTTGGGCAGGTAGAAGTACGGGCCGCGGTCCTTCGCCTGCAGGGTGCGGGCGTTGTGGAAGGCGAACACCGCCGCGTCGAACAGGCCACCGGCCAGCGGCTGGCCGTCGATGGCCACGTGCTTTTCGTCCAGGTGCCAGCCGCGCGGGCGCACGATCAGCACCGCCTGCTCGTCGTACGGGCGCAGGCTGTAGTGCTTGCCATTTGCAGCGGTGAATTGCAGATCACCGCGCACCGCCGCCGCCAGCGACTGCTGGCCGGCCAGCAGGTTGCGCCAGGTCGGCGAGGTCGAATCCTCGAAGTCGGCCATGAACACCTTGGCGCCGGAGTTCAGCGCGTTGATGACCATCTTCGGGTCGGTCGGGCCGGTGATCTCGACGCGGCGGTCCTGCAGCGCGGCCGGCAGCGGGGCAACGCGCCAGTCGCCGTTGCGGATCGCGGTGGTGTCTTCGCGGAAGTCCGGCAGGCCGCCCTGGTCGAAGAACGCCTGGCGCTCGCGGCGGGCCTGCAGCCGTGCCTGCCGGTCCGGTTCCACCGCACGGTGCAGCGACACCAGCAGGGCCAGCAGCGGCGCCGGCAGCACGGTGTCCTGGCCGGCCACGCGGGTCGCCAGGGCGATGCCGGGGGTAGCCTTGCTGGCAGGGGTGGGAACAGCGGAAGCGACGGCGGACATGGGGCGACTCCAGCGGTGGGGGAACGTCTCCACGGTGCCGCTGGGCCGGAGTATTTGGCAAAACAGTTTTTGCAATGTTCTACATAAGTTGTGCTAATACTCGTGACACGATGAGCACACGCACCCCGCCAAGTCCGCGTTTTTCCTACAAATCCGACCGGCTGAAGCCGCTGCGCGCGTTCTGCCAGACCGTGCGCCTGGGTTCGGTCTCACGGGCGGCTGAGGCACTTTTCGTCAGCCAGCCGGCGATCAGCCTTCAGTTGCAGGCGCTGGAACGGGAGCTGGGGGTGCCGCTGTTCGAGCGCAGCGGGCGGCGCCTGGTGCCCAGCCGCGAGGGCCAGCTGCTGTATGAAATGGCGCAGCCACTGGTGGAAAACCTGGACGGGCTGGAGGCGCGCTTCCGCGACAAGGTGCGCGGACTGGATGCGGGCGAACTGAACATCGCCGCCAACAGTTCCACCATCCTCTACCTGCTGCCGAAGATCGTCGAACGCTTCCGCCTGCATCACCCGGACGTGCGCCTGACCCTGCACAACGCGATCAGCGCCGACGGCACCGACCTGCTGCGCGAGGATGCCGCCGACCTGGCGATCGGTTCGATGACCGATGTGCCGGCCGACCTGAGCTACGCCCCGGCCTACCGCTTCGAGCAGGTGCTGATCGCACCGCACGATCATCCGCTGGCCAGTGGCGGCGAGCTGGAGCTGGCCGACATCGCGCGCTATCCGCTGGTACTGCCGCCGAAGCGGCAGATCACCTATCGCCTGGTGGACCAGGTGTTCCAGCGCCACCGCATCGCCTACACCGTGGCACTGGAGGTCGGCGGCTGGGAGGTGATCAAGCAGTACGTGGCGATGGGCATGGGCATTTCGATCGTGCCGGCGCTGTGCCTGAACGAGGCCGACCGCGAGCGGTTGGCGGCGCGGTCGATGAAGCGCTGGTTCCCGGAACGCAGTTACGGGGTGATCGTGCGCCGGGGCAAGGCGCTGTCGGCGCAGGCGCGGGCGTTCATCGAGCTGATCCAGCCGGAGTTGTTCAGCCCGCGCGATTACGACCAGAGCGGGCATTCGGAGCGGTGAGGGGTGTTCTGGTTTGCAGGGCTGCCGCCCTGCACCTGCGGTAGTGCCGGCCGCTGGCCGGCAACCTCAGAAGCAACAGCGGGCATTCCGTGGGATGGCGGGGTGGGTCCGGTTGCGGGGGACGCCGCAAATCCGTCCATGGGGGCTTGGTCGCGGCATCCATGCCGCTCACACCCCCGCAACCGGACCCACCCCGCCTTCGACAGTTGGTTGCTGCTGTTGGTGCCAGCTGCTGTTGGTGGGTGCCGACCGTTGGTCGGCACGGGATCGGATCCCATCTCTGATTCATTTCCGGCCGACGATGAATAAACTGGCCGCATGTCCATCGAACTCCGCCACCTGCGTTATTTCCTCGCTGTTGCCGATACGCTGCACTTCGGCCAGGCGGCGGAGCGGCTGGGCATGTCGCAGCCGCCGCTCAGCCAGCAGATCCGCCAGCTGGAGGACCTGATCGGTGCGCGCCTGTTCGTGCGCAGCCATCGTCGTGTGCAGCTGACGCCTGCGGGCGAGCTGCTGCAGGAACGTGCACGCGCCATCGTGCAGCAGGTGGAAGCGGCGGTGGACGAGGTGCAGCGCGCGCAGCGCGGTGAGCAGGGTGAACTGCACATCGGCCTGACCCGCGCCACGCCGCTGTCGCCGCAGATTCCGCGTTCGATCCTGCATTACCGCCAGCAGTATCCGCAGGTGCGGCTGCAGCTGAGCGAGATGAACACCCTGCAGCAGATCGACGCGCTGCTCGACGGGTCACTGGACGTGGGCATCATCCGCAAGCGTGCGCTGCCGCCGGAACTGGTGGCGCACAGCCTGTTCGTCGATCCGCTGGCGTTGATCGTGCATGCCGACCATCCTGCCCTGCGCAGACTGTCGAAGCAGGGCACGCTGTCGCTGCGCGACTTCGCGCAGGAGCCATTCGTGGCGTTCCGCCGCAGTGCCGGTGCCGGCATCCATGACCACATGATCGCGTTGTGCGCGGCTGCCGGATTCACGCCGCGCATCGTGCAGGAGGCGGGTGAAGCCTCGACGCTGATCAGCCTGGCCGCCGCAGGCCTGGGCGCCGCGATCCTGCCGTCTTCGTGCGATCACATCCGGGTGGAAGGATCGCGCTTCGTGGCGCTGGCCGATGCCGGTGCCCATTCGGAAGTGCAGCTGGCGTGGCATCGCGAACGGGTAACCCCGTTGATCCGCAATTTCGCCACGCTGCTGCGCGGGGCATTCGCCGGTAGAGCCGACTGTTAGTCGACTATCGCGCGCAGGGCGGGGTTTTCGCGATCTGATGGAAGAGCAGTCGACTAACTGTGTAAACCCACCACGTTGTTCAGCAGGACTCTGGAAATAGGTGGCTGGCCACCGATCCCCATGTGAGGGCGGTGCCAGTTGTAGTGGTGCAGCCATTGGGTCAGCACGGAATTGCGCTGGTCCG
>NZ_JCAFRT010000026.1:0-44881 GCF_059368495.1 Stenotrophomonas sp. YJH_SMC_91 | reverse complement strand
TGCCCTCGGCCGACATCTGCGTGCCCTGGCTGAGGATCGAGCCGCCGTTGGCAATCAACGTGAGATCGCCGCCTGCAGCCAACTGGCTGACGCGGGCATCACTGGTCGAATGGCTCTGTTCGCTGTTGGTGCGCTGGCTGCCGGCAGTCACCACGGTCGAAGTGGTGGCCGCGCGCAGGCCGGAGGCTGCGCCTTCAGCGGTACGGGTGATCCGCCCCATCGCCGAGCCACTGTCGGCCATGCCGTCGGTGGTCGAATCGCGGGCGCTGCGGTAGGCCTTGGTCGGGTCGTAGGTCACGCCCACGGAGAAGCCGCTGGACTTGCTGGCCTGACTGGATTGGTTGTCCGTGGTGTCCTGTCGCGCCAGCAGCGCAATGTCCTTGCCCACCAGTGTCAGGTTCTCGCCTGCGGCGACGTCCGACGCCTCGATCGTCAGTGTGTTGCCAGCATTGATCAGCACATTGCCGTCGCGCGAGGCGATCGCCGATCCCACCTGGGTGGTGGACTGCTCGGCGCGGGTGCTGCTGTTCTTCGCGCTACTGTAGCCGACCGATGCCACGCCGTTGCCGAAGCCTCCGGTAACGCCGGATTTCTTCTTGCTCTCGTTGGACTCACTGCTGTGATGGTCCTCTGCGGCGGTGATCAATACGTTGTTGCCCGCCCCCAGAATCACATTACCAGTGGCATCGACCACCGCACCAACCGCAGTCAGATCGCGGCCGGCGGTGATGTTGATGCGCTCGCCCTGGATCGCCGTACCGATGGCATAACTGTCGCTGTTGTCGACGCTGCGCGTGGTAGTGGTGCTGGATAGCGTTTTCTTTTTCTTCTCGTAGCTGTCCAGGCCGTAGTCGTGCGTCTCGTTGGCCGAGAGCAGGTTCACGTCGCGGCCCGCAGCCACGCTTACCGCACCGTCATTGCTGTCGACCAACGCGGCTGTAAGGCTCACGTCCCGGCCCGCGGTCAGCAGCAGATTGCCCCCGGCCTGCAACAGGCTGCCGCGCACCGTCTCATCACGCTGGCTGACCTGCAGCGAGCTGCGCTTGCCCGCACTGGAGAAGTCGCGGCTTTCGCTGTCCACCAGCGCCTGGCTGTTGATGTCACCGCCGGCCTGCAATGCCAGACCTCCCGCCGCTTTGATCTGCGCGGCGGCCAGGTTGATGTCCTTGCCAGCGGCCAGCACCACATCGCCAGCGCCCTGCACCGAGCTGGCAGCATGTGTTGTCCTGCTGCTGCGCTGGTGGTTGCGCTCATCGAAGGTGGCGTCGCGGCGTTTCTCCAGCGCAATCGCGCCAACATCCAGAGTGCCGCCTGCGGCCAGCTGGGTAAGGCCGTCGGCGCCGGCGTTGCGGATCTGTGCGGCCTGCAGGCTGATGTCACCGCCAGCCACCACCGACAGCATGCCGTCGCCACTGGGGTTGGTCACATACAGACCAGCAACCCGATCAATGCGGTTGGTCTCGTACTGGTAGGTGCCACCGCCCCGCTGTGTCTCCACCGTGGAGGCCACCGTGACATTGCCCGCGGCCTTGACCGACAGCGCATCGGTGGCCGTCACGGTGGCACCGGCAACGCGGATGTCCTTGTCCGACGACAGCCCGACGTACTGGCCGGAAATGCTGCCACCCAGATGCTCGATGTTGCCTGCATCGATGGTTACCAGCTTGCGGCCGGCGATGTTGCCGGTGTTGACCAGGCCATTGCCCAGTTTGATATCGACATTGGCGCCGGCCAGCAGTGCACCTTGCCCGTCCAGATCGCCCGGGCGCAGGCGCAGGTAGACCTGCGGCACCAGCGCGGTGGTGGTGCTGCCATCGGCCAGGGTGACGGTCTGCTCGACCAGCCAGACGATGTCGCTGGTCAGCTGTGCCATCTGCGCTTCGGTCAGCGCCACGCCGGGCCGCAGGCCCCATTCGCTGGCGACCGTGGCACCGGCCTCCAGCAGCGCGCGGTATTGCGCCTCGTCACTGGCGTAGCCGTCGAGGAAGCGGCGACCGGTCAACTGGCCGATCTGCTCACGCACCAGCTTCTGCTCGTAGTACCCATCACCCAACCGCTTCTGCACGGTATCGGGCGAGTAGCCCATCTGGCCCAGCAGGTGGTCCGAGCTCAGCCAGGTCTTGTGGTCGGTGAAGCGCGGATCGGTCTCGACCAGATAGTGGCCCCCGTTGGGATTGACGTTGAACAGGCTGGCGCTCGGCGCGCGCGTATCCGGCGCCCCCATTGCGATGCGGTCCGGCGATCCGCCACTGGCCGCGACCACGCGCGGCCCGGACGTACCGGTGTTGCCGCTCACGCCGCCGACGTTGCCGCCCTGCTGGGTGCCGGCGGCATCGGCCGCCTGTGACAGCGCGCGTTCGGCACCGGTGCCGGTGGACTGGCCCGGCCCCTGCGCACCGCCATGACCCGGCCCATCCGGCAGCGCCTTGGGCCCCTGCACGTTGAGGTTGGCCATGGCCGAACCGTTCTGCACGTTCGGTGCCTTGCGCCCCTGGTTGAGGTTGCTCAGGTCACCGACATCGATGCTCAACGTGCCGTTGGCGGTAATCTGGCCCCCCAGCTGGCCGATCTTTTCGGAGATGGGCTCGGCGGTCCATTGCGTTCGGGTGCCGTCGTAGGCGATGGAGGTGTTGTTGAAGGTATGCGTGCGG
The DNA here is from genome assembly GCF_059368495.1 of Stenotrophomonas sp. YJH_SMC_91. Classification (NCBI taxonomy): domain Bacteria; kingdom Pseudomonadati; phylum Pseudomonadota; class Gammaproteobacteria; order Lysobacterales; family Lysobacteraceae; genus Stenotrophomonas; species Stenotrophomonas sp. YJH_SMC_91. Next base: position 42,230 of record NZ_JCAFRT010000026.1, on the reverse strand, counting down.
AACAATTCGAGACCAACGTTACTGACACGGCTGTCGGCGCCGTGACCGACGATCTGCAGATTGCCGCCCGCAGCAATCTGCGCGTAGCGGTTGTTCAGCTCGTCCACCGACAGGCGCATGTTGCCGCCGGAACGGATCACCGCATCGGCACCGGCACCGGGCTGCAGCTGGTCCTCATGGGCCACGTGGTGAGCAACGCGCTTTTCTTCATTGAGGCCGTGTTCCTGCGTGTGCTGGCGGCGACCGACGATGGTCGCATCGGGATTGCTCAACGACGCCGGGGTGATGAACTGGATGCAGGTAGTGCTGCAGGTACCGTAGGCGCTGGAGAACGTCAGGCGGTCGTTCTGGTAGGTGAACTTCTCCTTCGACTTCAGCACGTCGAACGGATCGCCGCCCGGCACCTGGTCCGGATTGGCGGCAGTGCCCTTGCTCACGTAGTAGATCGTGACGGTGCCGTTGACCGGATCCATGCGCCAGCGCTCACCGCGCACGTCATAGCCCAATCCACCAGAGCCGAAGAAGAAGCGCGAGGTGCTCGCGGTCAGGCGAACCACCGCCTTGCCCAGGCGGGTGCCGTCCGGCGCAATGTAGGGCTCGTCCTGCAGCACGTCTTCCGGCGCGATGTAGTAGAACTCCCAGGCCTTGTAATTGCTGGTATCGCTGACCGTGCCTGCGGTGTTCTTCGAGTTCTTCTGCCATGCCGCCACCATCATGTTGACGGTAGTGTCGATGGTCTTGACCTGGGTCGGGGCGATCGCCACGTTCTCGCGGATGTTGTTGACCGCCTGCGCATCGATGGACAGATTGCCGCCCACATCGATGACCGAGCTGATGTTGTCGATCCGCCCGGCAATGCCGCTGGCGATCCGGTCGGCGCCGAGCGCGCCACCGATGGCCGCATCACCGCCGCTGTAGATCAGGCCCTTGCCGGTGTTCTGCAGTTCGCGCACGCCCAGGTCCAGCCGCTCGCGTGCGGCCACGGTGCCGACGCGGGTGGCACCACCGGCCTCTTCGGCGCGGTTCTTCAGCACGCCGGTGGAGATCGCCACGTGGTCACCGTAGATGCGCCCGGTGCCGAGATTGTCGATCTCGCCGGCCTCCAGGTGCGTCAGCGCGCCATCGATCAGGCCGCGGTTGGTCAGCTGGCCACGGGCATTGAGGTGGGTCGTACCCTGGCTGGAGATCTCACCCGAGGCTGCGTTGGTGATGTTCTGGGCGTTGAGGTCGAGGTTGCCACCGCGCACGACACCCTGGTTGTCGAGGTCGCCGGACAGGTTCAGCGACAGCGTGCCGTTGGCGATCCATTCGCCACGATGGCGCATGCCCTGCTGCAGGGTAAGGCCGAGGTCACGCTGCGCATGCACTTGGCCGTCTTCGCTGAGCACACGTGCCACCAGGGTCTGGCTGCCATCAGCGCGCAGCAGGCCACTGCTGTTGGCGACGTTGTCCGCCTGGCTGTCCAGGTTGCCGCCGGTGCTGATCACGCCGCCGGTGTTCTGCAGCTGGCCGTTGATCTGCAGCCGCGCACTGCCATCGGTGACGACCTGGCCCTGGCTGTTGTCCAGCCACTGTGCACCGAACTGCAGCTGGCCCGCCTGCAGCCCATGCGTGCCGTCACCGCCACGGGTGTTGCGGTTGTCCACGCTGGCGGCCGTGAGGGTCAACCGCTGGCCGGCCGCGATCGCGCCGGCGGCGTTGTCCAGGTGCCCGTCGAGGGTCAGGTCGAGGTTGCGTCCGGCCTGCACGCGACCACCGGCATTGGCCAGGCTCGCCGCCCGCAGCGAAAGATCCGCAGCGCTGGCAAGTGTTCCACCGGCACTGTTGTCAACGCGGGCCAGCAGCAGACGCGCATCGCCTTGTGCATTGACTGCGCCGCCACGGTTGTCCAGCACACCGCCTTCCAGCTGCAGCTTCCCGGCCGCCAGCAGCCCACCGCTGCCGGCCGTGAAACGGTTGTCGATGTCCTGCCCGGCCGTGTTGATGGTCAGGTCGGCCGCCGACTGCACGCGACCGCCCTGGTTGTCCAGAACGCCACTGCGCACACTCAGCGCGCCCTTCTGCGTACCCAGCGTGCCGGCGCGGTTGTCCAGCCGCTGGCCGCGGGTATCGATGTCCAGCTGGCCACCCAGCAGCGTGCCCCGCTGGTTGTCCAGGCCGTTACCCTGCAGCTGCAGCCGTTCGGCGGCCTGCATCGCGCCGTCGCTGTTGTCCACGCCTGCCGCCGTGGTCACCGTCAGGTCCTTGCCAGCGACCAGGGTGCCGTGGCGGTTGTCGAGACTGCCGGCGTCCAGGGTCACCATGCCGGTGCTGGACAGCAGGCCCTGCTCGCCATTGTCGAGACGACCGTCAACGCCCAGCACCAGCGCGCTGCCGCCCGCGTGCACTGTGCCGCCCTGGTTACCAAGGCTGGCCGCGGTGACCGTGCCGGCACCGCCGAGCAGGATGCGGCCCTTCTGGTTGTCCAGCGCCTGGCCGATCGCCAGCGTGGAGTGCCCGGCGCCTGCGCCCTGCAGCGTGCCCTGCGCATTGTTCAGCTGCTGCGCGATGACATCCAGCGCGCCATTGCTGGCGAGTGAACCGCCGCGATTGTCCAGCATACCCTGTACGCGCAGGCGCAGCGCATCTTCACCGGTTGCGGTGAGCGTGCCACCGGCGGTGGTCAGGGTGCCGGCGCTGATGGCGACGCGACGCGCCGAGGTGGTCGCTCCACTCAGATCGAGCGAGGCGCCATCCAGCACGAAGCTGCCGTTGCTGAGCACGCTGCCGCCCTTGCCCAGCAGGGCCTGCGCCGAGACCTGCAGCTGGCCACTGCCGGCGTGCTGGATCCTGCCTGCACTGTTGTCCAGCGTCCGGGCCAGCAGGGTCAGGTCGCCATTGCTGGCCAGCGTGCCACCGGCATTTCCCAGCGCCGTCGCCTTGATGCGACTGGCGCCTTCGCCGCTGGCAATGATGCGGCCACCGGCGTTGTCGAGCGTGGTGGCCTCAAGGTCGAGGCGATCGGCGCCCAGCGTCGCGTCACGATGATCCATGTCGTCGGCGCGCAAGGTCAGTGTGGCCGAGGAGACCAGCGTGCCCTTGCTGCCGTCCAGGCGGCCGGTGGTGATGTCCAGGCCCTGGTTGCCGGCCTGGCGGATGCTGCCGCCACTGTTGTCCAGCCGTGCGGCGGCGATCGTCAGGCGGTTGGCGTTGCTGGCGATCGTGCCTTCGTGATTGTCCAGCGCACTGACGATCTGCAGGGTGCTGTCGGCCGTTCCGGCGCCGCTGAGCGTGCCCGTGCGGTTGATCAGTTCACCGGCCTGCACATCCAGTGCCCCGTTGCCGGCGATCGTGCCGCCACTGTTGTCCACGCCCTGCGCCACGTGCAGCCGCAGCGCGTCGCTGCCGGTCGCGCTGAGGTTGCCGCCGGTGTTGTCCAAGCGCTGCGCATCGATGGCAATGCGCTCTGCCTGGGTAGTGCTGCCGGCCCCCAGCAGCAGGTCGCCGCCCTCAAGTTCCAGCGCCGACTGGCTGAGGATGCGGCCGCCCGCACCCTGCAGGCTGTCGGCGCGGATCTGCAACGTACCGCCGCCGGCGTGTTCGATTGCACCGCTGCGGTTGTCCAGGCTTGCCGCCTGCAGCCGCAGATCACCGGTACCGGCCAGGCGGCCGCCGTTGCTGTTGTCCAAGCGCTCTCGGGCCTGCACCTGCAGCGCGCCGCTGCCTGCCGCCAGCACCTTGCCGCCCTGGTTGACCAGGCTGCCAACCTGCAGCTGCACCTGGCCATTGCCGGAGATGCCGCCGCCGCTGTTATCCAGCGTGTCGCGCACCGTCAGCGCCACGCCCTGCGTACCGGCCGACTGCAGCGTGCCCTTCTGGTTGTCGATGCGACCGGCGTCGATGCGCAGGCCGCCGTTGCCGACGATCTGGCCGCCCTGGTTGTCTAGCGCATCGCGTACGTCCAGTGCCAGCTCCGAGACACCCTGCGAGACGATCTGGCCCTGGCGGTTGCGCAGTGCCCTGGCGTGGATCTGCACACTCTGCGCCGACGTCGTACCGCCGCTCACATCCAGCTCGCCGCCGGACAGCACCAGTGCACCGTTGCTGAGCAGGCGCCCTTCGCTGCCACGCAGCGTATCGGCCTGCACGCTCAAGCTCCCGGTGCCAGCCTGCTGCACCAGGCCCTTGCTGTTGTCGAGCGTGGTCGCGGCCACTATCAGGTCACCGTTGCCGGCCAACGTGCCACCTGCGCCGTTGTCCAGGTTCGACGCCTTCACCGAACTGGCACCGGTTCCGAGCGACAGCAGGCTGCCGCCGCGGTTGTCCAGCATGCCAGCCACGATGTCGAATCCCGCCGCACTGAGCGCACCGTTGCGCAGGTCGGCGCTGCCAGTCGTCCAGTGCAGGCGCCCCACCGTGCTCAGCCGTCCACCGGGACCAGCCCAGTCACCCGTGTCCAGCGTGAGGCCACCCTCACCGGCATGTTCAATGCGGCCACCGGCATTGCCGACCTGGCCTGCTTGCAGCGCCAACTGCGCGGCGTTGGTGGCCAGCAGGCCGCCGTCATTGTTGAACAGACCCTGCACCGTCCACGACGATGCCGCCTTGCCGGCGTGCCGCAGTTCACCCCCGCGGTTGTCGAGCGACTGCGCATCCAGCCGCAGGCCGCCGGCCACGCTCAGCGCACCCTCCTGGTTCGACAACAGGCCGACATGCAACGCGGCATCGCCATGCACCTGCAGCGTGCCGCCATCATTGCGCAGCTCGCCCCCAGCCTGCAGCGCACTCACTCCCAGGCGACCGCCGCTGTTGTCGAGTCCGGCACGTGCGGCGAGCGATACCGCACCACCATTGGCGATGCTGCCGCCGTCATTGTCCAGCATGCCGGCGATGGCGATCAGGCCCTCGGCCATCGGTACCACTGGCGAGGTCGGCGTGCCGGTCGAGCCGCCGCCGGTACCCGGCGTCCCCGTACCCGGGGCACCGGTTCCCGGCGTTCCTCCGCCGCTGCCCGGCGACGTGCCGCCCCCTGGGCCACCGCCGTTGCCACCGGACGCGACGGCATCCAGCGCACCCAGCAGACCGTTGCTGCGGTTGCGGGCCGCTTCGGCCTTGAGCGCCAGCGCCTGCACACCAGTCTGTTCAATGGTGCCGTCATGGTTGCGCAGGCCCTGCGCCTCGACCTGAAGGCGCTGTGCGTTGAGCTTGCCGCCGCTGTTGTCCAGCGTGCCGCCGGTGGTGATCGCAACCTCGCGCGTGGCGGCGATGGTGCCGGCATTTGCAAGATCACCGCGCGCCTGCAAGCGCATGTTCTGCAGCGACTGCAGTGCGCCGGTGTTTTCCAGGCGGCCGTCCACCGTCACCACCAGCTCACCGGCCTGCGCGCCGATGCTGCCGGCATTGCGCACGCCCACACCGTGCTCGTTGCCGACCAGCCAGATCTTGTTGGCGAACATGCCGCCGAGAGCGCCCACGTCCAGCGCGAAGGTCGGTGCCTCGCCGTTGGCCGGGATCAGGCTGGCCTGGCTGTGGTCGGCATTGACCACGTTGTTGCCCAGCGTGGCCTGCAACTGGTTGGCCCAGATGCCGGCGTTGACCTTCAGTGACCGGGTGATCAGGTCGGTGTAGTCAGCGCGGCTGGTGTCCAGACCCTCTCCATCGATCTGGATCGCACCACCGGTGACGCGGTAGCCCTCCAGTGCCCCAGCACCCGTGAACATCGGCGTGCCGGTGGTCAGGGTCACGCGGCTGGCGTTGAGGAAGCCGCCGCCGTTGACCTGGATGCCGGCCGGGTTGGCGATGATCACCTCGGCGCGCTGCCCGGCCACTTCCACGTAGCCGTTGAGCCGGCTGGCCGGACCGTTCACTTCATTGAGGATGACCCGCGCACTGCCGGTGGCAAGCCACGGATTGCCCTGCACCCAGCCCCCCAGCTGCGTCTGCACCTGGCCGCGGGCGTTGTTGAGGATGACGCCCTCGCGTCCGACATCGAACTGCGAATAGCGGTTGCGCGACACACCCGCCGCCGACGGCGTGGTGATGTTCACCATCGGCACACCATTAGGGGCCGTCACCATCGTCGGCCGTTCACGGCCCGGCGCATTGGGGTCGGAAATGATGCGCGCATCGGACTGCGCCAGTGCAGGGGTTACCATGCTGACCCAGCCCAGTGAGCACATCAGTGCGAAGCCCAGCGGCGACAGCGCGGCGCTCTGCCGGCCCGGCACATGGCCGACCAGGCCACCGCCACCCTTCACCAGCTCCGACGCCACCTGCCAGACGCGCAGCGCGCGGTTGAAAACCAGACGATAGATAGTGTTCATGTCACGTGTCCTTGTGGCAGATCAGTAGCGCCAGGCCAGGCTGAAGCCGAATGTGGTGTAGTCGGTGGGGAAATGGGCGGGCTTGTGCAGTGCCGAACCGACGAAGCCATCCCAGGAAAGCTGCTGCCAGCCGCCGCGCAGGCCCAGCGCCATGCCCGCCAGGTCACGGCCGGACTGCCACTGCGCGGATGGGCCGCCGATGCGGCCGTAGTCGGCGGCGACGTAGAACTCCTGGCCACCGCCGATGCCCAGCGAAAGATCGTTGCGCAGCGACCAGCCGCGCTCACCGCTGAGCGAGCTTTCACCATCGAAACCGCGCACGGTATAGCGGCCGCCGATGGCGAAGCGGTCCTGTGGCGAGAGCGGCGTGCGGTTCCACTGCGCCCGCCATGCGGCGGTGTAGCGCAGGCGCTGCCTGCCCAGCTGGAACGGCACGCTGAACTGCGCGTCGGCGGTGATCAGCTTCATCCGCGAGGTCCCTTCCAGCGGCAGCGTCGGATCCCACTGCTGCGCCATCTCTTCTGGCGAGCGCAAGGCGTGGAAGGCCCCCGTGCCACGCCGGTAGGCCACGCTGGCATCGAGCGTGGCGTTGCCGATGAATTGCTTGTGGGTCAGGCCCAGTTCCCAGCCTGCGGTGCGGCGGCGCTGTACTTCTATCTCGGTGTCGTCGATGTAGTTCTTCGACTCTCGCTGCCAGCCGCGCGCGTAGGCGCTGAACTTGACCTTGGCATTGCGCAGCAACAGCCGGTCCACCCGCGCTTCGGCGTTTTGGCTGCGGCCGCTGTAGTCATAGCTTTCAAAGGCACCCACCACGTTCTGCCTGTAGTCGTAAGCGCTGGCGGTGGCACCGAACAGCCAATACCCGTAGGGCACGTCGTAGTGCGCGGTCCAGCTGTTGGTGTCCTTGCCTCGGCCATTGAACACGCCACGGCCGGCGCTGATGTAGAACAGCTCGTTCAGGCCCAGCGGATTGTCCAATGACAGCGTGGCATTGGCCTGCAGCTTGCCGGTGCCGCGGCTGCCGGCATCGTCCAGGGTGACGCTGGCGCGCACCGGTGAGCGCTGCGTCCAGTCGATCTGCAGGTCGCTCTGGCCTGGCGCCGCGCCCTCGCCGTCGGCCGGCGCGATCTTGATGTCGGCGCTGACGGTGGGCACGCGCTGCAGGTTCTCCAGCCCCTGCTCGATGTCGCGCAGGTTGAGCAGGCTGCCGCTGCGGATCGGCAGTGCATTGGCAAGGGCCGGATGCCGTCCCTGCGGGTCGGAGAACACGGCCTCGCGGAACCGGCCTGGCACCACCGACAACGTCAGCGTGCCCTGGTTGAGGTCCTGCGGTGCCGACAGCACCCGCGTGGTGACATAGCCGCGGGCGATGATCGCGGTCTGCACGCGCTTCATCACCACGTTGATGCCTTCGGTCCCCAGGCAACGGCCTGTGGCCGGATCGTCGACCGGGTCGGCAGCCGCCAGTGCCCAGCCGAAGCGCTGGCTGTCCTCGCCTTCCAGCACGATGCGATCGATGCGCACGCAGGGGCGCTCCTGCGCCGGCAGGCGGTCGCCCTCCTTCTGCGCGTTCCGCTCCAGGCGGACGTCGGGGCGTTGTTCCTGCTGCTCGCGCAGCACGCGTTCGCGTTCCTGTTGCCTCAGCAGTTCCTGCGCGGCTGGATCACCGGCCTGCTGGGCGGCAACACCGAAGGTCATGCCAAGCAACACCACCCACCCACCACCACGGCACGCCTGTCGTGCCTGCTTCTTCCCTGACCGCACAGTGTTTTCCTGATATTGATGCAGGCCGTCAGGCGCTCTGTCCGGAAAAGGACAATGCATCGACGTGCCGGCTTGATTCGGGTCTGCCGACGCACAGGCGACAGCACGCCGCTACGCGAAGCGCAGAAAGGCGCAAAGGGTATCGGCCGCCTCAGGAACTTCTATAGGAAAGATTGCAAATTCAGTCGACTGCGGGGCAACACGCCGCAAACGCCCGGGACGCTGCGCGTTCGGGCCATGGCGCGAACCCTGGTACTACAGCACGCCAGCTTCCGCCTGCTGACGCTACAGTCGCCGCATGACCATCGTCCTACAGATTGAAGGCGCCGCCATCAATGACATCCCCAGCCTGTACGCGGAGATCAACCGCGTGTTCATGGCCGGCGAGAACTGGCAGCTCGGGCCAAGCCTGGACGCCCTGGATGACCTGCTGCATGGCGGCTATGGGGTGTTGGCCGGCCACGACCGGGCCACGGTGATCTGGGGTGATATCGAGCACAGCCGCGCCGCACTGGGACGAACTACCACATGTCAGTGGCTGCAGTCCAAGCTGGAAGCCCCGGGCACCTTCAATAGGCGGACCATTGCGCTCCAGCTGGACGCCCTGCAACGAGGCCAGGGCCAGACCTACTTCGGGATCGTAATGGAGATCTTCGCAAGCCACCGGCAGATCACCCTGGTTCCGGCCTGACTGTGTGCCCCGCACGGCAATGCCCACCAACCGCAGCGGCGCCCACCGGCCCCAGCAGTTACCATGGACGGCCCTGTACCCGCTCCGCTGCCGCTGCCGCCCGGCGCGGCCGGACGCCCTGATCCACGAGTCCCATGTCCAAAGACAAGTCCGCCGAGCACACCCCGCTGATGAAGCAGTTCTTCGCAGCCAAGTCCGACTACCCGGACCTGCTGCTGTTCTTCCGCATGGGCGACTTCTACGAGCTGTTCTACGACGACGCGCGCAAGGCTGCGCGGCTGCTCGACATCACCCTGACCCAGCGTGGCAGCTCCGGCGGCGCACCGATCCCGATGGCCGGCGTGCCGGTGCATGCCTACGAAGGCTACCTGGCACGGCTGGTGGCGCTGGGCGAGTCGGTGGCGATCTGCGAGCAGATCGGCGACCCGGCGCTCGCCAAGGGCCTGGTCGAACGCAAGGTGGTGCGCATCGTCACCCCCGGCACGGTCACCGACGAAGCGCTGCTGGACGAGCGCCGCGACACCCTGCTGATGGCGCTGTCGCGCAGCAAGCAGGGCTACGGCCTGGCCTGGGCCGACCTGGCCGGTGGCCGCTTCCTGGTCAACGAAGTGGAGACCGACGACGCCCTGGAAGCCGAGCTGGCACGGCTGGAGCCGGCCGAGCTGCTGGTGCCCGACGAGGAGAACTGGCCGGAGTTCCTGCGCCAGCGCACCGGCGTGCGCCGCCGTGCGCCGTGGCTGTTCGACGCGGACAGCGGCCGCCGCCAGCTGCTGAACTTCTTCAAGCTGCACGATCTGAGCGGCTTCGGTATCGATGACAAGCCCCGTGCCACCGCCGCCGCCGGCGCCCTGCTCGGGTATGTCGAGGAAACCCAGAAGCAGCGCCTGCCGCACCTGACTTCGATCGCGATGGAAACCGCCGGCGAGGCGATCGCGATGAACGCCGCCACCCGCCGCCACCTGGAATTGGACACGCGTGTCGACGGTGATACCCGCAATACCCTACTGGGCGTGCTCGACAGCACGGTGACACCCATGGGTGGGCGCCTGCTGCGCCGCTGGCTGCACCGCCCGCTGCGCCTGCGCGAGGTGCTGGTGCAGCGCCACCACGCGGTGGAAACCCTGATTGATCGCGGTGCGGACGCCGACATCCGCGAGCAGTTCCGCCGCCTCGGCGATCTGGAACGCATCCTCACCCGCGTCGCGCTGCGCTCGGCGCGCCCCCGCGATTTCTCCACCCTGCGTGACGGCCTGGGCCTGCTGCCGGCGGTGCGCGAAGTGCTGGCCCCGCTGGACTCGCCGCGCCTGCAGGCCCTGCATGCGGCGCTGGGCGAACACGACGCGTGCGCGCAGCTGCTGGCCAGCGCCATCGCCGAGATGCCGCCGCTGAAGCTGAGCGACGGCGGCGTGCTGGCCGATGGCTTCGATGAAGAGCTGGACGAGCTGCGCCGGCTGTCCACCCATGCCGACCAGTTCCTGGTCGACCTGGAACTGCGCGAGCGCGAGAGCAGCGGTATTCCCACCCTGAAGGTGGGCTACAACCGCGTTCACGGTTACTACATCGAAATCAGCAAGGGCCAGTCCGATCGTGCGCCGGTGCACTACACCCGCCGCCAGACGCTGACCAATGCCGAGCGCTACATCACCGAAGAACTGAAGGCATTCGAGGACAAGGTGCTGTCCGCGCGCGAACGTTCGCTGTCGCGCGAGAAGTACCTGTACGAGCAGCTGCTGGACACCCTTGGCGGGCAGTTGGAACCGCTGAAGCAGTGTGCCGCTGCGCTGAGCGAACTGGACGTGCTGGCCGCCTTCGCCGAACGCGCGCAGGCGCTGGACTGGGCGCGCCCGGAGCTGCAGGCCGAGCCGTGCCTGAAGATCGAACGCGGCCGCCATCCAGTGGTCGAAGCGGTACGCGAACAGCCGTTCGAACCCAATGACCTGGACCTGCATCCGGACCGTCGCATGCTGGTCATCACCGGCCCGAACATGGGCGGTAAATCGACCTACATGCGGCAAAATGCGCTGATCGTTCTGCTGGCCCACATCGGCAGCTTCGTGCCGGCCAGCCGGGCGGTGATCGGCCCGATCGACCGCATCCTGACCCGCATCGGCGCCGGCGACGACCTCGCCCGCGGGCAGTCAACCTTCATGGTCGAGATGGCCGAGACCAGCTACATCCTGCACCACGCCACCGCCCATTCGCTGGTGCTGATGGACGAGATCGGCCGTGGCACCTCCACCTACGATGGCCTGGCGCTGGCCGACGCGGTGGCCCGCCACCTGGCCTACCAGAACCGCTGCTACACGCTGTTCGCCACCCACTACTTCGAGCTGACCGCGCTGGCCGACGAACAGCATGAGGGCGGCCGCAGCGGCATCGCCAACGTGCACCTGGACGCGGTCGAGCACGGCGAAGCGCTGGTGTTCATGCACGCAGTGAAGGACGGCCCGGCCAACCGCAGCTTTGGCCTGCAGGTGGCCGCACTGGCCGGCCTGCCGCGCGCCACTGTGGCGCAGGCACGGCGTCGCCTGGCCGAGCTGGAACAGCGCGGCGCTGAAAGCCACGCCGCCGAGCTGGCGCCGCAGGCGCTGGATGCCCCGCAGCAGTTCGGGCTGTTCGCGGCGCCATCCAGCAAGGCGCAGGAAGCGCTGGCGGCGATCGATCCGGACGAACTGACGCCGAAGCAGGCGCTGGAAGCGCTGTACCGGCTGAAAACGCTGCTGTAAGTGCGCCTGGCCAGGGGGCACCATGCCCCCCTGGAAGCCACCGCGGAGAATCCTGCATACTCGGCCACGCAGACCGCCACAGGGGAGCTGGGGCGCCGTTCCGCACAGTCACTGAAACTGCGATCCCAGCGGCATGCAATGGGGCCGGGCAACATGCCGCGGCATCGAAGCGAGGGGATTCGATCACGAGGGAACGAACATGCGGCGTACGGTTCTAGCGTTGTTGCTGGTGTGTGGCGTGGCCGATGCACAGGAATTCGTAAGCAGCGAGCGTACCTACGACGAACGCCTGCGGGGTGCGCGGGTCGCGGCGCTCGGCGATGATCTGTTTGGTGATTCCCTAAACAGGAAGGATGGCACGCTGCAGTTCTCGCAGACCGATGTCGTGGTGCCGACCAGCAGTGGAATGCGGGTCGCATTCACCCGCACAACGCCGAAGCAGAAACAGGGACTGGATCGCGCTGCCGCCCCGCTGGGGGCGTCCTGGGAGATCGATGCCCCCTACATGATGGGCTCCTACGATCAACGCCGGGGCTGGAATGCGGCGGGCGGCGGCCGCTGCAGCGGCAGCAACCTGTCCCCGACCGAGTGGGTGGGCCCGTCACCGGACTTCAACACCCGGGTCATCCCGAAGCACACCTATTGGAGCGGCATCTTCATCAACCTCCCTGCGGTCGGTTATGAATCCCTTTTGCTGAAGGAAGCAGGGGCAAGCCTGCCCCAGGATGGGGCAACCTACATTGGCACCTCGGCCAGCCAGTGGCGCGTCAGCTGCCTGCCAGCCATCAGGAATGGAGCCGGCGAAGGTTTTGTGGTGCGGACCACCGATGGCACCCGTTACTTCTTCGATTGGATGGCGGTCCGCGACCAGCACGACGTGCTGGCCAACGAGTACTATCGTGATGGCAATGGCAATGGCACATCGCAGCCCTACCTGCTGGTTCCGGTCGTCGATGTCTTCCTCTACGCGACACGTGTCGAGGACCGCCACGGCAACTGGGTCAGTTACAGCTACGACGGTGCCAACCCGACCCGCCTGCTGGCGATCATTTCCAATGACGGAGCCCGGATCGATATCGACTATGACGCGCAGGGCAAGATCGGCGCCGTCCGGGCCGGGGATCGCACCTGGCGTTACAACTACGTCGACAGCTACTGGGGGCGCACGCTCAACGAAGTCGTACTTCCCGACCAGTCGCGCTGGACCTTCTCCACCGACCGCCATGTGGGCGCCATGCCGTGGACGATGGTGCCCCCCGTCCTGAATCCAGGCTTCTACATGAATTCCTGCGCGCAGAATGCAACGGGATTCCGCTCGGAAGATGCCGGCGACCCGGCCTTCAACGATGTGATCACCATGCGCCATCCCAGCGGCGCACAAGGGGTGTTCTCGCTTCGCCAGTTGATCCACGGATCGGACAACACGCCTGGCAGCTGCGGCATCATCGGCACTAGTTCCTCCAACTTCGGGTTTGGCTCATTCGGCATTCCCAATGCCTACATGGCCAAGTCGCTGGTATCCAAGACCCTGTCCGGGCCCGGCATCCAGCCCGCCTCCTGGACGTACACATACTCACCACACTGGTCATTCACCGGTGGCTGCACCTCCAACTGCGTTTCAACAACCTGGGAAAACCGGCCCGACGGCGTGCAGGCCGAGTATGTCTTCGGCAACGACTACACCGCCAACATCGGCGACCTGCAGATCGAGCGCCTTCGCCGTGCCGGCCTGGTGGTACAGGAAACCCGGTATGTGAAGGCAGCCGCATCGGGGCCCTACCCCGCACGCTATGGAACGCAACTGGCGCCACGCGGGAATCCGCTGACCACCCAGATCCGGCCGATGCAGGACACCCAGCTGCGCCGGGACGGGATGCTTCATCGTCGTTATGTGGATGCATTCGACGGCCTAGCGCGCCCGGTGCGCATCGTCGAATCGAGCACTGCTGGCCCATGATCGGAGCGTGTCGGGATGCGAGCCGCCGGGCGACCGGAACAAGGCCCCGGCAATGAATTCCCGACAATCGATAGACAGAAGCTATAGAAGTGAATGATTCATTCGATTATTCATTTCATCTGGCCATAGCTAAAGTCGAGTGAAGATGTTCCACCCCGTCTTCACCCGCAGGAGCCAGCCATGAGCCAGTCCGATAACAACAGCCCCAAGTGCCCGTATCACACCGCGCCGTCGCCTGCGGAAGGCACCCAGCAGCAGCGTGAACTGAGCACCACGCCCAAGCAGAAGCACGGCGATGATCCGGTCACGCCGATGACCACGGCCTTCGGCGCACCGGTGGTGGACAACCAGAACAGCAAGACCGCCGGCCCACGTGGCCCGCTGCTGATGGAAGACGTCTGGCTGCTGGAGAAGCTGGCCAACCTCAACCGCGAGATCATTCCCGAGCGCCGCATGCACGCCAAGGGCTCGGGCGCGTTCGGTACTTTCACCGTCACCCACGACATCAGCAAGTACACCCGTGCCAAGCTGTTCGAGAAGGTCGGCAAGCAGACCGAGATGTTCGCGCGCTTCACCACGGTGGCCGGCGAGCGTGGCGCCGCCGACGCCGAGCGTGACATCCGCGGCTTCGCACTGAAGTTCTACACCGAAGAAGGCAACTGGGACCTGGTCGGCAACAACACGCCGGTGTTCTTCCTGCGCGACCCGCGCAAGTTCGCCGACCTCAACAAGGCCGTGAAACGCGACCCGCATACCAACCTGCGCAGCGCGCGCAACAACTGGGACTTCTGGACGTTGCTGCCCGAAGCCCTGCTGCAGGTGACCGTGGTGATGAGCGACCGCGGCATCCCGCGCAGCTTCCGCCACATGCACGGCTTCGGCTCGCACACCTACAGCTTCACCAACGCCGACAGCGAGCGCTTCTGGGTGAAGTTCCACTTCGTCAGCCAGCAGGGCATCGAATCGCTGACCGACGCGCAGGCGCAGATCCTGGTCGGCCATGACCGCGAAAGCCACGGCCGCGACCTGTTCGCCGCAATCGAGAAGGGCGACTTCCCGAAGTGGAAGCTGTTCATCCAGGTCATGCCCGAGCTGGAGGCGGAAACCTACCGCATCCATCCGTTCGACCTGACCAAGGTGTGGCCGAAGAGCGACTACCCGCTGATCGAAGTGGGCCAGTTCGAACTGAACCGCAACCCGGTCAACTGGTACCAGGACGTGGAGCAGTCCGCGTTCGCACCGAGCAACCTGGTGCCGGGCATCGGCCCGTCGCCGGACAAGATGCTGCAGGCACGCCTGTTCGCCTATTCCGATGCGCAGCGCTACCGCCTGGGCGTAAACCACCACCAGATTCCGGTGAACGCCGCACGCTGCCCGGTGCACAGCAACCACCGCGACGGTGCGATGCGCGTGGACGGCAACTACGGCGGCCTGCCGCACTACGAGCCGAACAGCTACGGCCAGTGGCAGGAACAACCGCAGTACCGCGAGCCGCCGATGAAGATCCGCGGTGACGCCGACTTCTGGAATTTCCGTGAGGACGACGCCGACTACTTCAGCCAGCCCGGTGCGCTGTTCCGCAGCTACAACCAGGCACAGAAGGACCGCCTGTTCGCCAACACCGCCCGCGCCCTGGGCGATGCGCCGGACTTCATCAAGCAGCGCCACATCGACAACTGCAGCAAGGCCGACCCGGCCTATGGCGCTGGCGTTGCCGCAGCGCTGAAGGCGCTGGCCAGCCAGCCTTCGGATCCGTTCAAGCCGGCGCAGCCGGAAGCGGACTTCCCCACCGCGACCCCGGGCGCCGAAGACATCGAGCTCTGATCGCCCTGCCCCGTGAACAGCACGCCGCCTCCCCGTGAGGCGGCGTCGCCGTTTTAACGGTCCGCGTCGTACCTTCTGCACGCCCCACCCCAATCAAGGATTCCGCAGATGAGCCTCACCGACGAACTTCTCGCCAAACTGCAGGGCGCACCGCTGCAGCAGGTGTCGCAGCAGCTCGGCATCAGCGACACCCAGGCTTCCGGTGCGATCAGTGCCGCGCTGCCGGTGCTGATGGGCGCGCTGGGCAACAACGCCTCGCAGCCGCAGGGCGCGCAGGCGCTGCTCGGCGCGCTGCAGAACAACCACAGTGGGCTGGACCTGGGCAGCGTGCTCGGTTCGGTACTGGGCGGCGGTAGCGGTGGTGCCGCCAGCGATGGCGCCGGCATCCTCGGTCACATCTTCGGCGGCAACCAGCAGAAGGTGGAAACCGGCCTGGCCCAGGCCACCCAGCTCGACAGTGGCCGCACCAGCCAGCTGCTGCAGATCCTCGCACCGATCGTGATGGCTTTCCTCGCCCAGCGCCTCGGTGGCGGCCAGGCCGACGCCGGCTCGCTCAGCCAGGCCCTCGGCCAGGAAAAGCAGCAGGTGCAGCAGCAGGGCGGTCTTGCCGGTGGCCTGCTCGGCAGCCTGCTGGACCAGGACGGTGACGGCCAGCTCGGCGTGGGCGATCTGCTGAAGATCGGCGGCAGCCTGCTGGGCGGCAAGCGCTGAGCCAAGGGGGCGCCGGATCCGGTCTGGCGCCCTGCTGCTTACAACGCGTCGATATCGCCGAGCGCGCGGATCAACCGCCGTGCGCGCTTGTCCGGCTTGTGCTCCGGCGGCTGGAAACCATCGCGCGCCGCGATGCGCAACGCGCGCTGTTCGGCACGGCGCGCCTTCGAGGCCTCACTCTCGGCATACAACTGCTGCGCCGTCGGCGCCGGCCCGCGCTGGTCGCTCAGGCCCAGCACCTGGATCTCGAAATGCTCTTCGCCGCGGTCGACCTGCAGCTGCTCACCGACGCGCACTGCGCGTGAGGATTTCGGGCGCTGCCCGGCGACGCTGACCTTGCCGGTTTCGATGGCCTGCTTGGCCAGGCTGCGGGTCTTGAAGAAACGGGCCGCCCACAGCCAGATGTCCAGGCGGACACTGGGCGACAGCGCGGAAAGCTCGGTCATCGGCAGGGACTACTCCGTTCGCTTGTTCAGGGGACGCGGGTTGTCGGGGTCGGTGCGGCAGCCGCTGCCCCCGATCAGGGTGGGAACGCCGGCGGAAAGATCCTGGCGCTGGCTGCCGACCAGGCACTCGGGGCGGTCGGTTGGCCGCACCTGGGTATCGCCCAGCCGGTCACCTGTCGAACATGCGGCCAGCGCGGCGCCGATCAAGGCCAGCGCCAGCCTTCGCTTCACCTGCAGTCGTTGACGCATTGCCACATCCCGCAAACCGGCTTGGTGCTAGTGTGCGCCTCCCGGGATTCGATCACCACTCCATGGCCAAAGCGCCGCTTGACCTGACCTCCGGCCCGATCGGCCGCAATCTCCTGTTGTTTTCCCTGCCGATCCTGGCCGGCAACATCGCGCAGTCGCTGAACGGTTCGGTGAATGCGGTCTGGGTCGGGCGCTTCCTCGGCGAGGCGGCACTGACCGCCACCGCGAACGCCAACAACATCATGTTCTTCCTGATCGGCTCGGTGTTCGGCTTCGGCATGGCCTCGACCATCCTGATCGGCCAGGCGATCGGCGCGCGCGACATCCCGCAGGCGCGGCGCGTGGTGGGTACCAGCGCCACCTTCTTCATCGGCCTGTCGGTGATCATCGCCATCGCCGGCTGGTTCATGGCCCATCCGCTGCTGGCGGCGATGGGCACGCCGGCCGCCTCGCTGCCATTGGCCGAGGCCTACCTGCAGATCATCTTCCTGGCGATGCCGACGCTGTATGCGTTCGCCTTCCTCACCGCCGCGCTGCGCGGTGCCGGTGACTCGCGCACGCCGTTCCGTTTCCTGATGGTGTCGGTGGCACTGGACATCGTGCTGAACCCGGTTCTGATCTTCGGCATGGGGCCGTTCCCCGCGCTGGGCATCGCCGGCTCGGCCTGGGCCACGCTCGTCGCGCAGACGCTGTCGCTGGCCGGCCTGCTGCTGTACATGCGGCACAAGCGCCACACGTTGTGGCTGGGCCGCGCCGACATGCGCCTGTTCAAGCTCGACCTGACCATCCTGAAAGCGCTGGTGCTCAAGGGCGTGCCGATGGGCCTGCAGATGGTGCTGATCTCGCTGTCGGTGATCCTGCTGATGACCATGGTCAACCAGTACGGCACCGACACCGCCGCCGGTTACGGCGCTTCCCTGCAGCTGTGGAACTACCTGCAGATGCCAGCGATGGCGATCGGTGCGGCGTGCTCTTCGATGGCGGCGCAGAACGTCGGTGCGCAGCGCTGGGACCGCGTACGCGGCACCGCACGCCAGGGCGTGCTGTTCAATTTCCTGCTGACCGGCGCGCTGATCCTGCCGCTGGTGCTGTTCGATCGCCAGCTGCTGGCGCTGTTCCTGCCGCCGGCCAGCCAGGCGCTGGACATTGCCCGTCACCTCAACCACGTGGTGATCGGCTCGTTCCTGTTCTTCGGCGTCAGCTTCGTGATCTCCGGCGTGGTGCGCTCCACCGGTGCGGTGATCCCGCCGCTGCTGATCCTGGCGGGTTCGCTGTGGGGCGTTCGCGTGCCGTTCGCCGAGCTGCTGCAGCCGTATTGGGGCGCCGATGCGATCTGGTGGAGTTTCCCGGTCAGCTCGCTGGTGTCGATGCTGCTGTCGCTGGCGTACTACCGCTGGGGCGGCTGGCGCAAGGCGAAGATGATCAGCAAGCCCTCGCACGCCGAGGAACTGGCCACGCCGTCGGAAATTCCGGCCTGCCCGCCGTCGCCGGTGGCCGACCCGGATGCCGCACCGATGCGGTAGTGCCGGCCGCTGGCCGGCAACCTCAGGGGCCAGTGAACGCCACGGTAGTGCCGGCCGCTGGCCGGCAACCTCACACCTCTCCAGCAGCATCGCGGCACAGCCGGCCAGCGGCCGGCTCTACCGCTTCTTCTTCGCCGCGTTGAACATGGCCGCCGCGCGCATCAGCGCCTTGAACGCGGCGGCATCCGGCATCGCGCCTTCATGGATATCGATCGCGCGCCGCGTGTTGCCGTCCAGGCTGGCGTTGAACAGGCCCTCCGGATCGGCCAGCGCCGCGCCATTGGCAAACGTCAGCTTCACCGCCTGCTTGTAGGTCTCGCCGGTGCACAGGATGCCGTTGTGCTCCCACACCGGTGTACCCCGCCATTTCCAGGTTTCCTGCACGTCGGGCAGCGCCTCATGGATCAACGCACGCACGCGTGCCAGCGCTTCGCCACGCCAGTCGCCCAGTTCGGCGATGCGCGCATCGATCAGTTCGGCGGCCGGGGTTCCGGCATCGGCCGGGTTGGGTGCATGCGTGGCCATCAGCGGCTCTCGTCGGCAAGGAGATCAGAACGGTGGGCTTACATGTGTTCGCCGGGCAATGCCGCGGCCTGGCGCACCCAGTCAAGAAACCGGGCTTCATCCAGTACGCCATCCTGTGCAATGTGCAGGTAGCGCGTATCGGCACTCCTGGACGGCTCCGGCGGCACCGGTTTCAGCGCAGCGCCGCGGAAGAACGCCACCTTGATATAGCGGGTGAAGCAATGGAAGCTGAGAAACCAGCCTTCGCCCGCGGCCACCGCATACATCGGCGAGTTCCACTTCACCGCCTTGTGCACCCCGGGTACGGCTTGTTCGACCAGCGCATCCAGCCGTGCGCCGATCGACCGCTTCCAGTCCGGCATCGCCGCGATATACGCCTGTACCGTGGCATCGCCCTCGCCCTTGGCGATCTGCGGATTGCCGCCTGACAACAGCTTGGGCGCAGCGGAAGGTGCGGTTCGCTTGGCAGGCATCGCACGGCACGTCCATCGGGATGACACTGCAGCCTACCGCGGCCCGTGCCGGGCGGTCACGGCGCAGTGCGCCATCGGCTCAGTCCGCCTGCCCCGCGCGGAACTGGCGCCACTCCGGCAGCTTGCGGTGCCGGCGCAGCGAGCGCATCAGCGCCGCCATCACCATGCCGAACAGCGCTCCGGCCAACAGCCCGGCCACCAGCAGCAGCGCCAGCGGACGCTCACTGCCCTGCCACAGCATCAGCCACATCAGCGCGGTCCAGAACAGCCCGAACAACAGGCCCTGCACCAGCGCATTGGTACCGAAGCCGGCCAGGATCGGCGGTGGCAGTGCGATGCCCATGCGCCACAGCAGGCGATGCAGCAACGGCGCCGACTGCACACGCGCCAGCCCCTTGCCGTCGAGGAAGCGCAACGCCGACTGGATCACGGCGGGATAGCGCGGGTTGATGTCGTTCATCACCTGATCGTGGCCGATGCGATGCCGGAAACGCAAACGGCCACCCGAAGGTGGCCGTCCCGGCAACAACCGAAGTTGTTTATCAGGCCTTTTCGGCCAGACGGGCAGCCTTGGCGGCAGCAGCGGCAGCCAGGTCTTCCTTGATGCGGGCAGCCTTGCCTTCCAGGCCACGCAGGTAGTACAGCTTGCCGGCGCGGACCTTACCACGACGCTTCACTTCGACCGAGTCGATGATGGCGCTGTGGGTCTGGAACACGCGCTCGACGCCGTAGCCGTGCGAGATCTTGCGCACGGTGAACGAGGAGTTCAGGCCGGCGTTCTTAGTGGCGATGACGACGCCTTCGTAGGCCTGCACGCGCTCGCGGCTGCCTTCCTTCACCTTCACGTTGACGACAACGGTGTCGCCCTGGCTGAACTTCGGCAGTTCACGGGTGATCTGGGCGGATTCGAATTCCGCGACGATGGACTTGTTCAGCTTGCTCATGGGTTACACCGATTCTTGTTCGGGTGGGCGTGTCATGTAGACAACGTGGGCTCATGCAGTCACCGGACTGTGCTGCACGTTTGTTGTGGGTACTGCGCGCGCCGGCCTAGGCTGGCGGTAATTGGCCATGATAGCCGATAAAGCCGGCCCTGCGCTAGGGGTCGGCCTTCTGTTTCTGGGCCTGACGGCCCTGTTCCAGCAGCGTGCGGTCGGCCTTGCCCAGCGCCTGTTCATCCAGCAGGTCCGGGCGCCGCTGGGCGGTACGGACCAGCGACTGCTGGCGGCGCCACGCGGCGATGGCCGCATGGTTGCCTGAGCGCAGCACGTCCGGCACGTCGCCCAGAGGGTGCTGGGCCGGCTGGCTGTAGTGCGGGCAGTCGAGCAGGCCCAGATCACCTTCGAAGCTGTCCTGGGCCGCTGATTCAGCGTCATTCAGGGCCCCGTCCTGCAGGCGGGCCACGGCGTCGATGATGACCGCCGCACCCAGCTCGCCACCCGACAGCACGTAGTCGCCGAGGGAGATTTCCTCGTCGACATTGGCTTCCAGGAAACGCTCGTCGATGCCCTCGTAGCGGCCACAGAGCAGGACCATGCGCGGCAATGCCGCCAGTTCCCGCACCTTGGCCTGGGTCAACGGCGCCCCCTGCGGGCTGAGATGGATCACCCGCGCCGGGGTCGGATCAGCATCGCGGATCGCCTGCAGGCAGGCCTGCAACGGCTCGATCAGCATCACCATGCCCGGGCCACCACCGAACGGACGGTCGTCCACCCGGCGGTAGTTGCCTTCGGCGTAATCACGGGGATTCCAGCCATGCAGGCTGAACAATCCCTTCTCCTGCGCGCGCCCGACCACGCCCAGTCCAGCGGACTGGGCGAGGAACTCGGGGAACAGGGTGATGACGTCGAAACGCATGCTCACACTCAGAACTCGGGATCCCAGTCGACCACGACCAGGTTGGCCTCGAAGTCGACCGACTTGACGAAGTCCGGCTGCACGAACGGAATCATCCGCTCACGGTCACCCCGGACCACCACCACGTCGTTGGCGCCGGTGCTGAACAGGTGCGAGACCTGGCCCAAGGCAACGCCCTCGGTGGTCTTCACGTCCAGGCCTTCCAGGTCCACCCAGTAATACTCATCGGGCTTCGGCGGTGGCAGGGCACTGCGGGCCACGTAGATCTCGGTGCCGCGCATCGCTTCGACGGTATCGCGGTCCTCGACGCCGGGGAAACGGGCGACCAGGTGCTTGCCACTGTCGCGGCCACGCACACCTTCAATCGTGGTTTCCACGCCGGACGGGCTGC
This sequence comes from Stenotrophomonas sp. YJH_SMC_91, assembly GCF_059368495.1. Taxonomy (NCBI): domain Bacteria; kingdom Pseudomonadati; phylum Pseudomonadota; class Gammaproteobacteria; order Lysobacterales; family Lysobacteraceae; genus Stenotrophomonas; species Stenotrophomonas sp. YJH_SMC_91. The sequence goes on along the minus strand of NZ_JCAFRT010000026.1, from coordinate 20,791 downwards.
GCACGATCCACGGCTGGTAACGGAAAATGGCGGAACGTGGCTCGGTCCAGGACTCGAGCTTGATCTCGCCGCGCACACCAAAAGCGCCGATAACCCTGCCCAGCAGGATGCGGCGCTCGATATCTTTCATCTGCTTCAACCAAGAGGGCCACGCCGAAGCGTGGCCCGTCAGGATCAGGCCGCAGCGGCCTGGGACTTGGTCGCTTCCTTGATCAGGTTGCGGACCTTGTCGGTCGGCTGGGCGCCGTTCTTGACCCAATGGTCAACGCGGGCCAGGTCCAGCTCGATGCGCTTCTCGCCGCCCTGGGCGACCGGGTTGTAGAAACCAACGCGCTCGATGTTGCGGCCGTCGCGCGCACTGCGCACGTCGGTGACGATGATGTGGTAGAACGGACGCTTCTTGGCGCCGCCGCGGGTCAGTCGAATCTTGACCATGGTGTTTTTCCTATTGCCCAGTCGCCAGGATGGCGAGGTAAGCGGGCGATTATAGCGGCAGAGTCCGGCCGAGCCAACCCCGGGGGGTTCGCTTGGGGTCAGATCCCTTTTGCGGCGCAAAAGGGATCTGGCCCCAGCCCCTGCCAAGCCACCGCCGCCAGCACCGCCCTGCCCTGTTCAGCCAGCGCCTGCGAGCTTGGCAGGAGATGCCCGTCGATGGCCTCCAGCGCCCACAGGCCGCTGGCGTTGCAGGCAAAAGCGGCCTTCACACTGCCCAGTTCAGCCAGCGCCAACGGCCGCGTCAACTGCGCATCGGGCCAATGCCGCTTCAGCAGCGCTTCGGCCGTACCGCGCAGGGCCGGCGCCTGCGGCCAGAGCAGCCGTTCACCATCGTGCACGGCCAGATTCCAGGTGCTGCCTTCACTCACGTCGCCATCAGCGGTCACGAACAGCACATCGTCGAATCCTTCGGCCATCGCCGCTCGGCGCTCGGCGAACAGGCCAAACGTGCCCACGTGCTTGATCTGCGGCATTTCGCGCTGCCAGACCACGCTGCGCACGCGCTTGGGCGCGACCAGGGCCACCGGCGCTGATACTGCCACCAGCACGTCCACCGGCACCGCCGCCAGCGGGTTGCGGAAATCGAACCGGCGCGAGTACACCGTCACCCGCAGCGAGGCATCGGCCAGGCCGGCCTGCTGCAGGGCCTGTGCCATCCAGGTCTGTACCTGCACCGTATCCAGCTCGCTGCCGAACAGTTCACGCGTCGCCTGTGACAGCCGCGCCAGATGCAGGTCCAGTCCCTGCACCGCGTGGTCGCGCACCTGCAGCGAGGTGAAATGGCCGTAGTTGACCAGCGCCGGCAGCAGATCCTCGACCTGTGCCGGCAGGCCGTTGCAGGTCACCGTCATCGCAGCAGCGCCTGCGCCTGGCTCCACATGCCGCGCACCACGTCGGCGGCCGGCTGTGCCGGCGCCATCCACGCCGACTGCCCGGCCCAGGCCTGCATCGCCGCCAGGCGGTTTTCCTGCGCGGCCTGCTTGCGCATCGGCGCGGTCAGCCCGCGCTGCACCGGGTACGGGCGTGGCGCCGGGGCGCCTTCTGCGGCAGCGGCGCGCACATAGGCGGTCGCCAGGCCGCGGCCCAGGCGGCCGCTGAAGGCGCGGGTCGGCCAGGTGTCTTCCGGTTCGCTGGCGGCCAGCCCATCGGCCCATGCCGAGGCGATCGCTGCTTCGGGCGTGCGCAGGAACGCGGTGCCGATCTGCACCGCGCTGGCCCCCAACGTGAGCGCGGCGGCGATACCGCGGCCATCGGCGATACCGCCGGCGGCAATCACCGGGATCTGCAGGTGATCGGCCAGGCGCGGCAGCAGCGCGAACAGGCCGACCAGCTGGCGCTCGGCCATCGCCGGATCGAACGCACCGCGATGGCCGCCCGCTTCCATGCCCTGCGCCACCACCGCATCGGCACCGGCGTCCTGTGCTGCACGCGCTTCGGACAAGGTGGTCGCGCAGGCGATCCAGGCAATGCCGGCATCCTTCAACTGCTGCACGTGGCGCGGCAGCAACACACCCATGATGGTCGAGGCCACCGCCGGGCGTGCGGCCAGCAGTGCGGCGAACTGTTCTTCGAAGTCGGCGGGCGTGGCATCGGCGGCGCTGGCCGGCACGTCCGGGCCCCACTGCGCCAGGAAGGCGCGGCTGGCAGCCTCGGCGGCAACGTCACGGGTCGGCACCGGATCCGGCACCCACAGGTTCACCTGCGCCGGGCCGGTCGAAGCGGCGCGGAAATCGTCCATCCAGCGACCGATATCGGCCGAAGAGGACAACACCGCGCCCATCGCGCCCATGCTGCCGGCATTGGCCAGCGCAGCCGACAGCGGCACCGGGCAGGCACCGGCCATCGGTGCCAGCAGGATCGGAAGCTGCAATGAAAAACGCCGACAGAAGGTGTCGGCGCGTTCAAGAATCGGCGATGCATTCACGCGACATACCTGTTGGAGAAGTCGCCATCCAGCATACGCCAGTCATTGTGACCGGGGCCGCGTCGCAATGCGCGCCGGCCCCGTCGCTGCATCAACGGAACGGCATGCCGCGGCCGCCCATGGCGCCCATCATGCCCTTCATGCTGCGCAGCATGCCCTTCATGCCGCCGCCGGCCATCTTGCTCATCATCTTTTCCATCTGCATGTACTGCTTCATCAGCTTGTTGACGTCAGCCGGCGTCACGCCCGAGCCCTTGGCGATGCGCGCGCGGCGCGAGCCGTTCAGCAGGTTCGGGTTGCGCCGTTCCTTCTTGGTCATCGAGCTGATGATGGCGATCATGCGCGGCACTTCCTTGCCCTGGCTGACCTGCTGCTTCAGATGGTCGGGGATGTTGCCCAGGCCCGGCAGCTTGTCCATCAGGCCGCCGATGCCGCCCATGTTCTGCATCTGCTCGAGCTGGTCACGCATGTCGTTCAGGTCGAACTTCTTGCCCTTGGCGACCTTCTCGGCCAGCTTGGCCGCCTTGTCCTTGTCGACCTGCTGCTCGACCTGCTCGACCAGCGACAGCACGTCGCCCATGTCGAGGATGCGGCTGGCGATACGGTCCGGGTGGAACACGTCCAGGCCTTCCGGCTTTTCGCTGACACCGACGAACTTGATCGGCTTGCCGGTGATGTAGCGCACGCTCAGTGCGGCACCGCCACGGGCGTCACCGTCGGTCTTGGTCAGCACCACGCCGGTCAGCGGCAGGGCGTCGCCGAAGGCCTTGGCGGTGTTGGCCGCGTCCTGGCCGGTCATGGCGTCGACCACGAACAGGGTTTCGGCCGGGTTCACCGCAGCGTGCAGGGCCTTGATCTCGGCCATCATCGCTTCGTCGATGGCCAGGCGGCCGGCGGTATCGACCAGCAGCACGTCGACGAACGACTTGCGCGCGTCGTCGATGGCGGCACGGACGATGGCTTCCGGCTTCTGGTCGGCACTGGACGGGAAGAACAGCACGCCGACCTGCTCGGCCAGGGTCTTCAGCTGTTCGATCGCGGCCGGACGGTAGACGTCGGCCGAGACCACCATCACCTTCTTCTTGCGCTTTTCCTTCAGGTGCTTGGCCAGCTTGCCCACCGTGGTGGTCTTGCCGGCGCCCTGCAGGCCCGCCATCAGGATGATGGCCGGCGCGGGCACATTGAGGTTCAGGTCGCTGGCTTCGGCGCCCATCACCGCGGTCAGCTCGTCGCGCACGACCTTGATCAGGGCCTGGCCCGGGGTCAGCGACTTCAGCACTTCCTGGCCGACCGCTCGTACCTTGATGCGCTCGATCAGGGCCTGCACCACCGGCAGCGCAACGTCGGCTTCGAGCAGCGCGATGCGCACTTCGCGGGTTGCCTCGCGGATGTTCTCCTCGGTCAGGCGGCCACGGCCACGCAGGCGCTCGATGGTGCCGGAAAGGCGCTGGGTCAGGGACTCGAACATGCGGCGCAACCTGTCTGAAAGCGGGGGACAATAAGGCAGACAGTATAACGGGTCCGGCTGTCTCCCCGGACTGCGGCCACGGGGCCGTCGCCACCACCGCAGGGGTATGCGAAACTGCAACGATGACAATCGTTCTCATCGCCGTCCTGCTCTACCTGGCTGCCAGTGCCCTGCTGGTGCGCGCGCTCGGCCGCGATGAAACCACCGGCTCGCCCACCTGGCTGTGGCCGGCCCTGCCGGCGATGCTGCTGCATGGCAGCTACCACGTGATGGTGGCGATGCGCACCAACGGCGGGCCGGACATGCACTTTTTCGCCGCGCTGTCGCTGGTCGGCCTGGGCATGGCCTGGCTGACCTCGCTGGTCGGCGCACGCGGGCGGATGTCGGCGCTGGGCGTGGTGGTGTTCCCGCTGGCTGCCGTGCTGCTGCTGGCCTACCACGGCTACGGCCACGAACCGAGCAAAGTACTGGGCTGGCGCCTGGCGAGCCACGCCTGGCTGGCGCTGCTGGCCTACGCCACGCTGAGCATCGCCGCGCTGCTGGCAATCATGCTGTGGCTGCAGGAACGCGCACTGCGTCGCCGCGAGTTCCGGCCTTGGCTGCGGGCGCTGCCGCCGCTGGCCGACCTGGAATCACTGCTGTTCCGGGTAATCACCGTCGGCTTCGCGCTGCTGACCCTGACCCTGGTCACCGGCGTGCTGTTCGTCGACGACCTGCTGGCACAGAAGCTGGTGCACAAGACCGTGCTGAGCGTGCTGTCCTGGATCGTGTTCGGCGTGCTGCTGATCGGCCGCCGCCGCTACGGCTGGCGGGGCATGAAGGCGGTGCACTGGACGCTGGCGGCAATGCTGTTGCTGCTGCTGGCCTTCTTCGGCAGCCAGTTCGTGATCGAACTGGTGTTCGGGCATTCGCGATAGCGGCGTGCCGACCAACGGTCGGCATCCACCCCAACATCACCCGGTAGTGCCGGCCGCTGGCCGGCAACTGGACCACGCCATGCGTGGATGCCGCAGACGATCAGGGCACCGGCTGGGCCAGGATCTTCCGCACCGAACGGCCGCTGTTGGTGAGGATGTCATCGACCTGCCAGCAGCCCTGGCCCTGGCGCACCATCGGCAACCGGGTCACGTAGGCCTTTTTCCAGACCAAATAGCGCATTTCTACCTGGCCAGTGGTCGCCGAGGCCTCTTTCCAGCTGTAACGCACGGGGCTGTCGATGTCGCCATCCTGCGCATCCAGCCACGGATCGGAATCGATCGTGCAGATGCCCTCCTCGCGCTGCTGGCAGGCACGCTCATCACGCAGCGCCTTGCCGAAGGCCGCGCTGACCAGCGCGGCCGGCGGATCCAGCAGATCACCGTTGCCGGTCGTCGCCTCGTAGAAGGCGCGGGCCACAGCCGCAGGCTCCCGGCAGGCGGGAGCAGCCTGCACGGTGGGGGCCAGCAGCAGCCCGGCGATCACGAACATCCCTGTCTTTCGCATGTATTTCTCCTAGAGGGAGTGCCGGCCGCTGGCCGGCACTACAGGATATCCCGGTGCTGCCGGCCAGCGGCCGGCACTACCCGATACCCGGCTTACAACCCGTAACGCTCGATCACGTCCAGGTGCGGCTGGCGATCCTGGTCGCAGGCTTCAGCCAGGCGCAGCCAGCAATGCGGATGCGGCCACGTCGCGGTCTGCTGCTGGAGGAAGCGGTGCAGCGCCAGCGGTGCATGGTCCTGCGGCTGGGCCACGGTGAACAGCAGGCCGGGCAGCGTGCCGTCTTCCACATCGGGGTCGGTGACGGTGTAGTCCGGGCGGCTGTGCGACCACACCTTCCAACCCTGTGCTTCGGCCGCCTCAACGAAGACGTTCCAGGCCTCTTCGCCCGGGTGCGCGCCATCGATCATCCAGCTGCGGGCGAAGCCGCCGCGTTCCAGCACATGCACCTGCGCATAGGTCGGGATGAAATGCTCGCGTGCTTCCTCCTCCTCGGGTGCCGGATGCACCAGCGCGGCATCGAACACCACCCAGTCGCCCACCTGCTGGGCGCGGTTGGACGGCGCGTTCTCGACGATGCGCGCGGTCACCGGTCCGCTGCGACGGGCGTAGTACTCCATCGGCTCACCGTTCTCTTCGCTGCGGATGATCACCCAGCCCCACGGCTCTTCGACCACGCCTTCCTGGCTGGACAGCTCCATGCCGATCGCCTTCGCCGAGCGACGCACGGCGTCCCAATCCCGCGCCGCGCTGGCGGCACTCATGTGGTCCCAATGCGCGGCATTCGGCTCTTCCAGCAATTCAACCAGCTGCGCGTAGCAGGCCTGTGCTTCGCTGAAGCGGCCGGTTTCCATGTACATGCGCGCCAGCGTGCCACGCGCGCCGTGCGAACCCGGAGACAGCTCCAGCAGGGATCGGGCCGCCTGCTCCAGCGCCGGCCAGTCGGACACGCGGCGTGCACGCTGCACCTCGCACCAGTGCGCGAACACCGGCACGCTGCCACGGTAGAGATCGGCCAGCTGGCGCAGGCCATCGTCGTCGCCCTGCTCGGCCAGCCAGCGCATCAGCGTGTAGGCCGCGGGACCATCATGCTGCGCATGGCCGCGTACGAACCGCCACAGCAGCGCGCGCGCCTCGGGCTGTGCGCCGCAGGCATTGAGTGCGCTGGCCGCCATCTCGGCCAGCGCCTCGTCATCGGGCAACTCGGCATGCGCCTGCAGCAACCACTGCGCTTCGCGCTCGGGATCGCGCGACTGGTTCTGTTCGCCCTGCGCGTCCAGCCATGCCAGCAGCTCGCCCGCCGGCACCGGCAGCGGTGCGACATCCGGCAACGCGTCGATGCGCGCGGCCAGGCCGGCCACCAGCGCCGCAGCACCACGATCCTGGCGCAGCTGCGCCAGATGCGTGCGGGCCAGTTCCAGCTGCCGCAGTGCCACCCAGCGCGCACCACGCTGCAGCGCCAGCTCCAGGCTCAGCGCTGCCACTTCGATCAGCAGGCGATGCGATCCGACCCGGGCAAAGTGCTCGATGATCGTGTTGAAGCGCGTGCCCAGATCCCAGGTGTTGCGCGCAGGATCCCGCTGGCAGAGCGCGGCGGCGGTGTTGGCCCACAGGCGCCAGTAGTTCGGAGTCAGCTCGCTCCACGGCACCAGCTGCTGCAGCGCCTCTTCGTCGCGGCCCAGCTGGGCCAGCGCCCAGGCCTTGGACAGGCGGCGCGGCACCGTGCAGTTGGCCGGCTCGTATTCTCCGGACGCCGCAACTTCGGCCTCCCGCTTTTCGATCAGTACCAGTGCCTCATCGGCACGGCCCATTCCCAGCAGGATCTTGATCTGCATCTCCGGGAAGCTGTCGAACACTTCCTTGCCACAGGCCTCCACGGCATCGGCCTGCGCCTGCAGGTAATCCAGCGCCGCCTGGCCACGACCATCATCGAGCAGCGCATCGGCCTTCTCGCAGCTCAGGCACTGGAAACACGCCCAGCTCGGGTCGATGCGACCCAGTGTTTCATCGCAGACCTCGATGCGCTCGGGCACCCAGCCCGGGCCATCGATGTTGCCATAGCAGGCAGCCAGATCCTGGGTCACGCAGATCGACTGCGGGCATTCCAGCGTGTCCTCACGGTGCGCACGTTCGAACAGCGCCACCGCTTCGCCCAGCGCGCTCTCGCCTTCGACGCGGTTGCCGACGCGGTTGCGCAGCGCCCAGTGGCCGACATAGACGTCGACCCACGGGTTGTCCAGCGCCTTGCCCAGCGCACGCGCTTCGGGCAGCAATGCATCGACGCGGTCGATCTGCAGTTCACTCACCTCGTCGGCGAGACGGTTCAGCAGGTGCGCGTTCTGCGCCTGACCGGCCTGGCGCAGGTCACCCTGCAGTTTTTCGACCCAGTTCCAGATGTCCATGGGGTAAGTGCTCCTGTCTAGCGAAGGCTGGATGAGAAGGTACGGTGCTCAGCGCAGCATCTGCTGCAGGGCACCGGCGATATCGGTAAAGGCGCCGTTGAGATCCGGGCCGGGCGTAGCGTTCGCGCGTGCCAGCGGGCGGCCCTGCGCGGCGACGATGATCTTCAGTGAGCGCAGCAGACGGGCTGCGGCTTCGGCCTGTGGATGCCCCTCGCGCTGGGCGCGCAGCAGCGCCTGCACTGCCGGGTTATCGAGATTGAGGTACAGCCGCGACGGCGCGCGCGACTCGATGCGTGCGGTGAACTGCCGGGCCAGGCGCAGCGCGGCCATCGACACGCGCTTGTCGTTCTCGTCGTCTTCCAGGCGCTGCTTCAGCTCGGCTTCGCGGTCGGGCACCACCACCACCGGCAGCGACTCGGGGCTGAAGCGTGCCGGCAGCAACTGCTCGCCATCGCCCAGCTGCTGGCGCAGCCATGCCAGCTGCGCCTCGTCGAGGCTGTCATCGCTTCGGAACAGTGCACGGTTACCCTGCTCGGTCCCAAGTTCAACCAGGCGCAGCCCCTTGGCCTGGGCCCAGCGACGCAGGAACGGCACGACTGCATAGCGGTGGCCATGCGCGACCGGTACCCCCATCGCGCGGAACAGCATCTCCTCGAAGCCACCGCCATTGTCAAGAATCACATGCACGGCACCGCGCGCCGGCAGCGCACTGGCCGGCAGGTCGCCCTGCGAAGTCGGCACGCGCACGTGCTCCAGCAGCAGGTCGAACAGGCGGTCATCGCACAGCGCCGCGCCCAGCAAGGCCTCATTATGGCGCGTGAGAACGCGTCGCCAGGCTTCCGGCTGCTGCCGCGCGACGTCGGCCAGGCCATCAATCAGCGCCTCCAGCAGCGCGTGCTGCACGGCCCGGTACTGGTCATCGCGCTGCAGGTCTTCGCGGCTGGCGGTGGGCGTCAGCCGCGAGGATTCGATCACCCCGCCGATGAAACCGGCCCACGGCGGCAGCAGGTCGCGCGCATCGTCGTCCAGCAGCATGCCGCGCACGAACACCGAAAGATTGCGGTTGTCACTGGTGCCGTAGGTAGCGCCGTCCTGGACCCACAGCAGGCCGGTGGCATCGCTGTCGCCATCCGCGTGCAGTGGCACGGTGACGATCGGCTCGAAATCATGCTCGAAGCGCGCAGCGAACTGCAGCGCCTGACGACGCGCCTGCACCGGATGCACGACGACGTCACCCTGGCTGCGCCACGGCGGCGGCTCGGGGTTGAGCGCCTCGGCCGCAGCACCGATGAAGATCGGCTCGGACAGCAGCGCGCAATAGCGGCCCAGCACCTCGTGCAGGCGCGCCTCGTTGGCCAGCGGCAGGAAATCCGGATGCAGCTCCAGTTCCACCTCGGTGCCAACCGCGCGCGCCGGCATTTCGCTGACGGTGTACTGCTCGGCATTGCTGGACACGTACAGATGACCCAGTTCCGGCGTCTGGTACGAGGTGGTACGCACGCTGACCCTGCGCGCCAGCACGAAGGCCGACAGGAATCCGAGGCCGAACATGCCGATCAGGCCCTCATCGTCCTCGCCGCCCTGGCGCAGGCCACGGGTGTAGCCGACGCCCACGGTAGCCAGGTAGTCGTGGATTTCCTGGCGGGTCAGGCCAGCACCGGTATCGGTGATGCGCAGCACGCCGGCAGCGGCATCGACCTGTACCGAGATGCGCGAAGGCACTTCGATGCCGGGCTGTTCGATGCGACGACGGATGATCGAGTCGTGCGCGTTCTGCACCAGCTCACGCAGCGCCACCACCGGAGTGGAGTACAGGTGCTTGCCCAGCACCGTCATCAGTCCATTGAGATCGACCCCGGCACGACGGATTTCAGCGTTGGGGGCGGTGAGCGTGGTGTCCTGCATGTAATCGTTTACTCCTGGGCACGGAAAGACGCCAGAGGGCGCCTTCGTCGAGCGGGAAAAACTAGCACAGGCAGGCTGACCGTTGCCGTATACGACGCTTGTAGAGGCAGGGCCCCGCGCATCACGCCGCGTCGATGGCCTCGGACAGGCGCTCCACCGCGATCACTTCCATGCCCTTCACCGAACCGCCCTTGGGCGCGTTGGCCTTGGGCACGATGGCGCGCTTGAAACCATGGGTGGCCGCCTCGCGCAGGCGGTCCTCGCCGTTGGGCACCGGGCGGATCTCGCCGGACAGGCCAACCTCGCCAAAGGCAATCGTCTTTTCCGCCAGCGGCCGGTCCTGCAGCGAGGACAGCACCGCCAGCAGCACCGGCAGGTCGGCCGCGGTCTCCTGTACGCGGATACCCCCGACCACATTGACGAACACGTCCTGGTCGCCGACCAGCACGCCGCCGTGACGGTGCAGCACGGCCAGCAACATGGCCAGGCGGTTCTGCTCCAGGCCGACCGCAACACGGCGCGGGTTCGACAGCGGCGATGCATCGACCAGTGCCTGCACCTCCACCAGCAGGGGCCTCGTGCCCTCGCGGGTGACCATCACGCAGCTGCCCGGCTGATGGGTGCTGCCGCCGGACAGGAAGATGGCCGATGGATTGGAGACTTCCTTCAGGCCCTTGTCCCCCATCGCGAACACGCCGAGTTCGTTGACCGCACCGAAGCGGTTCTTGAACGCGCGCAGCAAACGGAAGCGGCTGCCGCTCTCGCCTTCGAAGTACAGCACCGCATCGACCATGTGTTCGAGCACGCGCGGGCCGGCGATGCCGCCCTCCTTGGTCACGTGGCCGACCAGGAACACGGCGGTGCCGGTCTCCTTGGCGAAACGCACCAGCCGCGCCGCGCTCTCGCGCACCTGGCTGACCGAACCCGGTGCGGCGGTCAGGCTCTCGGTCCACAGGGTCTGCACCGAATCGGCCACGATCAGCCGCGGGCCCGCCCTGGAGGCATGCTGCAGGATCGACTCGACGCCGGTCTCGGCCAGCGCGTTGACCCCATCCAGTGGCAGTTCCAGCCGGTGCGCACGACCGGCCACCTGCGCCAGCGACTCCTCGCCGGTGACGTACAGCACCGGCAGTTCGGCCGCCATCTTTGCCACTGCCTGCAGCAGCAGGGTCGACTTGCCGATGCCCGGGTCACCGCCGACCAGCACCACCGCGCCCTCGACCAGGCCACCGCCGAGCACGCGGTCGAACTCGCCGATGCCGGTGCTGACCCGGCGGTGCTCGGTCTGCTCCACGTCCTTCAGCGCGGTGATCTTCGGCGGATCGATCTTGCCCGCCCAACCCGCCCGGCGCGACGCCGGCGCCTTGGCCGCCGCCGCGCTCTCCAGCACGATTTCCGACAGCGAGTTCCAGGCGTTGCACTCGGTGCACTGGCCCTGCCACTTGCTGAATTCGGCGCCGCATTCATTGCAGACGTAGGCGGTGCGGGCTTTGGCCATCGGATGATTTCCAGCAACGGGAACAGGCGTGGCAGGATAGCCGAGCCGGGTCGCAGGTGCTGCGACCGCTCAAGTCCCGCCTGCCCGCGCCGATAGCTGTCGCGGGCGTGCGCCTTGCGGGCGCCCCCTCCCTCCCCCTCTGGATTCAACATGACTGGCAGTTACAGTCAGAGCCTGGTCGCCATCTCCCTGCTGGTGGCCATTCTTGCTTCGTACACGGCGCTGGACATGGCCGGCCGCCTGGCCACCGCCGAGGGCCGCGTGGCCCGCTGGTGGCTGGCCGGCGGCGCGGCGGCGATGGGCCTGGGTATCTGGTCGATGCATTTCATCGGCATGTTGGCCTTCGACCTGCCGATTCCGGTCGGCTACGACCTCGGCATCACCCTGTACTCGCTGGCCGTGTCGATCGGCGCCTCGGCCTATGCGCTGTGGCTGGTGTCGCGGTCCAGCCTGCCCTGGCGACGTCTGCTGGCCGGCGCCGTGCTGATGGGCCTGGGCATTGCCACCATGCACTACCTGGGCATGGCCGCGATGCGCATGCAGCCGGGCATCGACTATCACCCGGGCTGGTTCGCTGCCTCCATCGCGGTTGCCATCGGCGCCGCCGGTGCGGCGCTGTGGATTGCCTTCCGCCTGCGTGCCGAGCAGCGCAACACCACGCGCCTGCGCCTGCTCGCCTCACTGGTGATGGGCCTGGCCATCGTCGGCATGCACTACACCGGCATGGCCGCGGCGCGCTTCCCGGAGGGCAGCATCTGCGGCGCGGTCGGCAGCGGCGGCATCGACACGCGTTGGCTGGCGGTGCTGGTGATCGTCACCACGGTGGCGACCTTGGGCATCGCCCTGGTGGCCTCGCTGTTCGACCGGCAGATGCGCGTGCGCACCGGGCTGCTGGCCGATTCACTGGCGCACGCCAACGACAGGCTGATCCAGGCCGCCCTGCACGACCCGCTGACCCAGCTGCCCAACCGCATGCTGCTGCAGGACCGCATCGAGCAGGCCATCGAGAAGGCGCGGCGGCGCAACCAGGCGGTGGCGGTGATGTTCTGCGACCTGGATGGCTTCAAGGCGGTCAATGATGCGTACGGACACCAGCTGGGAGATCGCCTGTTGGTGGCGGTGGCGCAGCGTATCGGCGGCCTGCTGCGGCCGCAGGACACCTTCGCCCGCCTCGGCGGCGACGAGTTCGTGATCGTGCTGGCCATCGATGTTCCCGACGATGCAGTGGTGGTCGCCGAGCGGATCATCGCGGCGGCGGGCGAACCGTTCCTGCTGGATGCAGCCGAGCTGCAGGTCAGCGCCAGCCTGGGCATCGCCCTGTATCCGGCTGATGCCGGCAACGAGCGCGAGCTGATGGCACACGCCGATGCGGCGATGTACCACACCAAGGAGACCGGCCGGAACGGCTATACGTTCTTCACCCCCTCGATGCAGCTCAGTGCCAACCGCCAGCTGCGCCTGCTGCAGGACCTGCGCAAGGCCATCGCCCGCGACGAGCTGGTGCTGCACTACCAGCCCAAGTTCCCTGCCGCCGGCGCACCGGCCACCGGCGCCGAAGCGCTGCTGCGCTGGCAGCATCCCGAGCTGGGCCTGCTGGCGCCGGATGTGTTCATTCCCATCGCCGAACGCAGCGGTCTGATCCTGCCGATCGGTGACTGGGTACTGGACCGTGCCTGTGCACAGCTGCGCGCGTGGCACGATGCCGGACATTCCGAATGGTCGATGGCGGTAAACCTGTCACCGTTGCAGTTCGCCTCGCCGGCGCTGCTGGACAGTGTGCGCGAGGTGCTGCAACGGCACCGCATCGAGCCGGCGTGCCTGACCCTGGAGATCACCGAGACCACGGCAATGAAGGACGTGGACGCCAGCCTGGCGATTCTCAACGACCTGACCGCGATGGGCGTGCACATTGCCATCGACGACTTCGGCACGGGCTATTCCAGCCTGCTCTACCTGAAGCGCATGCCCGCCACCGAACTGAAGATCGACCGCGCGTTCGTGCACGATCTGGAATGCAATGAAGAGGATGCCGCCATCGTCTCGTCGATCATCGCGCTGGGGCGCACCCTGCAGCTGCAGGTGGTGGCAGAGGGTGTGGAGACGCAGGCACAGCGCGAGTACCTGAGCGAACTGGGGTGTGATCAATTGCAGGGTTACCACCTGGGCCGACCAATGGACGCCGAGGAATTCCTGCGCCGGGTGGGGTGAGACCCCATCCACGCATGGCGTGGATCCTGGTAGAGCCGGCCGCTGGCCGGCTTCCCGCAATTGCCGGCCAGCGGCCGGCACTACCACCCTGTGCCGGCCATGCCAGGCGGGATGAGGCCGATGGCTTTGGGGTCGGATCCCTTGCTGCAGGCAAGGATTCAGACCCCATCCACGCATGGCGTGGATCTCCTGGTAGAGCCGGCCGCTGGCCGGCTTCCCGTAGTTGCCGGCCATGCCAGGCGGGATGAGGCCGATGGCTTTGGGGTCGGATCCCTTGCTGCAGGCAAGGATTCAGACCCCATCCACGCATGGCGTGGAGGCTGGTAGAGCCGGCCGCTGGCCGGCTTCCCTCAATTGCCGGCCAGCGGCCGGCACTACCACGCTGTGCCGGCCATGCCGGGTGGGATGAGGCCGATGGCTTTGGGGTCGGATCCCTGGCCGCAGGCAAGGGCTCTGACCCCATCCCCGTACAGCGTGGATCTCCTGGTAGCGCCGGCCGCTGGCCGGCTTCCCGTAGTTGCCGGCCAGCGGCCGGCACTACCCCCCTGTGCCGGCCATGCCGGGTGGGATGAGGCCGATGGCTTTGGGGTCGGATCCCTGGCCGCAGGCAAGGGCTCTGACCCCATCCACGCATGGCGTGGATCCTGGTAGAGCCGGCCGCTGGCCGGCTTCCCGTAATTGCCGGCCAGCGGCCGGCACTACCACCGCGCGTGCCATTCCCGGCGGGCGCGACAAACAAAAAGGCCGCCCGAGGGCGGCCTTTCTGCGTGGCAACGTCGCGCGGACGTCAGTGCATCATGTGCACGTTCATGTTGTGCATGACCCACAGGGTACCGACCACGATGATGCCGATCACCACCACGGTGAAGGCCGCAGCGTTGACGTTCCAGCGGCTTTCCGAAGATCGGTCCAGGTGCAGGAAGAACACCAGGTGGACCAGCATCTGCAGCACTGCCGTGATCGCGATGACCACACCGTTGACGGTGCGCGAGAAATCACCCGACATCACCATCCAGAACGGGATGACGGTCAGCACCACCGCCAGCACGAAGCCGATCAGGTACGACTTCACGGTGCCATGGCTTTCGCCGCCGGTGCCGTGGTCGTGTGCATGGTTGTCATGTGCCATTACAGGGCTCCATTGAGGTAGACGACGGAGAACACGCCGATCCAGATCAGGTCCAGGAAGTGCCAGAACAGGCTCAGGCACGCCATGCGGGTCTTGTTGGTCGGGGTCAGGCCGTACTTCTTCAGCTGCACGAACATCACCAGCAGCCACAGCAGGCCGGCGCTGACGTGCAGGCCGTGGGTACCGACCAGGGCGAAGAACGCCGACAGGAAGGCACTGCGGTCCGGACCGTAGCCCTGGTGGATCAGGTGCTGGAACTCCCACACTTCCATGCACATGAAGCCGAAGCCCAGCAGCCAGGTGATGCCCAGCCACAGGTACATCTGGCCCATCTGCTTGCGGTGCATGGCGATCATGCCCAGGCCGAAGGTCAGCGACGAGGTCAGCAACAGCGCGGTTTCCCATGCCACGAACGGCAGTTCGAACAGGTCCTTCGCGGTGGGGCCACCATCGGTGCCGCCTGCCAGCACGACGTAGGTGGCGAACAGCGAGGCGAAGATGAGGCAGTCGCTCATCAGGTACACCCAGAAACCGAAGACGGTGTTGCCGCCGGTGTCGTGGTGCTCGTGGTCGTCATGGCCATGGGCCGCCGCATGCGCGGCGTGCCCGTGGCTCAGGGTCGAGGTATTGGTGCTCATGCCTTCAGCTCCGACTTCACCAGGCCCTGGGCTTCCAGGTGCTTGCGGTGTTCGTTCTCGATGCGTTCCACCTCGGCGGCCGGGACCCAGTAGTCCACGTCCTGGTCGAAGGTGCGGTAGATGAACGTGGCGATCATGCCGACGAAGCCGACGATGGCCAGCCACCAGATGTGCCAGATCATCGCGAAGCCGAACACCAGGCTGAAGGCACCGATGACAACGCCCGTGCCGGTGTTGCGCGGCATGTGGATGTCGGTGTACTTGGCCGGCTTCGGCCAGGCTTCACCACGCTGCTTGCGCTCCCAGAAATCGTCCAGTTCGGTGACTTCCGGCAGGGTGCCGAAGTTGTAGAAGGCCGGCGGCGAAGAGGTTTCCCACTCCAGCGTACGGGCATCCCACGGGTCGCCGGTCAGGTCGACGGTCTTCTTGCGGTCGCGGATCGACACGGCCACCTGGATGATCTGGCACAGGATGCCGGCACCCACGATGAAGGCACCTGCGGCGGCAATCAGCAGCAGCGGCTCGTAGGCCGGGTTGACGGTGCTCTGCAGGCGGCGGGTCATGCCCATGAAGCCCAGCACGTACATCGGCATGAAGGTCACGTAGAAGCCGATGAACCAGCACCAGAACGCGCACTTGCCCCAGAACTCGTTGAGGCGGAAGCCGAACATCTTCGGCCACCAGTAGGTGATGCCGGCGAACATGCCGAACACCACGCCGCCGATGATGACGTTGTGGAAGTGGGCGATCAGGAACAGGCTGTTGTGCAGCACGAAGTCGATGGCCGGGATCGCCAGCATCACGCCGGTCATGCCGCCGATGACGAAGGTGACCATGAAGCCGATGGTCCACAGCACCGGGGTGGTGAAGTGCACGCGGCCGCGGAACATGGTGAACAGCCAGTTGAAGATCTTCACGCCGGTCGGGATCGAGATGATCATCGTCGTGATGCCGAAGAAGGCATTGACGTTGGCACCCGAGCCCATGGTGAAGAAGTGATGCAGCCACACGATGAACGACAGCACGCCGATGCAGGCGGTGGCGTAGACCATGCCCTTGTAGCCGAACAGCGCCTTGCGCGAGAAGGTCGCGATGACTTCGGAGAACACACCGAACGCCGGCAGGACCAGGATGTACACCTCCGGGTGACCCCAGATCCAGATCAGGTTGATGTACAGCATGGCGTTGCCGCCACCGTCATTGGTGAAGAAGTGCGTACCCAGGTAACGGTCCAGGGTCAGCAGCACCAGGGTGATGGTCAGCACCGGGAAGGCAGCGACGATCAGCACGTTGGTCACCAGGGCGGTCCAGGTGAACACCGGCATCTGCATCAGCTTCATGCTGGGGGTACGCATCTTCAGGATGGTGATGAAGAAGTTGATACCGCTCAGCGTGGTACCCAGGCCTGCGACCTGTAGACCCCAGATGTAGTAGTCCATGCCGACGCTTGGACTGTATTCGATGCCCGACAACGGCGGGAACGCCAGCCAGCCGGTGGCAGCGAACTCACCGATCCACAGCGACAGCATGATCAGCACAGCGCCCGACACGAACAGCCAGAAGCTGAGCGAGTTGACGAACGGGAACGCGACGTCGCGCGCACCGATCTGCAGCGGCACGGCCAGGTTCATCAGGCCGGTGATCAGCGGCATCGCCACGAAGAAGATCATGATCACGCCGTGGGCGGTGAAGATCTGGTCGTAGTGATGCGGCGGCAGGTAACCCTCGGACCCGCCGACGGCGAGCGCCTGCTGGGTACGCATCATGATGGCGTCGGAGAAGCCGCGCAGCAGCATGACGAAGGCGACGATGAGGTACATCACGCCGATCTTCTTGTGATCCACCGAGGTGAACCACTCCTTCCACAGATAGCCCCACAGCTTGAACTTGGTGATCAGGGCCATGACGCCCAGGCCACCCAGCACCGCGCCGACCAGGGTGGTCAGCACGATCGGATCGTGGGGGATCGACTCAAGAGAGAGTTTTCCCAACATGTTCATTCTCCCGAACCCGCGTGGCCAGCATGGCCAGCGTGTTCGTGTTCGGTGGCATCCAGGTTTTCACCCGATTCCTTGGAATCATGCGCGTCACTGGGGGCATGCCCCTCGTGCGCTTCATGGCTGGCGGCATCGGCAGCGGCGGCACCGGCGTGCGAGTGCTTCATGCCGTAATGCTTGTTGTCGCCCATGTGCTTGGCGATGACCCAGTCGAACAGGCCTTCTTCGGTCTTGCCGAAGTAGGTGACCGGATACCACTCGGCGTTGCGTGCTTCACCCAGGGCCTTGAACGAGGCCTTGTCCAGGGTCTGCTCACCGGCACGGACCTGGTCCAGCCACTGGCGGTATTCGGCATCGGTGACCGAGTAGGCGGTGAAGTGCATCTTGGCAAAGCCTGCGCCACTGTAGTGCGAGGACATGCCCGGGAATTCACCGGTCTCGTTGGCGATCAGGTGGAGCTTGGTCTCCATCGCAGCCATCGAGTAGATCATGCTGCCCAGGTGCGGGATGAAGAAGGCATTCATCACCGAATCGGACGTGATCTTGAAGTTCAGCGGCGTGTTGACCGGGAACTTGATTTCGTTGACGACCGCCACCTTCTCTTCCGGATAGATGAACAGCCACTTCCAGTCCAGCGAGATCGCCTCGATGGTGACCGGCTTGACGTCCGATTCCAGCGGACGATACGGGTCCAGCGCGTGCGACGAACGCCAGGTCAGGACCGCCAGCACCAGCACGATCATGCAGGGAATGGACCACACCACCACCTCGATCGCCGTCGAGTGGGACCACTTCGGCTCGTAACGGGCCTTGGTGTTGGAGGCGCGATACTTCCACGCGAAGGTCAGGGTCATGATGATGACCGGGATGACGACCAGCAGCATGAGCACGGTGGCCGTGATCAGCAGGGTCTTCTCATCCTGGCCGATCTGGCCCTTCGGACTGAGGATGGCCACGGCATCGCAGCCGGTGAGCATCACCAGCAACGACAGCAGCAGGCCCGGGCGCAACCAGCGCCCAAGGGTTTTCAACGGAATCATCGGTCGATCCAATTGCGAGGGAATGCCGTTCCCCGTCCTGCCTGTTCCGGCCAAAGCCGGTCCCACCGGTCCGGAAGACAGGTAGGGAGGTGGGTCGAGTCAGCCTTTCAATTTTAGGCCGTCACCCACCATTTAAGAAAGGCATTGACATTGATCGAGCGCAGGAAAGGCCCGATTCTGGCTGCGACACGTTGTCGCACCGCGCGGGCATGACGGGGCGCATGACCCAGGGCGGCATTCCGGCCCTGGACGTTCGCGGGCCGTTCGCCCTCGTTCGGCAAAGTCACCTGAATCGGTTCAGGCGTGCTGACGGGTGCCTAGCATGGGATGCTCGGCACAGGAGGAAGACCCCGATGGACAAGATCGACTTCAAGAAGCGCGACCGGGCACTCTATCACCCGCCCGCCGGCCAGTTCGTACCGGTCGATGTACCGCCCCTGCCCTACCTGATGGTCGACGGTCGCGGCGACCCGAACACCGCCCCGGCCTACCTGCAGGCAGTGCAATGGCTGTACTCGGTGAGCTATGCACTGAAGTTCGCCCTTAAGGCCGGGGGCCAGGACTACGTGGTGCCACCGCTGGAAGCGCTTTGGACCGCCGAGGATCCGTCGAGCTTTGTGGCACGCCGCAAGGATGAGTGGAGGTGGACGGCGATGATCCGCACGCCGGATGGGATCCGTCCAGCGCAGTTGGAGGCTGCCATTGCCAAGGCGGCGAAGAAACTGGGCGACGTTCCGGCAAGCCTTCGCCACGACATTCTTGAAGAGGGCCTCTGCCTGCAGACGCTTCACGTAGGCGCCTACGATGACGAGGGTCCGGCCCTGGCCCATCTGCACGACGAACTGATGCCCGCACTGGGTTACACCTTTGCCGGCCCCCATCATGAGATCTACCTGAGCGACCCGCGCAGGACCGACGCGACGCGGTTGAAGACCGTGCTGCGGCAGCCCGTCCGCGCGGAATGACCGCCTGCGAGCACCGCTCTGACAAGGAGCAGAAGCTTCATGCCCCTGATTGATCGTTTACTGCGCTGGACCACCCTGCCCACCGGGCGCCGCGCCTTCGCGCTGCTGTGCAGCGTGTTGTTGCTTGTACTGGCCTGCAATCCCGACCTGCTGCCGCTGCTGTCGCTGATCGATGCACTGGGGATGGATGTGGTGGTGTTGCTGCTGGCCGCACAGGTAACGGTGGTACTGCCATGGCTGCGGGAACGCACCGGGCGATGGTTCCGGCTGGCCATGCGGATCGCGCCCGGGGTGCTGGCCGGGGTGATCGGCGGCTATCTGCGGCAACTGGTGATGCTCGTGCTCATCAGATCCGGCACCTGCTGCGCTATATATAGGGCTTGATCCTCCGGGCCTGCAGGGAAGACATGAAACAGCTCGCTATCACGCTCGGTGCACTGCTGCTGTCCGGCAGCGCATGGGCCGATACACACCAGACCGGAAAAATCACCAAACTGGTTGTCGAATCCACGTTCGTTTCCGTGTGGCTGGAAGGCCAGCCCACCAACAACGAGTGTGCTTCCGACGGGCGCTGGACAATCGATCTGGCCAGCGACAAATCCGGACGGGAAAAGTACGCGGCCATCCTGTCGGCGGCGTCATCGCGGACACCGATCGGCTTCCACGCACTCACCAGCGAAGGTTGCGGCGTGTTCGGAGCAAAGAAGATCTACTATTTCGATCTTGCTTATTGAGGCAGATCTTCTCCCCAACTCGCGCTGCCCCATGGCGGGGATTGCCAACGCCTTCCATGGCCTGACCGGGCTCATTCAATCCAGACGTTGGAAATCGAATGTGACCTTCCTGGTGCACCGGGATGGGACCGGAGGGAAACGCCACTTCGCCACGGCAACCAAGGCTGCGCGCTCATAAGCAGCATTGTCGACCCTCCCCCGGTCCAGCGCTTCAAACTGTGACCGCGTGATGACGGGATTTGTCACCCGCCCATCCTCTTCAACGACGACGGTCGCCACGACAGAGCCACGCACCTGCATCTCAGTCGCGGCGGAAACGATCGGCGCAATGGACTCCACCGGACTGCTTGCCGCCTGGCAAGGCCCAGGGAGCTCCTCACCGGCGCGACATGAGGCACTGGACAAGGCCAACGCAAGCATCAGAACGCGGTTCATTCAACACTCCCGATTGCTGGTGGGGGAGCAGACATTAACCGTGCCGTTCGTGTCGCTGTAGCTCTTCCGGGCAGGCTCCCCCAGCTCACGCGCGGCCCGGGTCTCCACCCCCGTAGCCCGCGCCTCCTCCGAAGATACGCCGACTCGGATCTGCATCACGCCGTTGCTCTCCGAGTTGGACTGTGGCGCAACAAGCGAAGCCTGGAAAGCGGACAATCCAACCCGATCATGCTGGGCAGCATGGCTCACCTCGTGACCGCCCCCCAGAGCAGGAGACTGGATCTCCCCGGAGGATTTGACGCGAAGTCCAGAGGTGACATCAATGCTGATGATTTTGGACCGGCCAGCCTTTCGTAGACATCCGGTTGCCATAATTGATGGCAATGACCGAGGTGTTTATGGGCAACAGCAAGCAGTACACGGATGAGTTCCGGGCAGAGGCGGTGAAGCAGGTGATCGAGCGTGGCTTCACGG
>NZ_JCAFRT010000025.1:0-46978 GCF_059368495.1 Stenotrophomonas sp. YJH_SMC_91 | reverse complement strand
CGTGGTAGAGCCGACTGTCAGTCGGCTGCTCTTCCGCCACATGCAGCAAACCCCGCGCTCCGCGCGAAAGTCGACTGACAGTCGACTCTACCCACGGCAGGCAGGGCCGGGAACCGGCCGCAGGCCGGGGCCCCAGCGCCGAAGGCGCGTGGTAGAGCCGACTGTCAGTCGGCTGCTCTTCCGCCATATGCAGCAAACCCCGCGCTCCGCGCGAAAGTCGACTGACAGTCGACTCTACCCACGGCAGACCGCATCCCGGCGCAGTCTCAATGGCTGGCCTTGTCCCGCTTCCAGCCCCGGTGCTTGATGTCCAGCTGCAGGCTGTACAGCGCGGTGAACGCCGGGAACAGGTTCTGCAGCACGCCCACCGAGTCCTGCTTGGCCGAGAACAGGAAGTAGCTCAGCGTCATCAGGCTGCCGACCACGCTCATGTACCAGAACAGGCGCGGAATCACCGGCTTGCCCGCACGCTTGGACGCGATGAACTGGACCAGCCAGCGGCCGCCGAACATCAGCGCGCCGGTATAGCCGATCAGCTTCCAGCCGGTCACATGCAGGCCGGTCCAGTACAACCAGGTCAGCGGCTGGTCGAGCCAGTGCAGCTCCAGATCCATCAACGCTCCTCCACCGCGGTGCGCTTGCTGCGGGTGATCAGCCACGCCACGCCGCGCAGGTCACGGATGCCGACCAGTGCACGGCCCAGGTTGTTGTACTTGGACACGCCGGCGGTACGGTGGCGGTGGTTGACCGGCACGCTGGTGGTCTTCCAGCCGGCACGCTGCATCAGCGCGGGCAGGTAGCGGTGCATGTGGTCGAAGTACGGCAGGTCGAGGAACGCGCTGCGCTCGAACAGCTTGATGCCGCAGCCGGTATCGGGCGTATCGTCGCGCAGCATGCGCGCGCGGATGGCGTTGGCCCACTTGCTGGCCCAGCGCTTGCTGCCGCTGTCCTGGCGGTTGACCCGCCAGCCGGCGAACAGCTTCACCTGCGCCTCGGCGCCATCGCGCGCGGCCAGCAGCTTGGGAATGTCGGCCGGATCGTTCTGGCCATCGCCATCCAGGGTCGCGATCCACGGCGCACGTGCGTGCTTGACACCGGTGCGCACGGCGGTGCTCTGCCCGCTCTGGTTCACATGGTGCAGCACCCGCAGTTCCGGTGTGGTCGCCTTCAGGCCCTGCAGCACCGCCAGGGTGTCATCGCGCGAGTGATCATCGATGTAGACGATCTCGAACGGCAGCCGGCCACGCAGTGCAGCGGTGATTTCGGCAACCAGCGGGGCGACGTTGTCGCGTTCGTTGAACACCGGGACGACAACGGAAAGCTCGGGTTGGCTCATAAGGCACTCGGCCAAAGGGGGACAAAGACCGCGCATTCTCCGAAGCCGAGGTTATCCGAAGATGAATCCGGCTGTGTGAGGATCCGTCCTCAGGCGCGGTCGCCAAAATACTCGCGGCACCACTGCACGACGGGGGGCAACCCTTCTTCGATCGGGGTCACCGCGTCGAAGCCGAATGCGTCATGGGCGCGCCGGGTATCGGCCATCGTGCGCACCATGTCGCCCGGCTGCATCGGCTTGTAGACCTTCTGCGCGGGGCGACCGGCGGCCTGCTCGATCACGCTGATGAAGCGCTCCAGCTCGACCGGCGTATGGTTGCCGAGGTTGAACACCCGGTGCGGTACCGGACCATCGGCCGGATGCGCGAGCGCGCCGAGGATACCCGACACGATGTCGGAGACATGTGTGAAATCACGCTGCATGCGGCCCTCGTTGAACACGTCGATCGGCCGCCCGGCCAGCACCGCACGCGAGAACAGCAGCGGTGCCATGTCCGGCCGGCCCCACGGGCCATACACGGTGAAGAAGCGCAGGCCGGTGGCATGCAGGCCGTAAAGCTGCGCGTAGGTGTAGGCCATCAGCTCGTTGGCCGCCTTGGTCGCCGCGTACAGCGAGCGCGGCTGGTCCACGCGCTGGTCCTCGGAGAACGGCGGCGTGGCCGAATCGCCGTAGACCGAGCTGCTGGAGGCATACACCAGGTGCTGCACGCCACGGTGGCGGCACAGTTCGAGCATGTTGACGAAGCCGACCAGGTTGCTGTCGACGTAGGCGTGCGGGTTTTCCAGCGAATAGCGCACGCCGGCCTGCGCGGCCAGGTGGATCACCGCAGTCGGCTTCACCTCGTCGAACAGTGCCGCCAGACCCTGCTGGTCGGTCAGGTCCAGGGTGCGCAGGTCCAGCGCCGGGCACAGCGCGGCCACGCGGTCGCGCTTGATCTGCGGGTCGTAGTAGTCGTTGAAGTTGTCCAGGCCAACCACGGGCTGGCCGGCCTCCAGCAGCGCGCGGGCGGTGTAGGCACCGATGAAGCCGGCAGCGCCGGTGAGCAGGATGGTCATGACAGGGGCCTGGAAACGAAATTCAGGCCCCTGATGTTACCGGTCTCAGAACAATCCGAAACGCTTCTTCGCCACGTTGGTGCGGCCGGGTTCGATCACGTCCTGGATGTTCTTCGCATCGAAGCGGTCGAGCAGCGCCTCGGCGCCCTTCCTCAGCTTCAGGTCCATCTCTTCCGGGTACAGCGGAACCAGGCTCATGAAGCTGATGGTCCTGCCGTCCTCCAGCGCCAGCGTGGCGAAGTCCTCCGGGGCGGTCACCGGCGACAGCACGATGGCACCGTCGAAACCCACGCCCGGCGCGTAGGGCTCGCTGGGATGGCCGTTGGGAATGGTGTGGCCGAAGCCCAGCCAGGTGTCGTACTCGTGCGGCAACCGTGCCATGCCCTTCAGCAGGCGCACCGGCCAGTAATTGCGCTCGTCCTCGAAGGCGTCCTGGGAGATCGGCCAGTCGGCCGGCAGGGTCACCATCAGTTCCATGTAGCGCGGCACGTCCGCGTCCACCTCGGCGGGCACGGTCATCGGCAGGTCGCTCATGCCGGAGGTGACCAGGCGCAGGTATGGGCAGTGGTCATTGGCCGGCACCACGTGCACGTCGATGTGCACCAGATCGGAGATGATCTCGTGGAAGACACCGGACACCGGGCCCAGATGGCGTTCGAGATGGGCGCTGATCGCCTCGATGTGCTGTTCTTCGCCGATGGCGGGCACGAAGTCCTTTTCGCGGCGATGTACCAGTATCTGGGTGCCGTCCGGGCTGACGTCCTCGTATTCGTTGCTCATGTCCTGTTCCCTGGATGAGGCCACGGACCGGAGAGCAGTGCATCCCCGGCACGCGCGGCGGTGCGTTCCCTGTCATCTGCAGGACGCGGCGGGAACAGGCCGCACCCCCTGACGCGGCGCCGGGCTCAGCCCTGGCGCGTACGCAGCTTTTCCAGCACGCCGTCCAGGGTATCCAGATCGGTGTAGTGGATGATCAGCTTGCCCTTGCCGCCCCGGCCGTGGTTGATCGCCACCTTGGCACCCAGTGCTTCGGACAGTTCGGTTTCCAGCGAGGCGATGTCGGCCTGCTGCACCTTCGGCGTCGCCACCGGGCGGTTGCTCGGCACCTTGCCGGCCGCGAAGGCCTGCGCACGGCGCTCGACCTCGCGCACCGACCAGCCTTCATCGGCCGCTTCCTGCGCCAGCTTGCCAGCCAGCTCGGGAGCCAGGGTCAGCAGCGCGCGGGCGTGGCCCATTTCCAGGCGGCGGGTTTCCAGCAGCAAGCGGATCGCCACCGGCAGCTCCAGCAGGCGCAGCAGGTTGGACACCGCCGCGCGCGAGCGGCCGACGGCCTCGGCGGCCTCGGCATGGGTCAGGGTGAACTCGCTGATCAGGCGCTGCAGCGCCTCGGCTTCTTCCAGCGGGTTGAGGTCTTCGCGCTGGATGTTCTCGATCAGCGCCATCGCGATGACGGTGCGGTCTTCCAGCTCGCGCACCACCACCGGCACTTCGTCCAGGCCGGCCAGCTGCGATGCGCGCCAGCGGCGCTCACCGGCGACGATTTCGTAGTTGCCTGCCGGCAGCTGGCGCACCAGGATCGGTTGGATCACGCCCTGCGACTTGATCGAGTCGGCCAGCTCGGAGAGCTTGCCCTCGTCCATCTCGCGGCGCGGCTGGTACTTGCCCGGCTGCAGCTGGCCGACCGGCAACTTGCGCAGCACTTCACCCGGCAGCGGCTCAATCACCGCGGTGGTGGCCTGCACCTGGCTGACCGCGCCTTTCGGGCCCAGCAGCGCGTCCAGGCCACGGCCGAGGCCTCGCTTCTTGGCTGCCGGCTTGCTGCTGGTCATCAGACGGTCTCCACGGCCTTGGCGGCCTTGTTGCGTTCGTTGTTGCGGCGGATGATCTCGCCGGCCAGGCCCAGGTAGGCCACGCCACCGCGCGAGGCGCGGTCGTAGCCGACGATGCTCTGGCCATGGCTGGGCGCCTCGGCCAGGCGCACGTTGCGCGGCACGATGGTGCGGAACACGCGGTCGCCGAAGTGCTCGGTGAGCTCGGCCGACACTGCGTTGGCCAGGTTGTTGCGCACGTCGAACATGGTGCGCAGCACGCCTTCGATCTCCAGCGCCGGGTTCAGGCTGGTGCGCAGCGCTTCGATGGTTTCCACCAGCGCGCTCAGGCCTTCCAGTGCGTAGTACTCGCACTGCATCGGCACGATCACCGAATCGGCGGCGGCCAGCGCGTTGAGCGTCAGCAGCGACAACGCCGGCGGGCAATCGATCAGGATGTAGTCGTACTCGTCGCGGATCGGCGCCAGTGCGCGCTTCAGGCGCTGCTCGCGCTCGCTCTGGCCCATCAGCTGGATCTCGGCGGCGGTCAGGTCGATGTTGCCCGGCAGCAGGTCGTAGCCTTCGGCGGTCTGCACGCGCACATCGGCGGCGCTGTTCTCGCCCAGCAGCAGATCGCAGGTGGAGGCCGCCAGCTCACGCTTGTCCACGCCGCTGCCCATGGTCGCGTTGCCCTGCGAGTCCAGGTCGACCAACAGCACGCGCTTGGGTGCGTTGGCCAGAGAAGCGGCCAGGTTGACGGCGGTCGTGGTCTTGCCGACGCCACCCTTCTGGTTGGCGATGGCGATGATGCGGGCCATGCGGGTGTGCCTCGTCGACGGATGGTTGGGACCGGTCATTATGCGTACAACCGGCCCCTTGCGGAAATCGTGGATCGCCAACCCGTTGTTCCACAAAGGGCTGGCGGCGGGAATCAGGGACCTGTAACGGTGACCAGGTGGCGTTCGCCGGCCAGGCCGGGCACGCTCAGCGGGGTCACCTCACGCACCTGCCAGCCAGCCGGCAGTTCCGCGATCTCCTCATGCGGGTAGACGCCCTTCATGGCCAGCAGCACGCCACCGGGGCGCAGCAGATGGCCGCCGACGCGGACGATGCCAGCCAGGGTATCCATTGCGCGCGCGGTCAGCTGGTCGTAACGACCGGCCTCGTCCAGCGCTTCGGCCCGCGATTCGGCCACGCGGGCGTTGCCCAGGCCGAGCTGGCGCACGGCCTCGCGCATGAAGCGCGCCTTCTTGCCGTTGCTCTCCACCAGGGTGACCTGCAGGCCCGGGCAGGCGATCGCCAGCGGGATGCCGGGCAACCCGGGGCCGGTACCGAGGTCGGCCAGGCTGCCATCAGCCACGAACGGCTGCATCGCCAGCGAATCGAGCAGGTGGCGGGTAACCATCTCCTGCGGGTCGCGGATGGCGGTGAGGTTGTAGGTGCCGTTCCAGCGGTGCAGCAGGGCCAGGTAGCGCAGCAGCGGCGGCGCCAGCGCGGCGTCCAGGCCCATGCTGGCCAGGCCCTGTTCCAGCGTGGCAGCCACGCTGGCGGGAAGTGGGTGTTCGCTCATGCCGCCATTATCGCCGGTTTTGCGCGCTGATTCCCCGCTTCAGTGCGGATACCAGGCCAACGCCGCACGGAACTGGCCGGTGGCCTGCCATTCGTGCAGGTGCCAGCGCGCGGCCTCGCCCAGTTCCGGGTCGCACCAGCGCAGGTGCAGGGCGCCATCGGCCCCCGGCGCCAGCTGCAGGCGGTGCAGGCCGAACGAGATGCCCTGGCCGTGCGCCTTCAGGATGGCTTCCTTGACGCACCACACGCGGAAGAACCAGTGCTCGCGGTCGGCCTCGTCCAGGCGTTCCAGCCAGGCCACCTCCTGCGGGTGGAAGAAGCGCCGCACGATCTCCAGAAGACGCGGCCGCGGCCGCAGCAGTTCCAGGTCCACGCCCAGCCGCACGCCTTCGCCCAGCGCCACCAGCAGCACCTCACCGCTGTGGCTCCAGCCGGTCCCGTAGTGGGCCAACGGGCCGCTCAGCTCCGGCCGGCCCTTGTCGTCACGGACCAGTGGCAGCGTCTGCGGATCGGTGCCCAGCGCCTGCGCCAGTACCTGCCGCGCCTGCGGTTCACCGCGCTGGCCCGGCACGTGCGGACGCCGCCAGACCGTTACCGGACCGAAGCGCCACGGGCCGTCGAGGGTGGCTGGCAGGCTCATCCGCACGCGCCCATCACGCAATTGCACGACGGGTTCACGGCCGTGCGCGTCAACTGGTCACAGTTTCCCACCGGAGGTTCGATCATGGGCATCATCATCTGGCTGATCGTCGGCGGCATCGTAGGCTGGCTGGCCAGCATCATCATGAAGCGCGATGCCCAGCAGGGCATCATCCTCAACATCGTGGTCGGCATCGTCGGCGCGCTGATTTCCGGCTGGCTGTTCGGCGGCGGCATCAACGAAGCGATCACCATCCGCACCTTCCTGTTCTCGCTGATCGGCGCGGTGATCCTGCTGGCGATCGTCAACCTGTTCACCCGCAAGAGCATACGGTGATCTGAGGGTAGTGCCGGCCACTGGCCGGCAGATGATCCAGAACGGGCCCGGCAATCGTCGGGCCCTGTTCGTTCAACCGATCTGCACCCAGGCCGGCGCATGGTCGCTCGGGCGTTCCCAGGTGCGCGGCTCGCGGTCGATGCCCGAGGCCACCGCGCTGCCCTTCAGCGCATCGGAGACCAGGGTCAGGTCGATGCGCAGGCCCAGGTTGCGGCGGAAGCCGGCGGCACGGTAATCCCACCAGCTGAAGGTGCCCGCCTCGTCGTTGTGCAGGCGGAAGCCATCGTGCAGGCCCAGCTGCAGCAGCTTGTTGAGCGCGCCGCGCTCGGCGGTGGAGGTCAGGATGTGGTTGTCGTTCCACACCTCCGGGTCGTGCACATCGCGCGCGTCCGGGGCGATGTTGAAGTCACCCATCACGATCAGCTTCGGATGCCGCTGCAGTTCTTCGGCGATCCAGGCATGCACCGCTTCCAGCCAGCGCAGCTTGTAGTCGTACTTGTCGGTGCCGATGTCCTGGCCATTGACCACGTACAGGTTGATCACCCGCAGGTCGCCGAAGGTACCGGCAATGACGCGCTTCTGTTCGTCCTCGAAGCCGGGAATGCCGATCTGCACGTCCTGCGCCGGCTCACGCGACAGCAGCGCCACGCCGTTGTAGGTCTTCTGGCCGGCGAACACGCTGCGGTAGCCGGCGGCGATCAGCGCAGAATCGGGGAACTTGTGGTCCTCCAGCTTGGTTTCCTGGATACCGACGATGTCCGGGCCGAACTCCCTGAGCCACTGCTCCAGGTGCGGCAGGCGGACATTGAGCGAATTGACGTTCCACGAGGCGATCTTCATGCAGGCATTCTACCCGGGTGCGCTTGGCACGCGTGCCACCCCAGGTGGGCACCCACCGGTAGTGCCGGCCGCTGGCCGGCAACTGCAGGGTCTTGCCGACGGTCCATGCGGTTGCCGGCCAGCGGCCGGCACTACCGAAGCAGCAGCTTCAACAACCCCGCAATCTTCGAATACGGCGGCCGCAGCCGGTCGCTGGCCGCCCAGCGCGACTGCCACAGCACCGGCAGCCGCTTGCTCATCGCATCGAACCCGGCGCGGCCGTGGTACGCGCCCATGCCGCTGGCCCCGACCCCGCCAAACGGCAGGCCATCGGCGGCGAAGTGCAGCAGCGTGTCATTCACCGTCACCCCACCGGCCACCACCTGGCCGAGGATGCGCTCCACCGTGGCCCGGTCATGGCTGAAGGGATACAGCGCCAACGGCCGGTCGCGGGACAGCACGTCGGCCAGCGCGGCATCCAGATCCGGATAGGCCCGCACCGGCAGGATCGGCCCGAAGATCTCCTCGCGCATCAGGTCCAGGTCGTCCGGCGGGTCCAGCACCACGGTCGGCACCAGCAGGCGCTCGCGGTCGGCGCGCGCCTCATCCACCTGCGCCAGCGGAATCACCGGCACGCCGCGTTCGCGCGCCTGTGCCAGATAGCCCTGCAGGCGCCGGTACTGGCCTTCATTGATGATGCGGGTGTAGTCGTCGGCATCGCTGAAGTCGCCATAGCGCTCGCGCACCTGCTGCTGCAGCGCCTGTACGAACTCGCGCTGGCGCACGGTGTCGATCAGCACGTAATCCGGCGCGATGCAGGTCTGCCCGGCGTTGAACCATTTCCCGGTGGCGAACCGCGCGGCGGCTTTGTCCAGCGGGAAATCGCGGCAGACAATCGCCGGCGACTTGCCGCCCAGCTCCAGCGTGACCGGCACCAGATGCTCGGCGGCGGCCGCCATCACCTTGCGACCGACGGCCGTCGAGCCGGTGAACAGCAGATGGTCCAGCGGCAGCGAGGACACCGCCGCCGCCACATCCGCCCCGCCCTGCACCACCGCCACGCGATCGGGCGGGAACACACTGGCCAGCAGATCGGCCAGGAATGCACTGGTGCGTGGTGTGTGTTCCGAGGGCTTCAGCAACACATGGTTGCCGGCGGCAATCGCGGTGGCCAGCGGCACCAGCGCCAGCGTAACCGGGTAGTTCCAGGGCGAGATCACCCCGACCACGCCCAGCGGCGTCGGCCGCAGCTGCGCACGCGCCGGCCACAGCTTCCAGCCTGCACCGACCCGCTGCGGCTTCGACCAGCGCCGCAGGTGGCGGCGCAGGTGATCGATGGCCGACAGCACGCTCATGCCATCGGCCAGCTTCGATTCCACGTGGGCGCGATGGCCAAAGTCCTCGGCGATGGCCTGCGCCATTTCGTCCAGGCGTGGCTTCAACGCCTCGCGCAGGCGGCGCAGGTCAGCTTCGCGCTGGTCGGGCGAAGGGCGCTGCGACTGCCAGGCGCTGCGCAGGGTGTGCAGGAGGGCGGGAAGGTCTTCCGGCGTAGTGGTGGTCATGGGCCGACTATACGGGGTGCTGCGCAACCCAATGGTAGTGCCGGCCGCTGGCCGGCAACCTCATGAATCTCCGCGGACATAAAGCCGTTGCCGGCCAGCGGCCGGCACTACCGGATTGCGAGCCGAGTGGGCACGCCCCACAAACGGAAAGGCCGCGGTCTGCACCGCGGCCCCTGAAACCCGGTGGGTGCCGACCGTTGGTCGGCACACCGGTTACTTGGTGATATCCACGTCCTTGGTCTCACGCAGGAACAGGCCGCCGATCACCACCGACATCAGCGCGATGATGATGGGGTACCACAGGCCGTAGTAGAGGTTGCCGGTACCGGCCACCAGCGCGAACGAGATCGCCGGCAGGAAGCCACCGAACCAGCCGTTGCCGATGTGGTACGGCAGCGACATCGAGGTGTAGCGGATGCGGGTCGGGAACAGTTCGACCAGGTAAGCGGCGATCGGGCCGTAGACCATGGTCACGTACAGCACCAGCAGCCACAGCATGAAGATGGTGCCGGCGATGTTGATGCGGGCGCCATCGGCCTTGGCCGGGTAGCCGGCGGTGGTCAGGGCGGTCTTCAGTTCCGCACCGAACGCGTCAGCCTTGGCCTTGCCTTCTTCCTTGGTCAGGCCGGCGGCCTCATACGAGGTGACGCTGGCGCTGCCCACGTTCACCATCGCCAGCGAACCGGCGGCAGCGGGCTGTACGTCGTACGGCACACCAGCCTTGGTCAGCGCGGCGGTAGCCACGTCGCAGGAGCTGGTGAACTTGCGCAGGCCCACCGGATCGAACTGGAATGAACAGGTGTTCGGATCGGCGACGACCAGCGCCGGCGAGGATGCACGCGCTTCTTCGATGGCCGGGTTGGCGAAGTGGGTCAGGCCCTTGAAGATCGGGATGTAGGTGATGGCCGCCAGCAGGCAGCCGGCCAGGATGATCTTCTTGCGGCCAATGCGGTCGGACAGCCAGCCGAAGAAGATGAAGAACGGCACGCCCAGCGCCAGCGCGGCCGCGATCAGCAGGTAGGAGGTGGTGGCATCGACCTTCAGCATGCTGCTGAGGAAGAACAGCGCGTAGAACTGGCCGCCGTACCAGACCACGGCCTGGCCGGCCGCCGCACCGAGCAGGACCAGCAGCATCAGCTTCAGGTTGCCGCCCTTCAGGCTGTCACGGAACGGCGTCTTGGAGCCCTTGCCTTCCGACTTCATCTGCTGGAACAGCGGCGACTCGCTCAGCTGCAGGCGGATCCACACCGACACGCCCAGCAGCAGGATCGAGACCAGGAACGGAATGCGCCAGCCCCAGGCTTCGAAGGCTTCATTGCCCAGGAA
This sequence comes from Stenotrophomonas sp. YJH_SMC_91, assembly GCF_059368495.1. NCBI lineage: Bacteria > Pseudomonadati > Pseudomonadota > Gammaproteobacteria > Lysobacterales > Lysobacteraceae > Stenotrophomonas > Stenotrophomonas sp. YJH_SMC_91. Next base: position 36,527 of record NZ_JCAFRT010000025.1, on the reverse strand, counting down.
GTAACGGCAGGCCAGGATGATCAGCAGCGACATGAACAGGCCGAGCGTGGCGGTGCACTGGATGAAGCTGGTGTACAGGCCGCGCTTGTCGTCCGGCGCGTGCTCGGCCACGTAGGTGGCGGCACCGCCGTACTCGCCGCCCATCGCCAGGCCCTGGGCCAGGCGCAGGATGATCAGGATCACCGGTGCGGCGAAACCGATCGAGGCGTAGTTGGGCAGCACGCCGACCAGGAAGGTCGAGATGCCCATGATCAGGATGGTGACCAGGAAGGTGTACTTGCGGCCGATGCGGTCGCCGAGGCTGCCGAAGAAGGCCGCGCCGAACGGACGCACGAAGAAGCCGGCGGCAAACGCCAGCAGGGCGAAGATCATGCCCGTGGTTTCATTGACGCCGCTGAAGAACTGCTTGGCGATGATGGCCGCGAGCGAGCCGTACAGGAAGAAGTCATACCACTCGAAGACCGTGCCGAGGCTCGAGGCGAAGATGACCTTCTTGTGGCCCTTGGTCAGGGTGCCCGCTTTATGTGCGGTGCTGGGTGTACTGGACATGGGACGCTTCCCCTCCGAAGCAATCGTTGTTGGTGGGTGCCGACCGTTGGTCGGCACTCAATTCGGTAGATGCCGACCTTGGCCGGCACCCCATCTCGGTAGGTGCCGACCTTGGCCGGCACCCCATCTCGGTAGGTGCCGGCCGCTGGCCGGCACGCTCTTAGAAGCTGTACTTCGTGGTGAACTGCAATCGGGTGATGTCACCCTTGTTGCCGTTCTCCACTTCGCGACGGCCGTACATCAGTTCGGCGCCGATATCGACCTTGGGCAGCGGCGAATAGAAGATGTTGCCGCGGATGCTCTGCACGCTCTTGGTCACCAGCGGGCCCAGGATGCTGTCGTTGTCGTAGTCGCTGCGCGCATAGATCAGGTTGGTGCGCAGCTTCGGCGAGAACGCATGCCGCCAGCCCACGTAGCCGGCCAGCACGCCGGTCGGGTTGAGCTCGTCGCGGGCCACGTCGTAGGCGCTATCGGCGGTGATGCCCAGGCCGATGTAGCGAGCGATGCCTTCGCCGCCGGTCAGCTGGTAGTGCAGCGAATCGCTGTCACCCATCACCCATTTGCCGCCCAGGGTCAGGCCGCCAGCCACCTTGTCGGCCTTGGCGCCGGTGGCCTGGTTGTCGACCTTCAGCTGACGGACGATGCCGCCGACACCGAAGGTGCCCCAGTCACCCTTCCAGCCATAGCGCAGGGTCAGGTCAGGCAGGCTGCCACGGTCGGAGTTGGCGCTGGTGTTGGTCCAGGCGCCGGTGACCGGGTTGCGGGTTCCGGTGAGGGTGGTGGTTTCCGGGTTTTCCAGTGCGACGCTGAAGCCGCCCTGGGTGTAGCGCACCTGGGCCTGGCGCACGAAGATCACGCCGTCGGTGGGGCCGACGAAGTCGACCGCTTCCGGCAGCGACGCCGCGTCCATGAAGTTGGACCAGGTCTGGCCGGCCATCCAGTTGTTCCAGTACATGTAGGCATGACGCAGGGTCACGCCGTAGGTATTGGTGGCGGTCTGGTTGCCCAGCGAGTTGCCGAAGAAGTCCATCTCGAAGAACGCACCGGCCTTGTTGCCCGATTCGCTCACGTTGTCGATGCCCAGGTTGAAGCGCGAGAACTTGGCATGGGCATTGAAGTCGGTGCCCGAACGCTTGCCGCTGCCGCCGGCGCCTTCCACCGGGGTCTGGCCCGGCAGGTACAGCGAGCGGCCGGTGGCGTCGTCGGCCAGCTGACCATCGCTGGTCTGGGTGGCCAGGAAGTCGGCCTTGATGAAGCCACCGATCTTGACCGTGGTGCCCGGCGCGGCGCCCGGGGTGATGGTGGTGACCTGGATCGGCTGCTTGCCGGCCGGCACCGAGGCGACCGGCTTCTGCTCGGCCTGCACCGTGCGCACTTCGGTCACCGCCTGCTGGGTCTGGCTGATCTGGGTCTGTTGTTGTTGCTGCGAAGACAGCAGCAGCTGGACCTGGCGTTCCAGTTCGGCAACGCGTGCTTCCAGTGCCTTCTCTTTGGCGGTCTCAGCGAACGCCATGCCCGGTGCGACCAGGGCGACCAACAGGCAGGCCGCCAAAGGTGTGCGCACGGCTTTCAACGTACGGTGGCTCATGTTGCCCTCTCTCCCAAGTGGCAAGGTGATGCCGCGCGTGGGGCACGGTCGAGCCGAGACTGCGGGGCGATTATGTATAGCGGCTATTCGCCATTGGTCGAACCCGGCCCTGCTGGGCGCTCACTTTCGACCATGGTCTAACCAGAGTGGTGACGCGGCCGGGGGTGGATGGGGCAAACTGAAGGGGATCGGTCGCTGCGATGCTGCGACCGCACATACAAAGTCAACGTGCAAGTGAGGGTGCCATGGCTGATATCTACCCCGTCGATCCGCAGTTCGCCGCCAAGGCACGCATCGACAAGACGTCGTACGAACAGCAGTACCAGGCTTCGGTGACCGACCCGGATGGTTTCTGGGGCAAGGCCGCCGAGCGCCTGCAGTGGATGCGCAAGCCGACCAGGATCAAGAACGTCAGCTACGACCTGTCCGACTTCCACATCAAGTGGTTCGAAGATGGCGAGCTCAATGCCAGCGTGAACTGCCTGGATCGCCAGCTGGAAACGCGCGGCGACAAGACCGCCCTGCTGTTCGAGCCGGACGGCCCGGATGCACCGGCCCAGCACGTGACCTACCGCGAGCTGTACGAGCGCACCTGCCGCCTCGGCAATGCACTGCGCAATCTCGGCGTCAAGAAGGGCGACCGCGTCACCATCTACCTGCCGATGATCGTCGACGCCGCCGTGGCCATGCTGGCCTGCGCGCGCATCGGTGCGATCCACTCGGTGGTGTTCGGTGGCTTCGCGCCGAACTCGATCGCCGACCGTGTCAGCGACTGCCAGAGCAAGCTGATCATCACCGCCGACGAGGGCCTGCGCGGTGGCCGCAGGATTCCGCTGAAGGCCAACGTCGATGCCGCGCTGAAGCTGCCGGGCACCAATACCGTGGAAACCGTGCTGGTGGTGCGCCACACCGGCGGCGCGGTGGACATGCAGGCCCCGCGCGACCGCTGGTTCCACGATGTGGTGGACAGCCAGCCGGCCACCTGCGAACCGGAACGCATGAACGCGGAAGACCCGCTGTTCATCCTCTACACCTCCGGTTCCACCGGCAAGCCGAAGGGCGTGCTGCACACCACCGGCGGTTACCTGCTGTACGCGGCCTACACCCATGAAGCGGTGTTCGACCTGCGCGAGGACGACATCTACTGGTGCACCGCCGACGTCGGCTGGGTCACCGGCCACAGCTACATCGTGTACGGGCCGCTGGCCAACGGCGCGACCTCGCTGATGTTCGAAGGCGTGCCGAACTACCCGGACACCTCGCGCTTCTGGAACGTCATCGACAAGCACAAGGTGACCATCTTCTATACCGCCCCGACCGCCATCCGTGCGCTGATGCGCGAAGGCGAGGAGCCGGTGAAGAAGACCTCGCGCGCCTCGCTGCGCCTGCTCGGCAGCGTCGGCGAGCCGATCAACCCGGAAGCCTGGCGCTGGTACTACGAGGTGGTCGGCGACAGCCGCTGCCCGATCGTCGATACCTGGTGGCAGACCGAGACCGGCGGCATCCTGATCTCGCCGCTGGCCGGCGCGATGGACCTCAAGCCGGGTTCGGCCACCCTGCCCTTCTTCGGCGTGCAGCCGGCGCTGGTCAATGCCGATGGCGAGATCCAGGACGGCCCGACCGAGGGCAACCTGATCATCCGTGATTCCTGGCCGGGCCAGATGCGCACGGTGTACGGCGACCACCAGCGTTTCATCGATACCTATTTCCGCACCTACCCGGGCAGCTACTTCACCGGCGACGGTTGCCGACGCGACGAGGACGGCTATTACTGGATCACCGGCCGCGTCGATGACGTGATCAACGTGTCGGGCCACCGCATCGGCACCGCCGAAGTGGAAAGCGCGCTGGTCTCGCACCCGAAGGTGGCCGAAGCGGCCGTGGTCGGCTTCCCGCACGACGTGAAGGGCCAGGGCATCTACGCCTACGTCACCCTGGTGGCCGAAGAGGCACCGAGCGACGAGCTGCACAAGGAGCTGATCGCTTGGGTGCGCAAGGAGATCGGCCCGATCGCCACGCCCGACCACCTGCAGTGGGCACCGGGCCTGCCGAAGACCCGCTCGGGCAAGATCATGCGCCGCATCCTGCGCAAGATCGCCGAGAACGCGCCGGACCAGCTCGGCGACACCTCGACCCTGGCTGATCCGTCGGTGGTGGCGTCACTGGTGGACGAGCGCAAGGTGCGCTGATGTACGACCGGGGTCGGATCCCTTTCCGCAAGGAAAGGGCTCTGACCCCATCTGCTTTCCCCCACGGTTCCCCCCGACCATGACCACCCTCCTGATTGCCGATGACCACCCGCTGTTCCGCGAAGCCCTGCGCGGCGCCGTGCAGCGGGTCATCCCCGGCGTGCAGCTGTTCGAGGCAGACAGCGTGGAAGCGCTGTATGCGCTGGCCGACCAGCACAACGACGCCGACCTGGTCCTGATGGACCTCAACATGCCCGGTGCGCAGGGTTTCAACGCGCTGGTGCACATGCGCTCGCTGCATCCGCACCTGCCGGTGGTAGTGGTGTCCGCGCGCGAAGAGGCGACGGTGATGCGCCGCGCGCTCGACCACGGCGCGCTGGGCTTCATTCCGAAGTCTGCGGATTCGGACACCATCGGTCATGCACTGGGCACCATCCTCGATGGCGAGACCTGGGCGCCACCGGAAGCGCACAACGTGCCGCCCACCGGCAGCGAAGAGCGCGAAGTCGGCCAGCGCCTGCGCGAGCTGACCCCGCAGCAGTTCCGCGTACTGCAGATGCTGGGCGCAGGCCGCTTGAACAAGCAGATCGCCTACGACCTCAACGTCTCCGAAGCAACGATCAAGGCCCACGTCACCGCCATCCTGCGCAAGCTGGGCGTGACCAACCGCACCCAGGCCGTGCTGATGGCCGGCAAGCTGGCGATCGACGACGACGCCATCGTGCTGCCGCCGGAAGAAGATTGAGGTAGTGCCGGCCGCTGGCCGGCAATCGCCTTCAGCTCCTGAAATCACCCGAAACCGCTTCGGTAGGTGCCAAGCTTGCTTGGCACGCTCTCGCCGTTGCGCATGCCGGCCAGCGGCCGGCACTACCAGCCACCGTTGCGCTCGCGATATAGCCATCGCTATACAAACCAGCCCTGCCTGCGCGTTTCGCTGGAAATGCGCCACGCGCGAATCGCGATGCTAAGCTTCGCGTCCCCTTGGGGAGTAGCCGGATTCCTTCGCAGGAATCGTCCACGTCAACATACTCGGCCAGTGCGCCGTGGCGTGGACAACCATGATGGTTGGCGAGACCAGCGGCCCGCGCGCGCAACGTCAGGTTGGGCGCGAGCGCAGGCCGTGCGTCCGTCCTAGCCCGACCTCAGCCGCTGTCCATGTCCCCCATTTCGATCCTCCTGATCGGCTTTGCCATGTCCACCGATGCCTTTGCCGCCGCGATCGGCAAGGGTGCGGCCATGCGCAGGCCGGTGTTCCGCGATGCCTTGCGTGCCGGCATCATCTTCGGCGTCATCGAGGCGATCACGCCCATCATCGGCTGGCTGCTCGGTCGCGCCGCGCTGCAGTACGTGGAAGCTTTCGACCACTGGATCGCCTTCGGCCTGCTCGGCGCGCTGGGCATCCACATGATCTACAACGGCCTCCGCCCGGACAGTGCCGAGGAAGACGAGGACCCCTCGCAGCACCACGGCTTCTGGAAGCTGGCGTTGACCGGTTTCGCCACCAGCATCGATGCGATGGCGGTAGGCATCGGCTTGGCCTTCATGGACGTGCATATCGGCGTGATGGCTGCGGTCATCGGCCTGTGCACGCTGACCATGGTCACCGCCGGCATCATGCTCGGCCGCGTGCTGGGCAGCATGGTGGGCAAGCGTGCCGAGATCATCGGTGGCGTTATTCTGGTGATCATCGGCGCGACGATCCTGTACGAGCACCTGCACGGCGTGGGGTAACGCGCCAGAGGCGAGCGATTACGTGGTTGCCGGCCAGCGGCCGGCACTACCTGACGTCACATCCACGCATGGCGTGGATCTACTGCTAGGCCGATGAAGTGGTTGCCGGCCAGCGGCCGGCACTACTGCGCGTCGCGCAGCGCGCCGAGGAAGGCGCGCAGCGAGGCCGGCTTGATCGGCTTGGTCAGCACGCGGTAGCCACGCTCGCGTGCCATCCGCTTCAGCTCATCGCGGCCATCGGCGGTCAACAACGCACCCGGCAGCGGGTAACCGGCGGCTTCGCGCAGGGCCACAAGCGCGTCCAGGCCATCCATGCGGTCGTGCAGGTGGTAGTCGACCAGCATCACCTGTGGCCGTTCGGCCACCTTCTCCAACGCCTGATCCAACGTCGATGCCGTGATCACCTGCACCTGCCAACGGCCGAGCAGTGCGCGCATGCCGTCGAGGATCTCCTCGTCGTTGTCCACGCACAGCACGCGCAGGCCCGCCAGCGAATCGCTGCGCACCGGCGCGGCGACGGCCTGTACCGGCGCGGCCAGTTCGGTGTAGCCCGGCAGCGGTGCGACCCGCGGCAGGATGATCGAGAACATCGATCCCTTGCCGACCCGGCTGCGCGCATTGAGGCGATGGTCAAGCAGGCGCGAGATGCGCTGGCAGATCGACAGGCCCAGCCCCAACCCCTGCTCACCCCAATCGAACGGTTGCTGGTAGCGGTGGAACTCGTCGAAGATCTGCCGCATGTGGTGCTCGGGAATGCCGGGCCCGGTATCCCAGACCTGCAGCTCCACTTCGTCGCCGCGCTGGCGCACGGCCAGCACGATGCGTCCCTGGCGCGTGTAGCGCAGCGCATTGGCCAGGAAGTTCTGCAGCACGCGGCGCAGCAGGCGGCGGTCACTACGCACCCATGCCGGGCGTGCGAACAGATCCAGGCGCAGGCCACGGCCGGCGGCGACCGGAGTGTACTGCGCAGCCAGTTCGCGCATCAGCGCGCTCACGTCGAACTCGCCGATCACTGGGTGCAGGCCGCCGGCGTCCAGGCGCGATACGTCCAGCAGGCCATCGAGCAGTTCTTCAGCCGCGCGCAGCGATGCATCCACGCGCTCGGCCAGGTGCTTCTGCTCATCGCTCACGTGATCGCTGTCGCGCAGCGCGGAAGCGAACAGGCGTGCGGCGTTCAGTGGCTGCAGCACGTCATGGCTGATCGCCGCCAGGAAGCGGGTCTTCGACTGCTGCGCGACCTCGGCCTCATGCGAACGCTCTGCCACGCGCTGTTCCAGCGTCTCGTTGGCTTCCAGCAGGGCCTTTTCCGCGTGCTTGTAGTCGGTGATGTCGTTGTAGCTGGTCACGTAACCGCCGCCGGGCAGCGCCTGGCCACGCATCTCGATCACCTTGCCGTCGCTGCGGGTGCGCTCGAACACGTGCGGCGAACCGGCGCGCATGTAGCCGATGCGGCGGTTGATCTGCACTTCAATATCGCCTTCGCCCAGCTCGCCGCGCTCGGCGTTGTAGCGGATCAGGTCGGCCACCGGGCGACCTACGTAGAGCATGCCGTCGGGGTAGCCGAACATGTCCTGGTAACGACGATTCCATGCGGTCAGCCGCATGTCCGGATCGACCACGCTGACCCCGGCGCTGATGTTCTCCAGCGTGGTCGACAGGATCTCGCGGTTGAAGCGCAGTTCCTGCCCGGCTTCGTCCAGCACCGCCACCACTTCGCCCAGGTCCATGCCCGAGCCGCGCAGCAGGCTGGTCAGCAGCAGGCGCGCCGAGGCCGCACCAATCGACGCGGCCAGCAGGCGTTCGGTGAACTGCACCCACGGCCGGTCGGCCGGCGCCGAGGATTGCAGCTCGCGGCCCAGCGACTGTGCCTGCTCGAAGAACGAACGCCGCGCGTGGCGCTCGCCGACCACGCGCGAAGCCAGCGCCAGCAGATCGCCCACATGCACGTGACCCGGCCAACCACCCGCCACCGACGGTCGTTCGGCATACGGGTCGAGGAACGGCGCGGCGCGCAGCCGCTCGTCCACACCGGGCCGCCATCGTGCAGACACCAGCATCATCGTCGCCGCATTGACCAGCAGCGACCAGAACGTGCCATGGGTCAGCGGGTCCCAGCCGGTCATGCCGAACAGCTGCTGCGGGCGCAGCCACTCGATGCCGAACGGGCCGTGCTGCACCCAGCCAGCATCGACCCAGCCGGCCATGGTCATCGCCGGCAGCAGCAGTGTGTACAGCCAGGTGGCGAAGCCCAGCAGCATGCCCACCTCGACACCACGCCGGCTCGCGCCGCGCCAGTACAGACCGCCGATCAGCCCGGGCGCGAACTGCGCCACCGCCGCGAACGCCATCAGGCCGTACGAGGCCAGCGTGCTGTCGTTGCTGCTGGTGCGGTAGTAGCTGTAGGCCATCAGCGCCAGCAGCAGGATCGCCAGGCGGCGGATCCACAGCACGCGCGAGGCAACGTCGGCGGCTTCCTGATGGTCGCCACTGCGACGCAGCAGCACCGGCATCACCAGATCGTTGCTGACCATGGTGGCCAGCGCGATGGACGAGACGATGACCATGCCGGTGGCGGCGGAGAAGCCGCCCACATAGGCGATCAGCGCCAGCGCGTTGCGGCCTTCGGCCAGCGGCAGGGCCAGCACCATCGAGTCGTCGGCGACGCTGCCGCCGGTGCCGAACAGGGTCACGCCGGCGGTGGCGATCGGCAGCACCATGCCCGAGATCAGTACCAGGTAGCCACCGAACATCCAGCGCGCGCGGCGTACGTCGCGCACGTCACCGCACTCGACCACGGCCACGTGGAACTGGCGTGGCAGGCAGATGATGGCCAGGAAGCTGAGCAGGGTCTGCGAGATGAAGCCCACCGGCGGCAGGCCGGTGAACAGCGTATGCACCGACTCGACCACCGCGTCGGTGCGGTTGCTCAGCCACAGGTAGGCGAACACGCCCACGGCCAGCATGGCCAGCAGCTTGATCACCGATTCGAAGGCGATCGCCAGCATCATGCCGTGGTGGTGCTCGGTGGCGTCGACCTGGCGGGTGCCGAACAGGGTGGCGAACAGCGCCATCAGCAGCGCCACGTACAGCGCCGGATCGGTGAAGAAGCCGGTCGGGCCGCTGTTGCCGGTCAGCACCTGCAGGCTCATCGCCACCGCTTTGTACTGCAGGGCCAGGTACGGGATGATGCCGATCAGGGCGATGATCGCCACCAGTGCCGCCAACCGCCGCGAGCGGCCGAAGCGCGAGGAGATGAAATCGGCGATGGAGACCACGTTCTGGCTGCGCGCGATCAGCGCCAGGCGTTCGATGATGCGCCAGCCGAACAACAGCAGCAGCAACGGACCGATATAGATCGGCAGGTAGCCGATGCCGTTGCGCACGGCGGTACCCACCGCGCCGTAGAAGGTCCACGACGAGCAGTAAACGGCCAGCGCCAGGCTGTACACCACCGGCCGCAGCCACGGCCGATCGGGATACATCGGCCGGCGGTCACCCCACCACGCCACGCCGAACAGCAGCGCGGCATAGGCAACCGAGACCAGCAGCAGGATCCAGCTGGAGACCACGCGTGCATTTCCGTCGGAACAGGGGCCAGTAGATCACGACCGTTGGTCGTGAGGGTAGGTCATGGCGGTGGGTCACGACCGTTGGTCCGTCTGGTGGGTCACGACCGTTGGTCGTGACGGGGACATCCGTGCCCACTGACAGTGGGCACCTACCGGGAATCAATGGGCACCCACCAGGAAGCGGTGGGCACCTGCCAGGTACCGGCTTTATTGGGCCGGCACGCCCATTTCCTTCAGCAGCTCGGGCGCCGGGTAGACCTTGGCCAGCAGCCAGCGCAGGTAGCGCATGTCCACGTGCACGGCGCGCTTGTAGCGCGGGTCGAACCACCAGCTGGCGCTGACCGATTCCCAGTTGCTGTCGAAGTTCAGGCCGATCAGTTCGCCCTTGGCGTTGAGCACCGGCGAGCCGGAGTTGCCGCCGGTGGTATCCAGGTTGGTCAGGAAGTTGACCGTCTGGGTCTTCAGCGCCGGGTCGGCGGTGCTGCCGAAGTCACCCTTGGCAATCGCCGCCAGCAGCGGCTTGGGCGCATCGAACGGATAGGCGTTGGTGTTCTTCTCGACGATGCCGGCCACGGTGGTCACCGGCGAGTAGGTCACGCCATCGCGCGGGTGCAGCGCCTCGACCTTGCCGTAGCTGATGCGCAGGGTGCGGTTGGCATCCGGGTACACGGCGCGGCCCTGCTTGGCACGCCAGGCGAACAGCGCCTGCATGTAGGCCGGGCGCAGGCGCAGCTGCTCGCCTTCGCGGGTCTTGCTCTCGTTCTCGATGCGCAGCTGCGCGGCCACCAGCGGGCCGGCCACGGCGATCAGCGGATCGGCGGCCAGCGCCTTGCCTTCGCGTGCGGCAGCGAAGCGCGACAGGCGCTGCGCCTCGTCACCCAGCTGGGTGCCCGCATACAGGGTGTCCAGCGCCTTGGCCAGCTGCTGCGGCGTACGGCCGAAGGCCGCGTCGAACTCGGCCACGCGCTGCGCGTCCGGCAGCTGCTGGTAGCGGGTCAGCAGAGTGGTCAGCAGCGCCTTCTCGACCTCCGGTGCGTAACGGCGCTGGACCTGCTTGAGCACGCCTTCGATCATCGCCTGGTCGCGCTGCTGGTAGCCGCTTTCGCGCTGCGCGTCCGGCTTGGCCGATTCGATGCGCAGGCGCTCCAGCAGCAACGCCGAACGCAGCAGCTGGCTCTGCGCGGCCATCTGGTCCAGCAGCAAGTCACGCTCGCCCACCGCCGCACCCTGCGACAGGTTGGCCAGCAGTGCCTTGATGTCGCCCTGGTACTTGCGGTCGGTGGCCGCCAGCATCGCCGTCTCGTCGGCGGCACGCTGGGCCTTCGCGTCGCTGCGCAGCAGGCCTTCCAGCTCACCGGCAGCGCGCTTGCGGTTGTTCTTCAGCGACTGCAGCTGCGAGGCGTAGCGGGTGCGCGCCTGTGCATCCTTGGCGCTGGCGGCCTCGATGGTGTCGATCATCTGCTGGAACACCGATACGCGGCGCGGCAGCACGGTATCGATCTGGCCAGCGAATTCGGCCGCGGTACGATGGCGGTAGGTGATGCCCGGGTAACCGGCCAGCATCGCGTAGTCGCCTTCCTTCGGGCCTTCCACCGACATCTGCAGGTGTGCCGGCGCCTGGTAGGGCACGTTGTCCTTGCTGTAGGCGGCCGGCTTGCCGTCCTTGCCCACGTAGGCGCGCAGCAGGGTGAAGTCGCCGGTGTGGCGCGGCCACATGAAGTTGTCGATCTCGTCGCCGTAGTTGCCGATCGCACGCGGCGGCGCGTACACCAGGCGCACGTCGCTCAGTTCCAGCTGGGCGATCCGGTAGAAGTCGGTGCCGTAGTACATGTTGGCCACCGAGCAGCGCACGCTGCCGTCCTTCTCGCACTCGGCCACGATCTGCTTGCTGGCCGCATCGACGGCATCGAAGTAGGCGCGGCCGGTCTTGCCACGCGCCTGCGCCAGCACCTGGTCGGTCACCTTGTCGAAGCCGACGGTGACCAGCACGCGGAAGTCCGGGTTGGCCGGGCGCTCGTCGGCACGGTCCCTGGCGATGAAGCCACCAGTGATCAGGTCGTGCTCGGGCGAGCTGTTGTACTGGATCACGCCCATCGCCACGTGGTGGTTGGTCAGTAGCAGGCCGTCGGCGGACACGAACGAACCGGTGCCGCCACCGGCACGCACCACGGCGCTCAGCGGCGGCGCGGTGACATTGGCCAGGTCGGCCGGATTGCCCTTGAAACCTGCGGCCTGCAGCGGCTTGGCCAGTTCCGGCAGCTGGGTCGGCATCCACATGCCTTCATCGGCGTGGGCACCGGCGGCGAGGGTCAGGCCCAGGGCCAGGGCGGTGGGAAGGGCTTTGCGTGATGACATGAGGCAATCCGGTACGACAGAACAGCCCGGGACCATAGCCCGTGGGGCGCTGTCGGGCAACGCCCGATGGTCAGGGGGTCGGGGCCACTCCTACAATCGCGGTTCCCTGCACAACGGACGTCAGCAGATGATCGTCGGTATCGATCTTGGCACCACCCATTCCCTCATCGGCATGCACACGGCAACCGGGCCGCAGCTGTTCCCCAATGCCCATGGCGAGCTGTTGACGCCGTCGGTGGTGAGCCTGGTCGATGGCGCCGTGCTGGTTGGCCAGCCAGCCCGCGACCGCCTGGTCAGCCATCCACAGCAGACCGTGGCCCACTTCAAGCGCTGGATGGGCAGCGATCGCGAGACCCGGCTGGGTGAGCGCAGTTTCCGCCCCGAGGAGCTTTCGGCCATGGTGCTGCGCTCGCTGCTGGCTGACGCCGAAGCCGCACTGGGCCACAAGGTGGAGGAGGCAGTGATCAGCGTACCGGCCTATTTCTCCGACGCCCAGCGCAAGGCTACCCGGGCAGCCGGCGAGCTGGCCGGCATCCGCGTCGAGCGCCTGATCAATGAACCCACGGCCGCCGCGCTGGCCTATGGCCTGCAGGAGCGTGACGGCGAAGGCTGCGTGCTGGTGCTGGACCTGGGCGGTGGCACCTTCGACGTCTCCATCCTGGAACTGTTCGACGGCGTGGTCGAAGTGCATGCCAGCGCCGGCGACAATTTCCTGGGCGGCGAGGATTTCCTGCAGGTACTGGTGCGGGCCTTCCATGCCGACCAGGGCACGTCCACCAGCGACCTGTCCGCTGCCGAACAGGCGCAGCTGCTGCGTCGACTGGAACTGTTCAAGCGCGAACTCAGCCTGAGCGGCGCTGCCAGCCTGCAGTTGCCCCTGGCCGGCAGCGAACGCCAGTGGCAGATGGACGAGGCGCGCTACACCCAGCTCTGCGAACCGCTGCTGCTGCGCATGCGTGGGCCCATCGAACGCGCGATCCGCGACGCCCGGCTCAAGCCCGACGCGCTGGACGACATCATCCTGGTCGGCGGTGCGGTACGCATGCCGATGGTCAGCAAGCTGGCGACCCGCATGTTCGGTCGGCTTCCGCTGCGCCATATCCATCCGGACCAGGCGATTGTCTTGGGCGCCGCCGTTGCAGCGGGATTGAAGGCGCGCGACGAATCCTTGCGCGAAGTTGTGTTGACCGATGTCTGCCCCTACACGCTCGGCACGCAGGTGTCCCGCCAGGATGCTGCCGGTGGCGAACGCAGCGGCTACTTCCACCCGATCATCCAGCGCAACAGCGTGGTGCCGGTCAGCCGCGAGGATCGCTTCTACCCGCTGCACGAGCGGCAGGACGCCATCCGTATCGACGTGTTCCAGGGCGAGAGCCCGACGGTGGATCGCAACATCAAGCTCGGTGAGCTGACCGTGCCGCTGACCCATTCTGTCCCGATGCAGGAGCGCAGCGTCACCGCCCGCTTTACCTACGACGTGAACGGGCTGCTGCAGGTCGAAGTCACTGAGGATGCCACCGGCAAGCGCCACGAGCTCATCCTGGAACAGAATCCCGGGCTGCTGTCACCCGAAGAGATCCAGCAGCGCCTGCGCGCACTGGAAGCGCTGAAGATCCACCCGCGTGACGCCCAGCCCAACCTCGCGGTGATCGCCCGCACCGAGCGCCTGTACGAGGAACGCATCCATCACCGCGAACAGCTGCAGTCGTGGCTGAGCAGCTTCCGCCATGTGCTGGAAGGCCAGGACGCCATTGCCGTCGAGCGTCATCGCCGTCAGCTGGACGAGGCACTGGACACCCTCGAGCGCGATGCATGAGCTGGGCACTTCACGTCCTGGAGCTGGACGAAGCCGCTGACGAGCGCGCGATCAAGCGCGCCTATGCAAATCGCCTGCGGGTGACTCGACCCGACGAGGATCCCATCGCCTTCCAGCACCTGCATGAGGCCTATCAGGCGGCATTGGACTGGGTCCGCCAGGAAGCGCTGGCCAATACCGCAGACGAAGACGAACCGGCGGAGCATGCAACCGACATCGCACCCTGGCCGCCCGACGCAGACGTGGCATGGGCGCCGCCCGAAACGCGTTCGTACTCGCCTCCATGGCCACCTCGCGGCACGCCTGTGCTGCTGCGCACGGCACAAGTGGCGGAACTGGAGGGAGCGGTCCACGTATCGGGCCATGCGCACACGATCCTGCGCATGGCCCATCTGTCTTCCCCTGAAGACTTCGGCCCCTGGCTGGAGGCCACGCCGGTGCTGTGGTCGCTGCGCTACAAGCCATTGGTGGGCGACGCGCTGCTGGATGAACTGGCACGCAGTCACAACAGCGTCAGCGCAGCCAACATGGGTCTGCTGGCACGCTGCTTTGGCTGGGATGATGTACACGATGGCGTGGATCCGGACAGGCTGGCATCGATCCAGTCGCGCGGTCATCGACGCTGGGCCGCCGAGACCGGGAATGCGGCAGAGCTGTCGGCACTGCTTGAACAAGAGGGCAGCCTGCGGTTGGGGAGGATCACAGTCAGTCGTTGCCTGCGCTACCTGTCGCAGCCATGGAACCTGCGGCGATCCCTCTGGCAGGCGCAGCTGCCCGAGCACATCAGTGAAGTCAACGCGCTGCTGGATGCCATCGAGTCGGGGGGAAGCGAGCAGTTGCCCGAGGCATGGCATCCGCAGCAGATCCTGTTCTGGCGAAGTCTTGCCGACGTCTCCCGGCCCAGGCGGTGGCGCTGGCAGGTGAACGCGCTGCGTGGCGTGCTGCTGGGCGTCTGCAGCCTGTTGTTCTTCGGTGGAATCGCAGGTGTCTCGTTGGTCCAGGGAAAGGCGGGCGAAGCCTCGATATTCGTCCAGATGGGGGCGCTCCTGGGCCTGCTGCTGGCGGTGATGGGAGTACTGTGGGTGCCTGTTCGCTGGGCGCTGCGCCAACTTACGCTTGACCTCACTCATCGGCGTGCAGGGCTGCTGCTGGCCCTACCTGCGCCGTTGATGGCGATCGGCAGCCTGGTTCTTGTCCATGGCCTGGGCCACCGCATGGAGGGTACGCTGCTGATCTTCATGGCACTGCCCTTGGCGACTGCGCGCCTGTGGCGACGCGTCGGTGCCCGGATGCGATTCGGAGTCCGCCACGGCGTGTTCATGGTACTTGCCATGCTGATCGCCGAAGCAGGCATCGTTCTCACCCTGCTGCAGTGGGGCGCCGAGTTCGTGCACCGCGCGCGTCGTCACGCGCCGATTGACCGGCTTCCGCCGGCCTCTGGAAACACTGCGTGAACCGGGCGCTGGACGCTCTCGGGCTCGACGCCAGCGCCGACGAACGGGCGATCAAGCGCGCCTACGCGCAGAGACTGCGCGCGGCGCGCCCGGACGAAGACCCGGTGGCATTCCAGACGCTGCACGAGGCTTATCAGGAAGCGCTGCGGTGGATACGCAACCGTGCGCAGTGGCAGGAGGAAAGCAGTGCAGAAGCGCTCGCGACCACGCCTGCGGACAACAGCCCGCCCGAGCCACTGGCGCCGTACGACAGCCATTCGCCGATGGACCACATGCCGGAGCTGCATCATCCATGCACGCTCGACACCGACATGCCGGACGATGTGGTGGAGCCATCATTGAACCTGCCCCGGTTTGCGCGCCTGCTGATCAACACCGCCGGCGACACCGACCCGGCCAGCTTCGAGCACTGGCTGGCCGGGCGTCCGGAGCTGTGGTCATTGGCCGACAGGCCACGTATCGGTGACGTGGTCCTGCAGCAGCTGCTGCACCAGGGCGGCCCGCTGTGCGAGTCCAATTTCGATCTGCTCGGTCGATACTTCTGCTGGAATGAGATCCGGGCTGATATCGATCCCTACCGGGTCCGTGCACGACGCAGCCAACTGCATCGCCACTGGCAGCTGCAGCCGCGCAACCATGCGGCCCTCACCACAGCACTGGACCGACCGCAGGATCGGGTGTCCCCCCATGAAGCCCGTGCCCGCGTGGAACGCTTGACCCGGCCGTGGCACTGGCTGCAATCGCTGCTGTCGTCCTGCGTGCCCGGGCGCGCAGGCACCATGCGGCGCACGATGCAGCATCTGGGGGTGCATACCGTCCGCGACACGCTGGCGCCACTGGACGCGGATCAGGTCGCCTTCTGGCTGGCGATATCGCAGCCCAGGCGCTTCAACATCCCGAAGTTGCAGGTCGCGATTGTCCGCTGCCTGCTGGGCGCGCTGATCGTACTGGCGGTTCTGGCGGTGCTGGCACTACTGGGTGATGCCGTGCGACCACGTGCGCTCAACACGTCCGGCATGAAACGCGCGGCAATCCATGCCTCGGTGGTCATCGTGTCCGGCGCCCTCATGCTGGCGCACTTCGTGGGGTGGACTCCATCGCGAACGGCGTCCGCGCCAACACCGGCCGAACCACCGTCGCCGCTCGATGGGCAAGGCGTGCTCACGCACGGGCCTCGTCCGCGCAGGCCTGCTCCCTCATTCGCAGTCGTGAGCCAGCTGGACCCTGGCACCGGCAACGGTTGAATGGCGGCGGGTTACTTCTCCCGCCGCCAGTTGATCGAACCACGGTTTTCCACCGTGCTCGACTCCACTTCCACGTCGAAGCCACGACGCAGCAGGTACTTCAGCGTGATCACCGAACCGGCACCGACCAGCGACACGCCGTAGCCGACGTACAGCTTGGGCGAGATGTACTTGCCGACGCCAATCACCGAGCCGCCCAGCGCGCGCGACTGGCTCACGCCGGCATCGTCCAGGCCCAGCTTGGCGCCCAGCTGCGAGGCCAGCAGGCCGCTGCCAGCCGAGAGCGCCGCCGAGGCCGCGTTGACCTGCTGGGCCTGGTCGCTGCTGGCACCGGTCAGGCTGCGCCCCAGCACCAGGTAGGCCAGTGCCTCGGACTGCGACATCGCCGGCTCGGACCACACGTCCGCGCGCGGCTGCTGCGCACGCCCGGTCACGTCGATGCCGGCGGTGACATCACCGATCCGGCGCTCGGCACGGATGTTGATGCGCGGGTCGGACACCGCGTTGTAGTTCCAGGTGAGGTTGCCACGGGTGATGGTCAGGTCCTGCCCGTATGCCTTGTAGCGACCACTCACTTCCAGGCCACCATTGGCGGTCATTTCGCGGCCAGGCTTGGCCCAGACCTGCATCTTGCCGGTCAGCGCGCCCTTCAGGCCGAAGCCGGTCATCTTGACCTTGTCGCCAAGGCTGACGGTCAGGTCCATGTCCAGCGGCGAGGTGCGCGACTCTTCCGGGTCGGCCGGGTCCAGCACCACCACGTCCTCGGACACCGAGGTGCCACGATCCAGGCGTTCGAGATCGATGTCGGCCTCGGGCACGTGCACGGTGCCGCGCAGCTCCATCGCCGCCTTGGCCAGCGTGAAGTCGAGGTTGGGGTTGGCGACGATGCGCAGCTCGCTGGTGTTGGACAGCAGCACGTTCTCGCCGTGGATCTTCAGCTGCAGCGGCTGTGCATCACCAAACCACGACAGGCCACCATCGACATAAAGCGTGCCCTGGCCCGAGTTGGCCTGCGCGGTGATCTTTGCCGAACCGTCGGGCTGGGCCACGAAGCTGCCCTTGCCCTGGTCGAAGGTCAGGCCCAGCGCGGGGAATTCGCCCTTGAAGTTGCTCAGCTGGGCGTCACCTCCCAGCGATGGCTGGCCGCGCGTACCGCGCAGGCTGACGTGGCCCTCGATCAGGCCGGTCGGGCGCACGATGTCCGGCGAGAACAGCTCCAGCCAGTAAAGTCGCGACATGTTGAGGTAGAGCTCGCCGTTCAGCGGCGCACTGGCTTCCCAGCCGGTCTGCATCCTGGCATCGACGAAGCCGTTGCCCTGGAAGCCCATGCCCAGGTAGCCCTTGATGCTGGCCGGGGTCATGTCGAGCTTGAGCGAGAACTGGTCATAACGCACCAGCTCGCCGCGGGTGGTATCCCCCACGGTGTTGCGGTTCTCGCCCAGGCGCACGCCGCCTTCCTTCGAGCGCACCTCTACATGGCCTTCCCAGGCATTGCCGCGCGGGCGGATCTGCGCGTCCAGGCTGACATCGCCACGCAGGTAGATGCGGCGGCCGGACTGCGGCGGCAGCCACGGCTGCACCAGCGCCAGCGGCAGCGCATCACTGCGCACCACCAGGCCCTCACGCGGCCAGTTGGCCTGTGCGCACAGCGCGCCGCTGCTGGCCGCGGCCAGGCAGGCTTCGGACAGGGTGTAGGTGCTGCCGTTGATCGCGAACGCCGCCGGTGCACGCAACGACCAGGCATCGCCCTTCACCGGTGCGATACGCAGCGACGCCAGTTCGCCGCGCCACTGCGCGCCCTGCTGGCGGACGCTGCCCTGCAGCTCGATAGCGCCCATCTCGTTGCGGGTCTGCGCGGCCAGGCGCAGGTTGGAGACACTGCCCTGCGCATCCACGTTCAAGCGTTCCAGCAGCATGCCGGCGTTGACCTGCTGGCCCTGCACCGCCAGCGTGCCGCTGTCGCCGCGCCATGGCAGGTGGCCCTTGATGCTCACGCTCTCGGCGCCGTAGCCGTCCCAGTTGAGGTTGTTGCCGACCAGGTCGGCAGTGATGTCCGGCGCATCGCGCGGGCCCTTCACCTGTACCTGTCCACGCAGGCCGCCATCGGCGCCGGGCAGCAGATCGCTCAGCTGCAGCGGTTCGAAACGCGCGTCGATGTCGAGGCGATCACCCACCTTGCCCGACGCGGTCACCCGGCTGCTGCCCAGCGACAGCTTCAGATCGCCCTGGCCCTGCGCGCCCTGCAGCGCGAACTTGCCCTGTGCGTCGAGATTGCGCTGGCGCAGTATGCCCTTCAGCGACGGCAGGTCGACGGTGGCTTCCAGCGTGCCGGCCGTGCCCGGCGGCGCGTTTGCCGGCGGCGGCAGCTGGCGGCCCTTGGAGGCCAGGTTGCCGGACAGGCGGCCGTTCCAGCCCGGCACGAAATAGCCGGGGTCGAAGTCCTTCAGCGTGGCCTTGGCATCCCAGTCCAGCTGCGGTGCCCACGCCACCTGGCCTTCCACCTGCAGCTGCCCACCCGGCGTCTGCGCCTGCAGCTGGTGGATCGACGCGGCCTGGTCATTGCCGCGTACGTCGAACTGCAGCTGTGCCTTCTGCTTTTCGCGTTCGACATCGGCACGGCCGATCGCGGCCCACGCCTTCAAGGTACCGGCCAGGCCGAAGCGCGCTTCCTTCAGGGTGACCGGCACCGGTGCGCTGCCGGCCGTGTTCGGATCGGGCGCCGGCACGTAGGTCAGGTCATGGGCGACCACCGAGAAATTGAGTTTCTGCTGGTCTTCCTGGCTGAAGTCGGCGGTGCCTTCCAGCCGTGCCTCACCGCCAAGCCCTTTCACCAGCAGGGGCGACACCTTCAGCACCTGGTCCTGCAGCGACACCACCGACGGCGCCAGCTCCAGCTCCTGATCACCCTGCTTCACCTTGCCACGCAGGTTGGCGTTGCCGCCCTTGCCAGCCGCGGTGAAGTCCAGTGCGAGTGGTGCGATCGCCGAGCTGGCCAGTGCCGGCGACAGCAGCGCCAGATCCAGTTCGTCGCTGCGGATGCTGGCGCTCCAGCTCGGATCGGTGCGGCCATCGAACACCAGCATCGCGTGCAGCGGCTTCGGCGCGCGCCCGGCTACGGCCACTTCCATGTGCGCCAGGTCACCGCGTGCCACCAGCCCCACCGTCGCTGCGGTACGGCCACGCGGGGCCGGCAACACTGCGGTGACGGTCACGTCGGTGTCGTAGTCCTTGGCCGGGATGTAGCGGCCCTGGGCGGTGAAATTGCCCATGTCGCTGTCCACGACCAGTTTGTGCGCCTGGAACTCGCCGTTGGCGATCTCGATGCCACCCCGCACACGGCTGATGTCGATCACCGGCTCGTTGGCCTGGCTGATGCGGAAGCCGTCGATGGCAATGGCATCGGCCTGGATCGCCAGCGGCATTTCGATCTGCGGCAGCGAATCGGGCCACGACGGCAGCTTGAACGGCTCGTCACTCTTGGCCAGGTTCAGCGTCGCGTTGGTCAGCTCCAGCTTGTCCAGCAGCAGCTTGCGGCCCAGCAGCGGGCGCAGGTCCGGCTCCAGGTGCGCGCGCTCGGCGTGGAAATGGATGTCGTCGTAGCGGAAGTCGACGTTGTACAGGGTCAGCGGACCGGCCACCGGGCCGTCCACCTTGTCCCAGGTGAAGCTGGCGCCCACCGGCAGCCGCGCCACCACCTGTGCCAGCAGCACATCGCGGCCGGCCACGGTCTGCAGCAGCCAGTACACCGCCAGCAACGCCAGCAGCACCAGGCCGATCACGCCCACGCCGGACCACGCCCAGAAGCGGCGGCGGCGGTAGAAACGCACGCGCGGCGGCGGCGTGTTCGGGGTGGGTGCGGGCGTGCTCACAGGTCCGCTCCGATGTTGAGGTAAAGCTGGAACTGCGAATCCGGGTTGTTCAGGCCATGCGCGATATCCACGCGCACCGGGCCCACCGGCGATTTCCAGCGCACGCCGAAGCCGACGCCGGTGTGCAGATCAATGGTGTTGTCGAAGGCGCTGCCGGTATCGACGAACACCGCCGCGCCCCACGGGCCGCCATTGAAGTAGTGCTCGTACTCGGCCGAGCCGATCACCAGGTTCTTGGCGCCCAGCGCGTATTTGTCGGGTTTGGGTGTGCGCGGGCCGACTTCGCGGTAGGCGTAACCGCGGATGCTGCGGTCACCGCCCGCGAAGTAGCGCAGGCTCGGCGGCATCGCCACCAGATCGCTGGTCCAGGTGGTACCCCCCTCGCCGCGCAGGATCAGGCGGTTGCTTTCACCCACCGGGATGTACCAGCGCAGCACGGCGTTGGCCTGCACGAAGCTGGTGTCCGAGCCGGCACCTTCAACGCCGGCACGCATCGTCGCAGTACCGCTGATGCCCTTGCGCGGGAACATCTCGTCGTCGACGTTGACGTAGTCGGCAACCATCTGCGGGTACACCAGCGTCGAGGTGTTGTAGACGGCATCGGTGAATTCAGTGCCGGAGGCATAGCGCCAACGCTCGCGCAGTGCGTTGATCGAGGCGATCGCGGTCCAGTGCTCGTTGATCTCGCCGCTGCGGCTGGCGATCAGCTTGAAGTTGCGCAGGTCGATGTAATCGGTCTGCTCGTCATACGCACTGGCGGCGAAGGTGTACCAGCCGTCAAGCCAGTTGAAGGCGGGGATGCGGTAGCTGGTCACCAGGCTCTTGCGCTTCTGCGCATAGTCCAGCTGCGTGTTCATCTTGTGGCCGCGGTTGTTCAGGAACCGCCGCTCGATGCCGCCGCGCACACCCGGGCCACTCTCGCTGCCGTAGCTCAGACCCGCGGTATAGATGGTGCGCTTGGCGCGGGTCAGCTTCACATCCACCGGCACTTCGCCGTTGGCATCGGCCTGGTCGGGCCGTGGCTGGATGTCGATCACGCTGAAGTAGTCCAGCTTGGTCAGCGACTCGCGCAGCCGGTCCAGCTTGCCCTCGTGGAAGTAACTGCCCTGCTCCCAGTACACCAGCGGGTCGAACAGCTTGTCGACGAAGTAATCCTGCTCGAAACGCACCGGCCCCATGTTGTAGCGGCGGCCGCTGTCCCAGGTCAGGTCGATGTCGGCTGCGTTGTCGGCGCGGGTGATCTGCACCTGGCGCTGGGTGTAGTCGGCATCGAAGTAGCCACGCTCGGCCAGGCGACGGGTGATGGTGATCTTGCTGGCTTCGTACTGCGTGTGCTCGAAGCGCTGGCCCTTGCGGGGCTTGAATGCGGCCAGGTCGTCCTGCAGGTACTGGTCATACATCGCCGGCCCGGTGATGTCGATGTGCTCACGGCGCACGGTCACCGGGGTGCCCTTGTCGACATGGATCAGCACCCGCACATGCTCGTCCTCGCGCGGCGCCTCGACCTTGATCACCGGGTTGTAGTACCCGAAGGGTTCCAGTGCCTGGCGGGTCTGCCGCTCGGCCTGTGACAGCAGGTACTCCAGGCGCGATTCGCCCTGTTCCTTGCCGATCGTGTCGTACAGCGACAGCGATTCCTGGATGTTCTCGATGATCGCGGCGTCGTCGCCCTTGTCCAATCCCTTGATGTCCACCTTGTCGATGGTGCCGCGCGCGTGGGCCACGGAGGTGGCGGCCAGCGACAGGACCATCAGCGGCAGGGCGTATTTCTTTGGCTGCATGCGGCACAGCATACCGACCGAAGGTGACGATGCGAAATGCATCACGTCATTCGGGATCGGTTGTTAAGTGGCGGTCAAAATACGCGCCTTTGTGGCGATCCTCGTGATCGCAGGCGAGGATGCCGGCATCCTGCGCGATGCCGGCAATGATCCCGATGGACATCCACCGACGGCGATCCGGTAGTGCCGGCCGCTGGCCGGCAATCCACAGGTCGATGCGATGCGCGGTGGCAATGCCGGCCAGCAGCCGGCACTACCGATACGGGCATCAGCTCGACAGATGCTCGATCGCTGCCACCTTGCCCAAGCGCTCGCCCAGCATCGTCAGCAGCGCCAGGCGGTTGCCACGCAGCGCCGGATCTTCCGCATTGACCATCACGCCATCGAAGAACGCGTCGACCTGCGGGCGCAGGCGGGCCAGGCGCGCCAGCACCGCCACGTAATCCTTCTGATGCAGGCTGGCGCCGGTGTCATCGATGGCCGCGGTGACCGCTTCAGCCAGCGCGCGCTCAGCGTCTTCCTGCAGCAGCGCCGGGTCGATCTGGGCCGGAATGTCGCCTTCAGCCTTGCGGAGGATGTTGCGGATGCGCTTGTTGGCCGCAGCCAGCGCCTCGGCTTCCGGCAGCGCGGCGAAGGTGCCGATCGCGTCCAGGCGGCGGTCGAAGTCATACAGCGAGACAGGCTTCAGTTCGGCCACCGCATTGAAGTGCGTGGCTGGCACGTTCTTGTCGCCGTAATAACCCTTCAGGCGGTCGAGGATGAAGTCGTACAGCTCGCCGACGTCGGCCTGCACGTTGCGTGCGGCCAGGCCGGCGTTGGCGCTGGCCAGCAGTGCGCGCAGGTCCAGCTCGAAGCCGCTTTCGATGATCGTGCGCGCCAGGCCCAGCGCATTGCGGCGCAGCGCGAACGGGTCCTTGTTGCCGGTCGGCTTCAGGCCTGCGGCGAAGCCGCCGGCCAGGGTGTCCACGCGTTCGGCAATGGCCAGGACCTTGCCCAGCGGCGACAGCGCGATGTCATCACCACCGAAACGTGGCTGGTAGGCCTCGTCGATGGCCAGCGCCACCTCGGCCGATTCGCCACCGGCCACGGCGTAGTGGCGGCCGGCGATGCCCTGCAGCTCCGGGAACTCGTTGACCATGCGCGACTGCAGGTCGTTCTTGGCCAGTTCGGCAGCCCGCCTGGCCTGCGCGGCATCGGCACCGACCTGGGGTGCGATCACTTCGGCCAGTGCAGCCACGCGCGCCACCTTGTCGGCCACGCTGCCCAGCTTGGCCTGGTAGGTCACCGTCTTCAGCCCCTCACCCATCGACACCAGGCCCTGCTTCAGGTCCTCGTCGAAGAAGAACTTGGCATCGGCGAACCGCGGACGGATCACCCGCTCGTAGCCCTTGGCCACTTCCGCCACGTTCTTCGATTCGATGTTGGCGATGCCGATGAACTTCTCGGTCAGCGTGCCTGCCGCATCCAGCACCGGGAAGAACTTCTGGTTGATCTCCATCGTCTCGATCAGCGCTTCCTGCGGCACCGCCAGGAACGCGCGCTCGAAGCTGCACAGCACCGCCGACGGCCATTCGACCAGGTTCACCACCTGCTCCAGGTTGTCGTCGGTGATGCGGGCGCTGCCACCGGCCTTGGCCGCAGCGGCCTCGACCTCGGCGACGATGCGCGCGCGGCGCTCGCTCGGGTCGACCAGCACGAACGCGGCGCGCAGCGCTTCAACGTAGTCCTGCGGCTGCGCCAGCGACACCGCCTGGTCATGGTGGAAGCGATGGCCACGGCTGACGCGGCCGGCCTGCAGGCCGAACAGTTCGGCCTCGACCACGTTGGCGCCGTGCAGCAGCACCAGCCAGTGCGCCGGGCGCGCGAAGCCCCAGGCGTGGTCGCCCCAGCGCATCGGCTTGGGAATCGGCATCGCCGCGATCGCCTCGCGCAGGATCTCCGGCAGCAGGCTGGCGGTGCTCGCGCCCGGGGTCACCGCGCGGTGCACGAAGCGCTCGCCCTTGTTGTCGGTGGTCTTCTCCAGCGCGGTCCAGTCGATCCCGGCCTTGGCGGCGAAGCCCTGCAACGCCTTGGTCGGCTGGCCTTCGGCGTCCAGCGCAATGTTCAGGTACGGGCCCAGCACTTCGCTGTGCTGCTCCGGCTGTTCCAGACCGACGCCCGGCAGCAGCACGGCCAGTCGGCGCGGGGTCGACAGCGGGCGCGCATCGCCCAGTTCCAGCGCGACGCCGCGCTTGCGCAGGCCTTCGACGACACCGTCGAAGAATGCCTGGGCCAGGCCCGGCAGCGCCTTGACCGGCAGCTCCTCGGTGCCCAGTTCGATCAGCAGGGGGGACAGTTGGCTCATCGGTTCGATCCTGTGGTGGGGGCGCAGCGCGCAACGCGTCCGGCGCCCCGGGTAGTTGATGAAAAGCGGGTCGGTGCGGGAGGGCCGTCAGGCCTTCTTCGCGCCCGGGAAGCCCAGCTTCTCGCGCTGCTCGTAGTACGCCCTGGCCACCGCCTGGGCCAGCGCGCGCACGCGCAGGATGTAGCGCTGGCGCTCGGTCACGCTGATCGCACGGCGCGCATCCAGCAGGTTGAAGGTGTGGCTGGCCTTCATCACCTGCTCGTAGGCCGGCAGCGGCAGGTTCACTTCCACCAGCTTCTGCGCCTCACGCTCGCAGGCGTCGAAACGGTGGAACATTTCTTCCACGTCGGCGTATTCGAAGTTGTAGGTGCTCTGCTCCACCTCGTTCTGGTGGTAGACGTCACCGTAGGTCACCGGCTGGCCGTCCGGGCCGTAGGTCCAGATCAGGTCGTAGACGTTGTCGCAGTTCTGCAGGTACATGCACAGGCGCTCGAGACCGTAGGTGATCTCGCCCAGCACCGGGCGGCATTCCAGGCCACCGGCCTGCTGGAAGTAGGTGAACTGGGTCACTTCCATGCCATTGAGCCAGACTTCCCAGCCCAGGCCCCACGCGCCCAGCGTCGGCGATTCCCAGTTGTCCTCGACGAAGCGCAGGTCGTGCACCAGCGGGTCGATGCCCAGTGCCTTCAGCGAATCCAGGTACAACTGCTGGATGTTGTCCGGCGCCGGCTTCATCGCCACCTGGTACTGGTAGTAGCGCTGCAGGCGGTTCGGGTTCTCACCGTAACGGCCATCGGTCGGGCGCCGCGACGGCTGCACGTAGGCCGCATTCCAGCCTTCCGGACCGATCGCACGCAGGAAGGTGGCCGGGTGGAAGGTACCGGCGCCCACCTCCAGGTCGAGCGGCTGGATGAGCACGCAGCCCTGCTGGGCCCAGAACTGGTTCAGGGTCTGGATCAGGCCCTGGAAGGTGATCGGAACGGTCGGGGTCGCGGACATGCGTACGAGTCTTGGCCGGCAAGGGGGTGCGCTAGTATAACGGCCGACCTGCGGGGCATTCCGTACCCGGGAGGAGCAGGCAGATGGAACATCGGCTGCCGGCAGGCACGCCCGGCGAGGCGGACGGCGTCCCGCTGCCCTGGGGACGGCTGCATTTAGAGCAGATTGCCGCGGCCCTGACCGCCGATGGCCTGGTGGCCGAGCAGGACCGCGAGCGCATGCGGTTTTCCGCACAGGGCGCGCGCAACGCCAGTGAAGTGCATCCGCTGGTACTGCTGTCCAACCTCAAGCTGGCCGCCACCGGCGGCGGCGAACTGACCCTGGAACGCCTGACCGAGTGGCTGGCGCAGCGCACCGGCAGCCGTTACCTGCGCATCGACCCGACCCGGGTGGACGTCGCTGCGGTGACCGCGCTGGTGTCGCATGCCTACGCCCGCCGCCACCGCTTCCTGCCGCTGGCGGTGGATGCCGAGCGCGTGCTGGTAGCCACCAGCGAGCCGCTGGTGCAGGAATGGCGTCGTGACCTGCAGCACCTGACCCGCCGCCGCATCGAGCTGGCGGTGGTCAACCCGCTGGACCTGCACCGTTACACCATGGAGTTCTACGGGGTGACCCGCTCGGTGCGCGGCGCCCGTGGCGATGTGCGCGGCGAGGCCAGCACCACCCTGCCCAGCTTCGAGCAGCTGGTGGAGCTGGGCCGCACCGGCGACGTCAATGCCGACGACCAGCACATCGTGCACATCGTCGACTGGCTGCTGCAGTACGCCTACGAACAGCGCGCCTCGGACATCCACCTGGAGCCGCGCCGCGAGATGGGGCGCATGCGCTTCCGCATCGACGGCGTGCTGCACAAGGTGTTCGAGGTACCGCCGGCGGTGATGACCGCCGTGGTCAGCCGCATCAAGGTGCTGGGCCGCATGGACCTGGCCGAGCGCCGGCGCCCGCAGGATGGCCGCATCAAGACCCGCTCGCCGGGTGGCCGCGAGGTCGAGATGCGCCTGTCGACCATGCCCACCGCCTTCGGCGAGAAGTGCGTGATGCGCATCTTCGACCCGGATGCGGCCTTCAAGAGCATCGACCAGCTCGGTTTCAGTCCGCAGGAAGCCGCCGGCTGGAATGCGCTGGTCGAGCGCCCGCACGGCATCGTGCTGGTCACCGGCCCGACCGGCTCGGGCAAGACCACCACCCTGTATTCCACGCTGAAGCGGCTGGCCACGCCGGACGTGAACGTGTGCACGGTGGAGGACCCGATCGAGATGATCGCGCCCGAATTCAACCAGATGCAGGTGCAGGCCAACATCGACCTGGACTTCGCCAGCGGCGTGCGCACCCTGCTGCGACAGGACCCGGACATCATCATGATCGGCGAGATCCGCGATCTGGAAACCGCGCAGATGGCGGTACAGGCCTCGCTGACCGGCCACCTGGTGCTGTCCACCCTGCATACCAACGATGCGCCGTCGGCGGTCACCCGCCTGCTCGACCTGGGCGTGCCGCATTACCTGCTGGCCAGCACCCTCAACGGCATCCTCGCCCAGCGCCTGGTGCGCACGCTGTGCCCGCACTGCAAGCAGCCGCACAGCCTCGGCGCCGCCGATTGGGCGGTGCTGGCTGATAGCCATGGTGCATATCCAGATGCCGCCACGCCCTGTCGGCCGGTCGGCTGCCTGGAGTGCCGGCGCACCGGATTCCTCGGCCGTATCGGCCTGTATGAGTTGCTGCCATTGGGCTCGCGGCTGCGCGGGCAGATCCGCGCCGACATGGATCTGGCCGGCTTCACCCGTGCTGCACGGGCTGAAGGGCTGCGAACCCTGCGCCAGGCCGGGCTTGAAAAGGTGGCGCAGGGGCTGACTACAATCGAGGAAGTCCTGTCAGTCCTGCCGCCCCCGGATGAACCCAGCTCCGTTCCTGATCCTTGAAACCGGCCGCCCGGTGCCGTCGCTGCGCCGCTACGGGCGCTTCCCGCACTGGATCCGCGTCGCCGCCGGACTGGACGAGCACGAGACGGTGGTAATTGATGTCGAGCACGGTGACGCCCTGCCTGATCCGCACGCCTTCGCCGGCGTGCTGGTGACCGGCTCGGCGGCGTTCGTCACCGACCACGCCGACTGGAGCGAGCGCAGTGCCGCGTGGCTGCGCCAGACCGCGCACGAGGACCTGCCGGTGTTCGGCATCTGCTACGGCCATCAGCTGCTGGCGCACGCGCTGGGGGGCGAGGTGGCCTACAACCCGGCCGGCCGCGAGTCCGGCACGATCGAGCTGGAACTGCAGCCGCAGGCCGCGCAGGACCCGCTGTTCCAGGGCCTGCCGCAGCATTTCGCCGCGCACGCCACCCATCTGCAGACCGTGCTGCGCGCGCCCGACGGGGCCGAGGTGCTGGCCCGCTCGCCGCTGGACGGCTGCCATGCCTTCCGCTGGGGGCGCCAGGCCTGGGGCGTGCAGTTCCATCCGGAGTTCGCCACCCACCACATGCGTGGCTACGTGCGTGCCCGCGCCGACTGCATCGGTCGCCATGGCGGCTGCGCCCGCAGCATCGAGCGCGCGGTCAGTGCCGCGCCGCTGGCCCGCCAGCTGTTGCGGCGCTTCGTCCGCCAGGCACGGCTGTCTTCAGCCCAGCCGGCGGCAAAACAGGGATAATCGGCGGCACGGGCAGCCGCCCGGCCCCCTCCTGTCCTTCCCGGATGTCCATGAAAGAGATTCGCAAGCTGCCGGCTTCGGCGGGCGCCCAGTGGTTGCTGGATACGTTCTCCCTGTACCGGCGTGCGCCGCTGCAGCTGGCCCGGATCGGCCTGACCTGGCTGCTGGTGAGCTGGGTGGTCACCCTGTTGTCGACGCTGATTCCGGGCGCCGCCGGCATGGCGGTGCAGCTGATGACGCTGGCCATCTCGCCGATCATGTTCGGCGGCATGCTGTATGCCGTGGGCGAGATCGACGAAGGCCGCCCGGGCCTGGCTTCGCACCTGCTGCAGCCGATCCGCGACCACCGCGTCAGCCATCTGCTGGTGCCGCTGGCCATCCAGGTGCTGGCGGTGCTGCTACTGGGCGCGCTGCTGTTCCTGATGATCGGCCGCGAGGGCTTCACCGCCTTCAGCGAGGTCATGACCAAGATGGAAGAGATCAGCCGCAGTGGCCAGCAGATCAAGCCGGATGACGCGGCCGCGCTGGTCGCCAACCTGCCGGCCAAGCGCATCGCGCTGTGGATGCTGCTGGTGTTCCTGAGTGCGGTCGCGCTATCGCTGGCGATGTTCACCCAGCCGGCACTGGTGGTGTTCGACAAGCAGAGCGGCATGCACGCGCTGCGCCTGAGCCTGCAGGGCTGCATCGAGAACATCGGCGCGATGATCGTGTTCGCCGCACTCGGCCTGATCGCCGCGTTCTGCATGTACATCCTGTTCGTGATCGTGATCCAGATCGCGATGCTGATCGGCGGCCCGCTGGCCGCCGCCTTCATCGCCCAGCTGGTACTGACCACGGTGCTGATGCCGCTGTATGTCGGCGCGGTCTACGCCGCGTGGAAGCAGATGTTCGTGCACCGCGGCAGCCGCGCGGCGCCGCCGGTCCCGACCACGCCGACCTCGAGCGACATCTTCCACGCCTGATGAAAAAGGGGACGGAGGGGATTAAGTCGTTTATGCCCAGTGTGTGCAGCTAACGACTTAATCCCCTCCGTCCCCTTTTTTCTTTCAGGCGGCGGGCTTCTTGACTGCCGACGACGGCACCAGCCAGCGTGCGGCGTGGATGCCCAGCTCGTACAGCAGGCACATCGGAATCGCCAGCATCAGCTGCGACACCACGTCCGGCGGGGTCAGCACCGCCGCCAGCACGAAGATGCCGACGATCGCGTAGCCGCGGCCTTCCTTGAACTGCTGCGGCGTCACCCAGCCCAGCAACACCAGGATCACCATCGCCACCGGCAGTTCGAAACTGCCACCAAAGGCGAAGAAGATCGCCAGCACGAAGTCCAGATAGGCATTCGCATCCGGTGTGATTGCGATCACGTCCGGGCTGAAGGTGGTGAGGAAGTGGAACACCGCCGGCAGCACCAGGAAATACGCAAAGGCGCAACCGGTGTAGAACAGCAGCACCGATGACACCAGCAGCGGCACCGCCAGGCGCTTCTCGCGTGCATACAGACCGGGCGCGACGAACGCCCACAGCTGGTACAGCAGCCACGGTACCGCCACGAACAACGCGACGAAGAAGGTCAGCTTCAGCGGTGCGAAGAAGGCACCGGCCGGGTTGGTGGCGATCATCGTCTGCCCGTTCGGCAGCTGCGAGACCAGCGGTTCGGCCAGCGCGTTGTAGAGCTTCTGGGTGAACGGCAACAACGCCAGCAGCACCACGCCCAGGCCCAGCAATGCGCGCACAAGCCGGCCGCGCAGTTCCACCAGGTGCTCTACCAGCGAGCTCTCGCCGAAATCCTGTTCACTCATGGCTGGCGCTCCGTGCTCTGCGCCGGCGGCGGCGTAACAGCTTCAGCGGGCGCGGCCGAAACCGGCTCGGCGGCACCACCGTCCTGCGCTGGTTCAACGGCATCGGGCGCGGCGCTCATGTGCGGCGGCAGATCCGCGGGCGCCGGTGCACGGACGTGCTGCACCAGATCATCGCCCTGCTGCTGCGCCTGCTGGGCTTCGCGACGGATCGCTTCACCGCTGGCGCGCAGCTGGTTCTCGGTGTCCTGCATGCCCTGACGCACATCCTGCATCTGCCGCTTGATGTCCTCGGCCTGCAGTTCGCGCTCCAGTTCCTGTTTCACCGAATCCCATTGATTGCGGGCGCGACGCACCCACAGGCCGGCGAAGCGGGCCGCCTTGGGCAGGCGCTCGGGACCGAGCACCACCAGGGCGACCACTGCAATCACCAGCAGTTCGCTGAAGCCGATATCGAACACCGCAACCGCTCCGGATCAGCGAGCGTTACGGTCGTGCTCGTCCTGCGCGGTGCGCGACGCGTCCTGGGTGCGCGACTCATCGCCCAGCTGCGCGTTCGGCTTGTCCTCGTCGCGCATGCCCTTCTTGAATTCCTTGACCGCCGAACCGAGGTCCTTGGCGCCGCTGGTCAGGCGCTTGGTGCCGAACACCAGCAGGACGATGGCCAGCACGACCAACCAATGCCAGATGCTGAAACTGCCCATAAAGACGCTCGTTACGTTAGTGATCAGGCTGTCGAGCATAGCGCACCGGCTGTCAGCCGGCGCGCGTGACGAAAGTCAGTTTCCGCCCAGCGTTTCCGTACGGATCTCGCCGTCATTCACCGGCTGGAAGCCCTGCTGCTGCGGCGGCGGGGTCTGCGGCACGTTCTGCAGCGGCGCGGTGGTGGCCTCAGCCGGCGCAGCCGGTGCTGCCTGAACAGGCGCCGGAGCAGCTGCCGGGGCGGCAGCCGGGCGCGGCGCGCTGCCGCCGTTGCCGCTGCGGTTGTTGCGCGCCGCGTAGGTGGCCTCTTCCAGGCGATCGCGGAAGGCGACCACATCCATCGACGGCGAACCGGCGGCGCGGCCTTCGAAGATCATCCGCGGCGTGGTGTTGCTGCCGTAGGCGTCCAGATTGGCGGCATCGTCGATCTGCAGCACCGCGCCATCCAGCGCGACGCCGGCAAACAGGCCGCGGGCGCGCGACCAGGACCAGATCTCGGCCTTCAGCTGGCCGTCGGTGGCCGCGGCGGCGTTGCGGCCCACCGGACCGGCGGCGACGCCAGCGTCGGCACCCAGCGTGAACTTGCCGTTGACCAGGTTGTCCAGGCTGCGGTCGTTGCGGAACACCAGCACCACATCGGAGGACTGCACGCCGGCCTGGAAGCCGATGCTGCCGCCGGTGAGCTTCACGAACACCGGGTTGGACCAGGCGCCGTTGGGCATGCGCACCGACATCAGGCCGTGGCCACGACGACCGCCAATGACCAGACCGGCCTTGATCGTGTCGGGAATGACGATGACCGCGCGGCCTTCGTCCAGCAATTTATCCGGAATGCCCTGTTCAGGGATTTCCTGGATTTCAGCCAGCACGCGCACGGCATTGCGCGCACGCTGGTCTTCCTGCGGCCCGGCCATGGCCTGGCTGGACAGCAGGCTGGCGGCGATCAGCAGGGCTTGGATCGGGCGACGCATGGCAGGCTCCAGAAGTCAGTCCATAGGAAGATATAGCAAGTGACTGAAATTAGTAGCGTTGTCATGAATCCCCAATGAGCGTTCCCTGCTCACATTGATGCGCGCTATGCCCGCAATCCGAACCCTGCATCCCGGCGCGACACCGGATCGGCGACAATACCGCCCATGCTCGACGCACCCGATACCGCCGTGCTGGCGGTCAACCTAGGCACGCCCGAGACGCCGACGGCCCCCGCCGTACGCCGTTACCTGGCTGAATTCCTGTCCGACCGCCGCGTGGTCGCGATCCCGCCACTGCTGTGGCAGCCGCTGCTGCGCGGACTGATCCTGCCCCTGCGCAGCAGTCGTTCGGCGGCCAAGTACGCCCAGGTCTGGCTGCCCGACGGCTCACCGCTGATGGTGCATACGCGCCAGCTGGCGCAGGCCATGCAGGCCCTGTTGCCGACCCTGACAGTGCGTCATGCGATGCGTTACGGCGAACCCGCGCTGGCCAGCGAGCTCGACCGCCTGGCAGCCGACGGTGCGCGCCGCATCGTGGTGCTGCCGCTGTATCCGCAGTACTCCACCACCACCACTGCCTCGGTTGAAGACCGCGTCGATGCCTGGCAGCGCCGCAATCCTGGCGTGACCGTCAGCCTGGTGCGCGACTATTCGGTCGATCCGGGCTGGGTCGAGGCCGTGGCCGGCTCGATCCGCCGCTACTGGGAACAGCACGGTCGCGGCCAGACACTGATGTTCTCCTTCCATGGCATCCCGCAGCGCCTGGCCGATGCCGGCGATCCGTATCCGCAGCGCTGCGAGGCCAGCGCACAGGCCATCGCCAAGGCGCTGGAACTGGGCAGGGACGAGTGGCAGATGGGTTACCAGTCGCGTTTCGGCCGCGAGCGCTGGCTGCAGCCGTATGCCGAGCCCAGCCTGTGGGCGCTGGCCGAATCCGGCGTGAAGCAGATCGACGTGGTGTGCCCCGGCTTCGCCACCGATTGCCTGGAGACGCTGGAAGAGGTCGCCATGGGCTTCACCGAAACACTGGCCGAGCGCGGCGCGACGATGCGCTACATCCCCTGCCTCAACGCCGAACCGGAGCACGCACGCGCGCTTGCGCGGCTGGCCGTGGCCTCGCTGGCATGAGTCTGCAACCGTTTGAACTGGAGGTCGGTGGCGCGCGCGTCGCCGGCCTGCGCAACCACGGCGATGGCCCGCGCGTGCTGGCCCTGCACGGCTGGCTCGACAACGCGGCCAGCTTCGTGCCGCTGGCGCCGCACCTGTCGTCGCTGCAGCTGGTTGCCATCGACCTGCCCGGTCATGGCCACAGCGCGCATCTGCCGGCCGGTGCCAACTACACCACGGCCGCCGCGATCTGCCACGTGCTCGACGTCGCCGATGCACTGGGCTGGGACCGCTTCAACCTGCTCGGCCATTCGATGGGCGCCGGCATCGCCAGCCTCACCGCCTCGGTCAGTGACCGCGTCGAGCGCCTGGTGGCGATCGAAGCGCTCGGCGGCCTGCGCGGCCCCGAGGAAGAAACCGCCAACCGCCTGCGCGAGCATGTGAATGCCACGCGCGCACTGGCACGCAAGCAGCTGCGCGTGTTCCCCGACCTCGCCGCGCCGATCCGCGCACGGATGATGACCAACCAGCTCAGCGAGCACTGTGCACGGCTGCTGGTCGAGCGCGGCGTGGAACCGGTCGAGGGTGGCTACCGCTGGTGCAGCGATCCGCGCCTGATGCTGCCCACTGCGATCCGTCTCAGCGAAGGCCAGATCGACAACCTGCTGCAGGCCATCGCCTGCCCGACGCAGGTGATCTATGCCACGCCAGCGCAGTCCTACTACCCCGAGCCGATGCGCAGCGATCGCCTGCAGCACCTGCGCGATGGGCGGTTGGCGGTGTTTCCCGGCAACCATCACCTGCACATGGAAGATCCGGAACAGATCGCAGGCGTGATCCTGCGCTTCTTCAGCAACGACAACGCGGGCTGAGCAAAGGTATCCGCGCGCTTCACTCTGCGCGTCTGCGGCCGATACATCAGTTGCGGGCCCCTGCGTCCGCAGCACGCAGGTCCGGTCGGGCCTGCGGCGTGTGTCTGGTTCTGCAAGGAAGTCCGCATGCCTGCTCCATTGCACCGTCACCCACAGGATGTGGCCGCGGTGTCCCGTCTCCGCGTCGCTGATCGCGTCGCATTCCCCGAATTCCCGGCTCGCGCCCTGGTCACGCACTCCTGCGTGCGCCGCGGCGTGGCCGTTGTCGTCTGCTGATCCAGGAGTCGCCGATGTCCGTTGCATCCTCCCGTCCCCCCGATACCGCCCGCCTGCCGCACCTGCAGCAGCTCGCGCACCGCGCTGACCGCCGCCTGCTGATCGGCAGCGCGGTACTGGCCTTGGCTGGCCTGGCGCTGGCCCTGCGCGGCCCGCAGGTGCAGGCCGCCGCGTTGGCGGCCGTCGCCGTGCTGCCAGCCGCGTGGTTGGGCGGGGCCCAGGCGGGCCGGGCCATCGCCCGCAACGGTCTGGCGTTGCTGTTGTCGCTGCAGCTGGCCGTGTTGTGCGCGATCATCAGCCTGTCGCCGGCATTGCCGATTGCCCTGCTGCTGGGCGTGCTGCTGGGCCATCGCGATCGCCTTCCGGTGTGGCTGGCCGGTGGCGTCGGTACGCTCGCCCTGCTGGCACCGCTACAGGGCGGTGCCGCGCTGTGGCCGACGCTGCTGCAGGCCGGCATGCTCGCGGGCCTGACCCTGTTCCTCGGCCAGGTCGCACTGCGCCTTCGGCAGCAGACCGAGGCCCTCGGCCACGGCCCGCGTCGGCTTGCCGCGCTCGCACGCGATATCGCCACCGGTGCCGATCTTGGCGCGCATGCCGATACCGGCGCCTATGCGCCGGGTTCACTGGCCCACGCCCTGGCCGACACTGCACGCCACGTGCAGGCCCAGCGTGGGCGCGAAGCCGCGTCACATGCCGAGAACGCGCAGATCCGCCAGGCCCTCGATGCCTCGCGCACCGCGATGATGATCGCCGACAACGACCATGTGATCCGCTACGTGAACCGCTCGGTGGTGGCACTGCTGCGCAACCAGCAGGCGACGTTGCGACAGGCCTTCCCCGATTTCGACGCCGAGCGCCTGGTCGGCAGCAGCATCCATCGTTTCCACGCCAACCCGGACCGCATCCGCGCGATCCTCAACGGCCTGCAGGTAGCGCACAACGGCAAGGTGCAGATCGGCCCGGTGCACTTCGCGCAGGTGGTCACGCCGGTGTTCGACGCGCAGGGCGTGCGCCTGGGCTTCGCCGTGGAATGGCATGACCGCACCCATGAGCTCGCGCTGGAGAATGCCGTGGCCGGCATCGTCGCAGCGGCAGCGGCCGGTGACCTCGACCAGCGCCTGCAGGCCACTGAAGGCGCCAGCTTCCTCGATGGCCTGACCGGTGGCATCAACCAGCTGCTCGATACGCTCGGCAGCACCGTCAACGAAGTGCGGCAGATGCTCTCGGCACTGGCCAACGGCGATCTGGATCGGCGCATGCACGGCGAGTATCACGGCGCGTTCGCTGCCATCCAGCGCGATGCCAATGCCACGGCCGGGCAGTTGGCACGCATGGTCGGCCGCATCCAGGAATGCGCGGCGTCGATCAGTACCGCCGCCAGCGAGATTGCCGCCGGCAACGGCGCGTTGTCCGAGCGCAGCGAGCGCCAGGCAGCGCACCTGCAGGAGACCGCAGCATCGATGGAGGAACTGACCGCCACCGTGCGCCAGAACGCCGCCCATGCGCGTGAGGCCAGTGCGTTGGCCGCCTCCACGCAGAACGCTGCCAGTGACGGCAACACGGCCATGCAGCGGGTGGTGGATACCATGCAGGCCATCGAAGGTGCCTCGAAGCGGATCGGCGACATCACCGGCGTCATCGACGGCATTGCCTTCCAGACCAATATCCTGGCGTTGAACGCAGCGGTGGAGGCGGCACGCGCCGGCGAGCAGGGCCGAGGCTTTGCCGTGGTGGCCAGCGAGGTGCGCGTGCTGGCGCAGCGTTCGGCGGCGGCCGCACAGGAGATCAAGAAGCTGATCGACGAAGCGGGCCGGCAGGTGGGCGAAGGTGCCCAGCTGGTGGCCGATGCCGGCCAGCGCATGCAGGGAATTGTCGGCGGCGTGGAGGATGTCAGCCACCTGATGCGCGAGATTTCTGCAGCGTCGCAGGAGCAGTCGATCGGTATCGAGCAGATCAACCAGACAGTGGTGCAGATGGATCAGGCCACGCAGCAGAATGCGGCGCTGGTGGAAGAAGCCACCGCTGCCGCACGCGAGCTGCAGAACCAGGCCGGCACGTTGACCGAAGCAGTCTCGGTATTCCGCCAGCAGGAACCGCTCGAGGTCTCGCGGGTCGCCTGATCCTGGCCTTCCATTCGAGTTTGATCAGGACGGCGCCCGCAGGGCGCCGTCTTTTTATGCGTGACCTGCCCCTGGTAGTGCCGGCCGCTGGCCGGCAAACGATTGCTGTGTGGGCCTGCTGTTGGTAGCGGCCAACCTTGGTTGGCACCGCTGCTCCTCGCAGGGGGTATCCATGCATGGCGTGGATCTACCGGGCGATGTAATGCCATCGGGTTGCCGGCCAGCGGCCGGCACTACCCGGTGTTTACCGCGCACAAAGTTGCCGGCCGCTGGCCGGCAATCGATTGCTGTGTGGGCCTGCTGTTGGTAGCGGCCAACCTTGGTTGGCGCCTTGGCTCCTCGCAGAGGGCATCCACGCATGGCGTGGATCTACCGGGTGATGCAATGCCATCGGGTGCCGGCCAGCGGCCGGCACTACCTGCATTTACTGCGCACAAAGAAAAACCCCGCTGCGTGAGCAGCGGGGTTTTGGGTGTAAACCCTGGCGATGACCTACTCTCGCATGGCTTGAGCCACACTACCATCGGCGCAGCTGCGTTTCACTTCCGAGTTCGGGATGGG
>NZ_JCAFRT010000024.1:0-49197 GCF_059368495.1 Stenotrophomonas sp. YJH_SMC_91 | reverse complement strand
TCCTCGGACCAGCGCAATTCCGTGCTGACCCAATGGCTGCACCACTACAACTGGCACCGCCCTCACATGGGGATCGGTGGCCAGCCACCTATTTCCAGAGTCCTGCTGAACAACGTGGTGGGTTTACACAGTTAGTCGACTATCGCGCAGCGCGGGGTGCTCGTGGGCTTCACGGAAGAGCAGTCGACTAACAGTCGACTCTACCGCCGACCGACTCTACCGCCGACACGATCAACCTGCGCAGCGCGCGCAGAGCCCGTGCACTTCCAGGGTCTGCGCCTGCGGCTGGAAACCCAGCTCCTTGGCGCGCTTCTCCAGCTGGGTGACGATCTCGCGGTCTTCCAGCTCCACCGCGCTGTGGCAGCTGTTGCAGATCAGGAACGGCACCGAATGCGTGGCGCTGCTGGGATGGTGGCAGGCCACGAAGGCATTCACCGATTCCAGCTTGTGCACGAAGCCATTGGCCATCAGGAAGTCGAGGGCGCGGTACACGGTGGGCGGGGCATCAGCACCCACGCCCTTGCCGTTGCGCACCCACTCCAGCAGCTCGTACGCCTTGACCGGCTTGCCGGCCTCGGCGATCAGCTTCAGCACGTTGGCGCGGATCGGGGTCAGGCGCAGCCCGCGTTCGCGCGAGACGCGCTCGACCACCGCCACGAAGTCCGATGCGTCGTGGACGTGGTGGTGCGGGGCGGTACAGGCAGTGGCGGTCTTGGCGGGCATGCGTGTTCTCCGGTTCGGGCCTGGCAAGGATGCCTCAGGCCGTTGCTACCTTGGTGATGGCCACATCAATGCGTTTCAAGGCCTGCTCGCGGCCGGCCAGGTAAACGGTATGGGAAATGTCAGGACTGACCTGGGTGCCGGTGATGGCCACGCGCAGCGGCTGGGCAACCTTGCCCATGCCGATTTCCAGCGCTGCGGCCGCGTCGTGCAGGGCGACGCCCACCGACTCGGCGGTCCATTCCGGCAGGGCGGCCAGCAGCTCGCGGGCCTTGCCCAGCGCCACCTCGGCACCGGCCTTGAAGTGCTTGGCCACCGCCGCTTCGTCGTACTCGGTCAGCGGCTGGTACCAGATCACGGCCTTTTCGGCCATTTCCTTCAGGGTCTGCACGCGCTCACGCAGGGCGATCACCACGTCCTCCGGGGCCGGGCCGGCGGCCACGTCCAGGCCCAGCTTCTGCAGCTGGTAGACCAGGTGCGGCACGATGGCGGCCACGTCCTCGGTCTTCAGGAAGTGCTGGTTGACCCAGCCCAGCTTGGCCATGTCCAGGCGCGAGGCCTTGGAATTGCAGTCCTTCACGTCGAACAGGTCGATCAGTTCCTGGCGGCTGAACAGCTCCTGGTCACCGTGCGACCAGCC
This sequence comes from Stenotrophomonas sp. YJH_SMC_91, assembly GCF_059368495.1. Lineage (NCBI taxonomy): Bacteria > Pseudomonadati > Pseudomonadota > Gammaproteobacteria > Lysobacterales > Lysobacteraceae > Stenotrophomonas > Stenotrophomonas sp. YJH_SMC_91. The sequence goes on along the minus strand of NZ_JCAFRT010000024.1, from coordinate 47,837 downwards.
CAGCCGGGCCAGGTAGCTCAGCAGCGCATCGGGCAGGTAGCCGGCGTCCTTGTACTGCATCACGTCGGCCGCGCCGGTGCGCTTGGACAGCTTGGCCCCCTGCTCGTCCAGGATCATCGGCATGTGGCCGAACTTCGGCACCGGCGCACCGATGCCTTCGTACAGGTTGATCTGGCGCGGGGTGTTGTTGATGTGGTCGTCACCGCGGATGACCTCGGTGATGCCCATGTCCCAGTCGTCCACCACCACCGCGAAGTTGTAGGTGGGGTAGCCGTCCGGGCGGAAGATGACCATGTCATCCAGCTCGCTGTTGGCGATCTCGATGCGGCCCTTGATCAGGTCGTCGAACACCACCGTACCTTCCAGCGGGTTCTTGAAGCGGATGACGCGGTTCGGGTCGTCCCTGTACGGCAGGCCCAGTTCGCGTGCAGCGCCGTTGTAACGCGGCTTTTCCTGCCTGGCCATGGCGGCCTCGCGCATCGCATCCAGCTCTTCGCGGGTCTCGTAGGCGTAGTACGCCTTGCCGTCGGCCACCAGCTGCTCGGCCACTTCCAGATAGCGGGCGACGCGGTCGGTCTGGTAGATCGGGCCCTCGTCGTAGTCCAGGCCCAGCCACTCCATCGCCTCCAGGATGGCGTCGATCGCGCCCTGGGTGCTGCGTTCACGATCGGTGTCCTCGATGCGCAGCACGAACTCGCCGCCACGGTGGCGGGCCTCCAGCCAGCAGTACAGCGCAGTGCGGGCACCACCGATGTGCAGGTAGCCGGTGGGACTGGGGGCGAAGCGGGTGCGGCAGGTCATGGACGGCTCGAGGAACGGGAATCCCCCGATTTTACCACCAGCCCCGGAAAGGCAAGGAGGGGCGGACGCATCCCGCCCCTCCCGCCAGGTTTTTCAGGGCTGCGGTTCAGCCTTGCGCGGGAAGGACTGCTCGCGCATGGCGGCGTTGTAGGCGAACGAGGCGACGATGGCGGCGGCCTGTTTCAGGTCTTCCGGCTCGGCGTGGTCCCAGGTATCCAGGTGGCTGTGGTGGACGTTGGTGAAGTAGTCCAGCCGGTCCTGGATGAACTGGAAGCCCGGAAGGCCGATGCGGTCGAAGCTGATGTGGTCAGTACTGCCGGTGTTGCGGGTGGCCACGGTGGTGGCGCCCACGTCATGGAACGGCGCCAGCCAGGCTTCGAAGATCGGCATCGCCGCCAGGTTTTCCTGCGCGTAGATGCCCCGGAAGCGGCCCGAGCCGTTGTCCATGTTGAAGTAGACCTGGAACTTGCTGTAGTCGCGGGTCTTCTGCAATGCACCGGTCGGCTCGCGCAGCGAGGCCGGCAGCGCCTTCTGGGCCGGGTCGGTGGGTTCCGGGAAACGACCGAAGTGCTTGGCCACATAGGCCTGCGAGCCGATCAGGCCCTGCTCCTCACCGCTCCACAACGCCACGCGGATGGTGCGCTTCGGCTTGGCGCCGGTGGCCTTGAGGATGCGCATCGCCTCCATCATCACCGCCACGCCGGCCGCGTTGTCAGCCGCGCCGGTGCCGCTGTGCCAGGAATCCAGGTGAGCGCCGATCATCACCACTTCGTCGGGCCTGCTGCTGCCGCGGATCTCGGCCAGCGTGTTGTAGCCGGGCTGGTCAGCCTCGTCGGTGAAGCGCGCGGCTACATCCACGCGCAGGCGTACCGGCTGCTTGGCATCCAGCGCGCGCACCAGCGGATTGAAGTGCTCGGCGATCATCGCCAGTTCCGGGATGCCCACCGATTCGCCGGCCTTGCGCGAACCGCCGCCGGCGACGCGGATGATGCCGTTGTCCCAGCTGCTGATGCTGATCGCGGCCAGCGCGCCCTCTTCGACGAAGAAGGCGTTGACCTTGGCGGCCAGCTCCTGGCGTTCCTTGTATTCCTTCACCCGCTTGGCCCGCTCGGCGGCGACGTCCTTGGGCAGGGTGAATTCCTGCAGGCCCTCCAGCGAGGTGGCGTCATGCCGGTGCGAGTCCGGCTCGGTGCCGCGCTTGTACTCGCGCGCCTCGCCCAGCAGCAGGATCTTGCCGCGCAGCTTGCCGCGATACTTTTCGATGTCCTCGGGCTTCTTGATCTCCACGTGCACCAGCTCGCCCTCAACCGGTCCCTTGGTGCCTGGCGTCCAGGCCTTGGGCAGCGCATGCAGCGGCTGCACGCGGTCACCCAGCATTTCCACGCTGGCCGAGGTGAACTCCCAGCCACGGCCGAAGTCATCGAAGGCTTCGTCGTGCACGTTGTCCAGCTTCCATTCGCTGAACTTGCCGCGGGTCCACGCGTTGGCGCGGCCCATCGCCGGCGAATTGGTCAGGCGCGGGCCGATGCGTTCGGTGAGGTAGCTGAAGGTATCCATCACCTGCGAACGGTGGAAGGCCTCCTGGCGGATGCGGCTGACCATGTCCAGGTCCACCGACTCGCGCTGCTGCGCCATTGCATTGCCACCCATCGCCAGCGCTACGGCCAGCACGCCCCACTTCAACACATCGCACCCCTGCCCTTCGGCTCGATCATCAACCCATCGAGTCTAGCCAGCAGGGGCGCGCCGATACCGTCCCATCGGTCATGGGCAGGAGCATGCGAACCAAGGTTCGCACCCACAGGTGACCGGTCAGCTCGCACCCACCAGAGGGCTGGGTTCCCGCCAGTAGATCCACGCCATGCGTGGATGAACAACCCGATCACCCACTCCACCCCAACCACAACTGCGCCCGCTCCGGCAGCAACAACAACCAATGCCGCCGATCGATGCTGCTGCAGCCATACACCGACGCGTGTGCCGGCCAGTCATCCGGCAGGCCGCCGATGCCGATCTCGGCCAGCGCCTCCGCCCCGGCCTTCCATGGCCGGTAGCGCGGCACCCGGCCGGCCACCGCGCCGCGTCCCTGCCGCGCGTCCTGCAGCCAGCGCAGTCCCTGCCCCTGCAATCCCTCGCAGGTCACCGCAGCCAGCTGGAAGCGGACCAGGCCGGGGGCGATCCGTGCCCCCGGCAGGGCCGCCAGCACGCCATGTGCCTGCAGCAGTGCATTCACTTCCAGCAGGGCCGGAATGCCCTGCCGTGCCCGTTGCCGCAATCCCTGGCGCCAGCCCATGACGTACTCCTTACTTCAGTTCCGCGCCAAGCGCGTACCAGTCGACCCGGCGCGTCACCCACATCGCCAGCGCCAGGATCACGAACAGCAGCAGCGAACCCATCAGCAGCGCGTTGTTCTCCGACACCAGCAGGCCATACAGCGCGCCGTACAGCACGGTCAGCAGCGCAGCGAAGCCGAGGCCGCGCTTCCAGTGGCCCAGCACGTTGGCCAGGTACACCGCCTGCAGGCCGATACAGGCCACCGCCGATACCAGGTAGGCCTTCCAGAACGCGATGTGCTCGGACAGGCTGATCAGCAACAGGAAGAAGATCGCCAACGCCAGGCCCACCATCAGGTACTGCAGCGGGTGGATACGCAGCGACTTGATCAGTTCGAACAGGATGAAGCCGACGAAGGTGAGCAGCACGAACAGCACGCCGTACTTCGAGGCGCGATCGGCCTGGGTGTAAGCATCGACTGGATCGACCAGCGATACCGTCACCGCCTGCGAATCGACCGAACCGTCATTGCGCAGCTGTCGCTGTGCGTCGGAGGCCAGCGAGGACACGGCCCAGCGCGCATCGAAACCCTGTGCATCAACGCGTCGCTCATTGGGCAGGAACGCCCCGCTGAACGACGGGTGCGGCCAGCTCGAACGCAGCGCGATATGCGTATCGTCGCCCACCGGCACCACCGACAGCATGCGGCTGCCGTCCAGGCGCAGTTCCAGCTCCACGGTGCTGGCGGCCAGCGTGCCGCCGTGGTCTTCGGCAAACCCGGTCACCGGTGCATGCAGACCGCGTCCGACTTCGCTGGCCGCGCCCACGCCGGGCAGCAGCCGCAGCTGCTTGCCATCCACGCGCAGATTCGGCGTACCGACCAGGCCACGCACATCGGAAATGCCCACGGCTACATACGGCTGGCCGTAACTGCGGCCGGCCTTCACCGGATAGTCGTCTTCGGCGAACGTCGCCTTCATCTGGCCGTTCCAGCTGTAGACTGGCACCTTGAACAGCCCGACCTCACGCTGGCTCGGCAGCATCTCACCGCCCACCTCCAGCGACGCCGGCATCTGCAACCAGTGCCCCTCGGTGACCTGCACCTCGGTCTTCTTGACGCCCAGCGGATCGACCAGTTCAACCTGCTTGCGCTCCACCCACGGCACCACCCGCACCGGCCCGACCAGCTGCTGCGCACCGGCGCGGCTGTCGGCCACCCGCGAGAAGGCCTCATCGCGGTACGCACTGCGTTCGTTGATGACCCCGCGGATCATCGTCAGCGGGATCAGCAGCAGCAGGATCAGCCCGCCGACAATGGCGAACCGCAGCAGCATCTTCAGGGATTTCATGGTCCATCCTCGTTGGAGAGGACTGCAGGATGGACCGCTGCAGTGAGCAGGGTTTGTGGCGAATTTGAAGCGAGTGTGAAGTCAGCGGCGCGGGCGCTGGCCCGGTGTACCCAGCGGCAACCACAGGCTGGCTACGGTACCGCCGCCGTCGCGTGCATCGACACTGGCGCGCCCATCGTGCAGGCGCGCGACTTCCCGCACGAACGGCAGGCCCAGGCCGGAACTGCGCCGCCCGCTGCCGGGGCGCGCCAGCGAATAGAAGCGTTCGAACACCCGTTCGCGCGCATAGTCCGGGATGCCGGCGCCGCGGTCGGCCACCTGCAGGCGCACGCCCTGCCCGTCCACCTCGGCCCGCAGCGCAATCTCCGCGCCGGACGGCGAGAAGGCAATCGCGTTGTCGATCAGGTTGTGCAGCGCCTGCCGCAGCAGGTAGGCGTCGCCCTGCACCGGCAGGTCGGGCACGTTGCCGATGCGGACCTGCACGCCGGCCGCCTGTGCACGCACCTGCGCGGCCGCGGCCGCATCGGCCAGCAATGCCGGCAATGCAATCGGGTCGCGGGTCTGCAGCCAGCCGTGCTGTTCCACTTCGGCCAGCGCCAGCAGCTTGTCGATGGTCTCGGTCAGCCGCTCCTGCTGATCGACAATGCTGCGCGCGAAATGCACGCGGTCCGCTTCGGGCAACGGCTCCTGCAGCAGTTCGGCGGCACCGCGGATCGCCGCCAGCGGGCTCTTCATCTCGTGCGTCAGCGACTGCACGTACTGCTCGACGTAGGCCTTGCCTTCAAGCTTGCGGCGCATCGTTTCCAGCGCCTGGCCGAGATCGCCGATCTCGTCGCGACGGCGCCGTGGTGGTGGCACCGGTTCGCCCGCGCTGACCGCGCGTGCATAGCGGCTGAGCTGGCCGAGGCCAGTGGTCAGCCACATCGTCACCAGCACGCCGACCAGCGCCGACAATCCGATGAGCCAGGCACCGCGCTCGATGATGGCGCGCTGGCTGGCAGCGATGAACGGATCAATGCTGCGGTTGGGCTGGGCCAGGCTGAGCACGCCGATCAGGGTGCGGCCATCGGCCGGGTCGTATACGGGCGCCGCCACATGCATCACCGTATCGCCTTCCTCGCCCGGAATTTCGGGGCTGGAACGGGCACCGTACTCGCCACGCAGGGTGCGGTAGACATCATTCCAGCGCGAATTGTCGCGGCCAAGGTCACGGCCCAGCGAGTCGTAGATGACGATGCCCTTGGCATCGGTGATGGTCACCCGGTAATCCAGCGAGCGCTTCGGGAAACGCCAGACCATTGCCTTCAGGTCGCGCTGCCGTGCCTTGGCCAGGTTGCGGGTGAAGCTGCCGCTGCGGATGGTGCCGTCCTTGACGTCGGCGGCGGCCATCTCGGCCAGCACGTTGGCCGCATCGACCAGGGTCGATTCCATCGCCTGGCGCACACCAGGCTTCACTTCGTTGACGAACACGCGCATCACGAAGAAGGCCGCGATGCCGGTGATCAGGAAGAAGCCCAGGAACAGCTTCAGCACCAGGCGCATCGGCTAGACCTCCAGCGCGTAGCCAAGGCCACGGTGGGTGCGGATCGGGTCGTCGCTGGCACCGGCCGCGCGCAGCTTGGCACGCAGCGTCTTTACATGGGTATCGACGGTGCGGTCGGCACTGTCGGCGCTGCTGTCCCAGCCACGGTCCATCAGCTGGGCACGGCTGAGGATGGCACCGGGTCGCTGCAGCAGCGCCTCCAGCAGCGCGTACTCGTAGCGGGTCAGATCCAGTGCCTGGCCACGGAAGCGGATGCGCCGGCCTTCGCGGTCGATGGCGAACGCGCCATGTTCCTGCCAGCCTGCATCGGCGCCGGGCGCTGCGATGACCGGCGCCGCACGGCGCAGGCGTGCACGCACCCGCGCCACCAGCTCGCGCGGCGAGAACGGCTTGGTCATGTAGTCGTCGGCGCCCAGCTCCAGGCCGAGCACGCGGTCCACTTCATCATTGCGGGCGGTCAGGAAGATCACCGGCAGCTGCGCCACCGGCCCGGGCTGCGCGCGCAGCCGTCGGCAGACCTCGAAGCCGCCCAGGTCGGGCAGGCCCACGTCCAGCACCACCACGTCGATATCCCCGGCCTGCAGCCGCTGCAGCGCCTCCCCGCCCAACAGGCAGTGGCTGGCGGCATAGCCCTCGCTGCGCAGCGCATAGAGCACGGTTTCGGCGATGGCGGCTTCGTCCTCGACTACCAGGACATGGGCAACGGGAGCTGTCATGGCGCGCAGCATAGCCGCTGCGGCCGCCGCCCCGTACACTGCCGCCCATGAACTATCGCCACGCCTTCCATGCCGGCAACCACGCCGATGTGCTCAAGCACATCGTGCAGCTGGCCCTGATCGACAGCTTCAAGCGCAAGGACAGCCCGTTCTTCGTGCTCGACACCCACGGCGGTGCCGGCCGCTACCTGCTGGCCAGCGAAGAGAGCCGCAAGACCCTCGAGGCCGAATCCGGGATCATGCGGCTGATGGCCCAGCCCAAGCTGCCGGAGGTAGTCGAGCGCTACCTGAAGGCGGTCCAGGCCGACAACCCGGTGGGCGCGCTGACCAACTACCCGGGCTCGCCGCTGCTGAGCGCACAGGCGATGCGTGCTCAGGACCGCATGGCGGTCTGCGAGCTGCAGGAAGCCGAAACGGCCACGCTGAAGGCCCTGTTTGCCCATGACAGCCGCGTCGATGTGCGCGCTGGCGATGGCTATGCCCTGCTGCGCTCGCTGCTGCCGCCGAAGTTCAACGGCAGCAAGATCGGTCGTGGCCTGGTGCTGATCGATCCGCCGTACGAGGCGCAGGACGCCGAATACCAGAACATCCTGGCTGCCCTGGCCGAGACCCTGGCACGCTGGCCGCAGGCCACCTGTGCGGTCTGGTTCCCGATCAAGCAGCGCCGCACCATCCTGCATTTCCTGCGCAAGGCCACTGCCCTGCCGGTCAAGTCGGCGATGACGATCGAGTTCCTGGTGCGCCCGGACGACTCGCCGCTGCGCCTCAACGGCAGCGGCATGCTGCTGCTCAACCCGCCGTGGCAGTTCGACCGGGTGGTCGGCCCGGCCCTGCCGGCGCTGCGCCAGCACCTGGGCGAACCGGGAGCCAGCACCCGCCTGGATTGGCTCAAAGCCCCCGAATAACGGCCTTCACGAGGCTGTACCGCCGTGAGCCTTTCGTTCACGGAATGCAGCCCCGGTGATGCCACAATCGATGGACCACCAAGGAATCACCCGGTATGGCCACTCGCAACCGCATGCCGCCCTGGCATGAGATCTTCAAGGCTCCCAGCGGCCACGAGCTGCTGATCCGCCCCATCCGCCCGGAAGATGGCGCACCGCTGCAAGCGGCGTTCAGCCTGTTCGGGCCGGAAGAAATCCGTGATCGTTTCCTGCAGGCGGTGACCGAGCTGTCGCCGGAAACCACCCAGCGCCTGACCCACCCCAATCCCAAGACCGAGATCACCCTGGTCGCAGCCGAGTCCCTGCCCGCTGGCGAAGCGGTGGTCGGCGCGGTCGCCCGGGCCTCGATCATCCCCGGTACCCGTGAAGCCGAGTACGCGATCCTGATCAGCCGCTTCCTCATTGGCCAGGGCCTGGGCCGGCAGCTGATGCGCAAGCTGGTGAAGTGGGGCCGCGGCAAGTACCTCGACCGCCTGTACGGCGACGTTGCCGCCGAGAACGAGCCGATGAAGCAGCTGGCCGCCTCGCTGGGCTTCAAGCCGGTGCCGCACCCGACCGGTGCCGAAGGCCTGGTGCGGATGGTGCTGGAGCTGGACAACTGACGGATGCGCCGGGCCCTGCCCGGCCATGCCTCCCGGTAGTGCCGGCCGCTGGCCGGCATTGTGTTCCCCCAACGGCACGTGAGGCCGTCGGCAAACGGCCGGCACGACCCACCGGGCTTCGATCGGGCTTCTGCTAAAATCCGGGGTCCATGTCGCGTACCTCATACCCCGCCCCGCCGCTGCCGCGCGCCGGCCAGCTCCGCGCCTGGTGGCGCGCCCCCGCCTCGCCGACCGCCCTGGCCTGGTACCTGGCCCAGTCCGCGCGTGCGCATGACGCCCCGCTGCTGGTGATCGCCCGTGACAACCACGGTGCCAACCAGCTCGAAGCCGACCTGCAGACCCTGCTTGGCGGTGACCCGGCCCTGCCTGTGGTCGCCTTCCCGGACTGGGAAACCCTGCCGTACGACCGCTTCAGCCCGCATCCGGACATCATCTCGCAGCGCTTGTCCGCCCTGCACCGCCTGCCGGCGCTGAAGCGCGGCCTGGTGATCGTGCCGGTGCAGACCCTGCTGCAGCAGCTGGCCCCGCGCAGCTATGTGATCGGTGGCAGCTTCGACCTGAAAGTCGGCCAGCGCCTGGACCTGGAAGCCGAGAAGCGTCGCCTGGAAAGCGCCGGCTACCGCAACGTGCCGCAGGTGATGGACCCGGGTGACTTCGCGGTGCGCGGCGGCCTGCTCGACGTGTTCCCGATGGGCGCCGACGAGCCGCTGCGGGTAGAACTACTGGACGAGGACATCGACTCGATCCGTGCCTTCGATCCAGAAAGCCAGCGTTCGCTGGACAAGGTCGAGGCGGTGCACATGCTGCCCGGCCGCGAAGTGCCGATGGACGAGGCCAGCATCGCACGCGTGCTGGCCACGCTGCGCGAGCGTTTCGATGTGGATACCCGGCGCAGTTCGCTGTACCAGGATCTGAAGTCCGGGCTGGTCCCGGCCGGCGTCGAGTACTACCTGCCGCTGTTCTTCGAACGCACCGCGACCCTGTTCGACTACCTGCCCGACGGCAGCCTGCCGGTGGTCTGTACCGGTGCGTATGAAGCGTCCGTCGCGTTCTGGGCGCAGACCGCGGACCGCTATGAGCAGCGCCGCCATGATGTGGAGCGCCCGCTGCTGCCGCCTTCGGCGTTGTACCTGTCGCCGGAGCTGCTGCGCGAGCGCCTGAACGATGCCCCGCGCATCGAGGTGTGGTCGGCTGACCACGCGCGCATCGCCGATGCCCATGCGCTGGGTGACCAGCCGCTGCCGCCGCTGCCGGTGGCCGCGCGCGAGGCCCCCGCTGGCGACGCGCTGAAATCCTTCCTCGGCCACTATCCGGGCCGGGTACTGATCGCCGCCGATTCGCCCGGACGTCGCGAGGCCCTGCTGGAAGTGCTGCAGGCCGCCGAGCTGAAGCCGCCGGTGGTGGCCGACCTGCCCAGCTTCCTCGCCGACGATGCGCGCTTCGCGATCGCGGTGGCACCGCTGGAAGATGGCTTCGCACTGGACGATCCGCGCATCGCGGTGCTGACCGAGCGCCAGCTGTTCCCCGAGCGCGCCGGCAGCACCCGCCGCACGCGCCGTGCCGGCCGCGAGCCGGAAGCGATCATCCGCGACCTCGGCGAACTGACCGAGGGTGCACCGATCGTGCACGAGGACCATGGTGTCGGCCGCTACCGTGGCCTGATCGCGATGGACGTCGGCGGCATGCCCGGCGAGTTCCTCGAAATCGAATACGCCAAGGGCGACCGCCTGTATGTGCCGGTCGCCCAGCTGCACCTGATCAGCCGCTACTCCGGCGCTTCAGCGGAAACCGCGCCGCTGCATTCGCTCGGTGGCGAGCAGTGGAGCAAGGCCAAGCGCAAGGCCGCCGAAAAGGTGCGCGACGTCGCTGCCGAACTGCTGGAGATCCAGGCCCGTCGCCAGGCGCGTGCCGGCCTGGCACTGCAGGTGGACCGTGCGATGTACGAGCCGTTCGCAGCCGGATTCCCGTTCGAGGAAACCCCCGATCAGCTGGCCGCCATCGACGCCACCCTGCGCGACCTCGCCAGCAGCCAGCCGATGGACCGTGTGGTCTGCGGCGACGTCGGTTTCGGCAAGACCGAGGTGGCGGTGCGTGCGGCATTCGCCGCCGCCAGTGCCGGCAAGCAGGTGGCCGTGCTGGTGCCGACCACGCTGCTGGCCGAACAGCATTACCGCAACTTCCGCGACCGCTTCGCCGATTACCCGCTGAAGGTCGAGGTGCTGTCGCGCTTCAAGAGCACCAAGGAGATCAAGGCCGAGCTGGAAAAGGTCGCCGCCGGCACCATCGACGTCATCGTCGGCACCCATCGCCTGCTGCAGCCCGACGTGAAGTTCAAGGACCTGGGCATGGTCATCGTCGACGAAGAGCAGCGTTTCGGCGTGCGCCAGAAGGAAGCCCTGAAGGCGCTGCGCGCCAACGTGCACCTGCTGACCCTGACCGCCACGCCGATCCCGCGCACCTTGAACATGGCCATGGCCGGCCTGCGCGACCTGTCGATCATCGCCACGCCGCCGCCGAACCGGCTGGCGGTGCAGACCTTCATCACCCAGTGGGACAACGCGCTGCTGCGCGAAGCCTTCCAGCGCGAGCTGGCACGTGGCGGCCAGCTGTACTTCCTGCACAACGACGTGGAAAGCATCGGCCGCATGCAGCGCGAGCTGTCCGAGCTGGTGCCGGAAGCGCGCATCGGCATCGCCCACGGGCAGATGCCCGAGCGCGAGCTGGAAAAGGTGATGCTGGACTTCCAGAAGCAGCGCTTCAACGTGCTGCTGTCGACCACGATCATCGAATCGGGCATCGACATCCCCAACGCCAACACCATCATCATCAACCGCGCCGACCGCTTCGGCCTGGCCCAGCTGCACCAGCTGCGTGGGCGCGTGGGCCGTTCGCACCACCGTGCCTACGCCTACCTGATCACCCCCGACCGCCGCGCGATCACCCCCGACGCTGAGAAGCGCCTGGAAGCGATCGCCTCGATGGACGAGTTGGGCGCCGGCTTCACCCTGGCCACGCACGATCTGGAGATCCGCGGTGCCGGCGAACTGCTCGGCGAGGACCAGAGCGGGCAGATGGCCGAGGTCGGCTTCAGCCTGTACACCGAGCTACTGGAGCGCGCGGTACGCAGCATCAAGCAGGGCAAGCTGCCCGACCTGGATGCCGGCGAGGAAGTGCGTGGTGCCGAGGTCGAACTGCATGTGCCGGCATTGATCCCGGAAGACTACCTGCCGGACGTGCATACCCGCCTGACCCTGTACAAGCGTATTTCCAGCGCGCGCGACAGCGATGCGCTGCGCGAACTGCAGGTGGAGATGATCGATCGCTTCGGCCTGCTGCCGGATGCGGCCAAGCACCTGTTCGCCATCGCCGAGCTGAAGCTGAAAGCCAACGCGCTGGGCATCCGCAAGCTGGACCTGGGTGAGAACGGTGGCCGCATCGTGTTTGAGTCCAAGCCGAACATCGATCCGATGGCGGTGATCCAGCTGATCCAGAAACAGCCAAACCTCTATGCCATGGAAGGGCCCGACAAGCTTCGCATCAAGCATCCGCTGCCGTTGCCGGAGGACCGCTTCAACGCGGCCCGCGCCCTTCTGACCACCCTCGCCCCGGGTTGATCGCCCCCGAATACCCCGCACCGGTCCCCACCCGGTGCGGGCGGATGACCATGTTTCCTGACGCCGTACCCGCCCCCGACCTGCTGCATGCACAGGCCTGCCTGATCGATGCCCTCTCGATGTCGCTGCAGATGCGCGACGCTTACACCCGCCACCATTGCGACCGCGTTGGCCTGCTCGCGCAGCGCCTGGCCACGCACTGCGATCTGGATGACGAGGCCAGTGCGCAGATCGGCCTGGCCGCGCGCTTCCATGACATCGGCAAGATCGGCATTCCCGATGAGGTGCTGCTGGCCCCGCGCCGGCATACGGATGAGGAGCGCGCGATCATGCGCGAGCATCCGGTGCGCGGTGAACACATCTTCTTGGCCACCGGCCGCAGCGATGCGGCACCGGTTGCGCGGCTGATCCGCGCCCATCACGAAGCGTTCGATGGCAGTGGCTATCCCGATGGGCTGCGCGGCGAGAGCATTCCGTTGGGCTCACGCATCGTCACCGTTGCGGATGCCTATGACGCGATGACCAGCGTGCGTCCCTACCGTGCCGCGATGGAACACGAGACGGCACTGCGCATCATTGACGAGCAATCCGGTGGTCTGATCGACCCTTACGTTCTGCAACGCTTCCATCGCCTGCTGGCGCAGGAACCTGAGCTGGCCTGAGATCTCCCCGCACGTGAAACGACCCGGCGGTAGAGTCGACTGTTAGTCGACTGCTCCTCGGATCGAAAAAATCCCGCGCTGCGCGCGATAGTCGACCAACGGTCGACTCTACCAAGCGGACTCCGTCGAACCGGTTGGTCGACTCCCGGCACGTGAAACGACCCGCCGGTAGAGTCGACTGTTAGTCGACTGCTCTTCGTCCAGATCGAGAAATCCCGCGCTGCGCGCGATAGTCGACTAACAGTCGACTCTACCGATCCGGTGTCATCGTGCCGGCAAACAAAAGGCCCGGCGTTCGCCGGGCCTTTCGCATCACGCATCACGGGTGATCGGTTACCAGATCACCACGCGCTTGTCGTCGGCACGCACCATCGCGTCGCCTGCCTTGCACTGGAACGCCGCAGCGAAGGACGGCATGTTCGACGGTGCACCGTTGGCTCGGAAGTTGGCCGGCGCATGCGGGTCGGTGTTCAGGCGTACGCGCAGCTCACCGTCGGTGAAGTTGCGGCGCCACACGGTGGCCCAGTTCATGAAGAAGCGCTGGTCCTGGCTGTGGCCATCCACTTCCACATTCGCCTTCGGGTCTTCCTTCAGCGCCATCTGCAGTGCGTCGTAGGCCACGGTCAGGCCACCCAGGTCGCCGATGTTCTCGCCCAGGGTCAGCTTGCCCTTCACGAACACGCCCGGCACCGACTCGTAGCCATCGAACTGTGCAACCAGCTGGTCGGTACGCTCGGTGAAGGCCTTGCGGTCGGCGTCGGTCCACCAGTTGTCGAAATTGCCGTTGGCGGCGAACTGGCTGCCCGAGTCGTCGTAGCCGTGCATCATTTCGTGGCCGATGACTGCACCGATGCCGCCGTAGTTCAGCGCCGGATCGGCCTTGGCGTCGAAGAACGGCGCCTGCAGGATCGCCGCCGGGAACACGATCTCGTTCTTGGTGGCGTTGTAGTAGGCGTTGACCGTCTGCGGGGTCATGCCCCACTCGGTCTTGTCCACCGGCTTGCCGATCTTGTCCAACATGTAGCGGTAGTTGAACGCACGCGCTGCCTGCATGTTGCCCAGGTAGCTGTCGCCGTTGGTCTGCAGGCCCGCCCAGTCACGCCACTTGTCCGGGTAACCGATCTTCGGGGTGAAGCTGGCCCACTTTTCCAGCGCCTTCTTCTTGGTTTCTTCGCCCATCCACGGCAGCTGCTCCAGGCGCGCCTTCAGCGCCTGCGACAGGTTCTCCACCAGGTGCTGCATGGCCACCTTCGACTCGGCCGGGAACACGGCGTCGACGTACAGCTGGCCAAGGGCTTCACCCATGCCACCGTTGACCGACTCCAGCACGCGCTTCCAGCGCGGCTGCATTTCCTGCTGGCCGCGCAGGGTCTTGCCATAGAACTCGAAGTTGGCCTTCTCGAACTGGCTGCTCAGGTACGGCGAGGCGTCGTCGATGGTGTGGAAGCGCAGGTAGGCCTGCCAGGTGCTGGCCGGCACATCGGCCAGCATCTTGTCCATTTCACCGAAGAAGCCCGGCTGGGCCAGCGAGAACTTCTGTGCGGCCGGCACCTTCAGGGTGTCGAACAGCGCGGTCCAGCTGAAGTTCGGGGTCAGCTTGTCGGCGTCTGCGGCGCTGAGCGGGTTGTAGCGCTTGGCCGGGTCACGCATTTCGATGCGCGACATCGAGGCCTTGGCCAGGCGGGTCTCAAAGGCCATCACGGCCTTGGCCTGCTCGGCGGCCTGCGCGGCGTCCACGCCGGACAGAGTCAGCACCTGCGCGATGTAGGCCACGTAGGCGTCGCGGATCTTGGCCTGCGCATCGTCGAAGTAGTAGCCCTTCTCCGGCAGGCCCAGGCCGCCCTGGCCGACGTAGGCGATGACGTTGGCCGAATCCTTGTAATCAGCATTGGCAAACAGCGAGAACAGCACGCCCTTGCCCTCGGCCTGGCTGTCGCGCAGGTACTGGGTGATGGCGGCGGTATCGTTCAGCGCGGTGATCTTGTCCAGCTGCGGCTGCAGCGGCGCGAGGCCGGCGGATTCGATCTTGGCTTCGTCATTGCCGGTCTTCCAGATGTCACCGATCTTGGCTTCCACCGAGCCGGCCTTGGCCTGGCTGGCGGCGGCCTGCTGCACCAACGCGTGCTGCACTTCCAACGAGCGCTCGCGCAGGATCTCGAAGCTGCCCCAGGTGGTCTGGTCACCCGGCACCGGGTTGGCCTTCAGCCACTTGCTGTTGACGAAGCCATTGAGGTCGGTACAGGCCGAGATGGCCGGATCGAGGTCGGCGCTGTTGAGCGAGATCAGCGGCGTCTTGATCTGCGACAGGTCGAAGGCCGGCTTGGCGTCGGCACCGGCCGCCGGTGCGGTTTCGTTCTTGCCACAGGCCGCCAGCGAGGCAGCGATGGCGATGGTCAGGCCCAGCGGGACCAGGTTGCGGACGTTCATGAGGCTCTCCTGCGGGTAATTTCACAGGGTAGCCGGGGAGGCCCACGACAGGGACCGGCCAAAGGTCACAGGGGGAACGCCCGTGGTCGCAAGCGGGTGTGTGCGGACCAACGGTCCGCACACACCCAGCAGAAGAATACCCACCAACGGTGGGTATCTACTTATTTCGCCTTGCCCTGGTTGGCCACGGCTTCAGCAGCCTTGCGCGCCGCTTCCGGGTCGCCCAGGTAGCGGAACGACTGCACCGTCAGGTCGTCGTTCAGTTCGAACAGCAGCGGGATGCCGGTCGGGATGTTCAGCTCGAGGATTTCCTCGCGCGAGACATTGTTGAGGTACTTGTACAGCGCGCGCAGCGAGTTGCCGTGGGCGGTGACCAGCACGGTCTTGCCGTCCTTCAGCTGCGGCGCGATCGCGTCGTGCCAGTACGGCAGCACGCGATCCAGGGTGGTGGCCAGCGACTCGGTGCCCGGCAGCGCGTTGCGGTCCAGACCGGCGTAACGGCGGTCATGGATCGGGTGGCCCGGATCTTCCAGTTCCATCGGCGGCGGCGGGATGTCGTACGAACGACGCCAGACCTTGACCTGCTCTTCGCCGTGCTTGGCCGCGGTCTCGGCCTTGTCCAGCCCCTGCAGGCCGCCGTAGTGCCGCTCGTTGAGGCGCCAGGACTTGTTCGCCGGCAGCCAGTCCTGCTCCAGCTCGGCCAGCGCACCCTGAAGGGTGTGGATGGCGCGCTTCAGTACGGAGGTATGGGCGACGTCGAACTGCAGGCCTTCCTCGCGCATCAGGCGACCGGCGGCGGCCGCTTCCCGGCGTCCCTGCTCGGTCAGGTCGACGTCGACCCAGCCGGTGAAGCGGTTGTCCAGGTTCCACTGGCTCTGGCCATGGCGCAACAGTACGAGTTTACGGGTCACTGCAGGGTCTCCAACGCGAGGAAAGGCAGGCCGCCATTGTAGCCCCGGCGGCCGCTCACCGTGCCGTGGCGCCGCGCATGCGATGCTGCAGCCAATGAATACGGTGATCGACCCCGGGCGCTGGGAAGGCAGCGTCACCGCCGCCCGCGCGCAACAGCTGCAACTGGCCGGCCGCGTGGAACGCCAGGACCGCCTGCCACGCAACGTGCGCTGGCTGGCCGGGCTGGATGTCGGTTTCGAGGACAACGGCGCCATCACCCGCGCTGCAGCGGTGCTGCTGGACGCGAAGACACTGCAGCCCGTGGCGCAGGAAATAGCGCGCATTCCCACGGTGATGCCGTACATCCCCGGCCTGCTCAGCTTCCGCGAGTTGCCAGCTCTGCTGGCCGCACTGGCGCTGCTGCCACGCACGCCGGAACTGGTGTTCGTCGATGGCCACGGCATCAGCCATCCACGCCGGCTGGGCGTGGCCGCGCACTTGGGCGTGGTCACCGACCTGCCGAGCATCGGTGTGGCCAAGTCGAAACTGGTCGGCCGCTTCGACGAACCGGGCGCCGAGGCCGGCGCGCATACGCCGCTGCTCGATGGCGATGAGCAATTGGGTTGGGTGCTGCGCAGCAAGCTGCGCTGCAAGCCGCTGTTCGTGGCCGGCGGCCATCGGGTCAGTGCCGATACCGCGCTGGCCTGGGTGCAGCGCACCCTGCGCGGTTACCGGCTGCCGGAGCCGACCCGGCTGGCGGATCGGCTGGCCTCGCGACGGGACGAATGACCTTCGCTGTTCTCGACGGATGCAGCCTGCACGGTCGCGTCGGGACGACAGGGTAGAGTCGACTGTCAGTCGACTAACGCGCGCAGCGCGGGCTTCGTCGCAGCCTCGCCGGAGAGCAGTCGACTGACAGCCGACTCTACCAAGGCGGTTTCGCCCGGTCGGTTTCGTCCAAGCGGTTTCATCCATGCGGTTTTGCCCGGCCGGTTTCACCCGATCCGCGTGACGGCACATCCCATTCAACGATGCACGTGGCCGCGATGCCCTTGTGCGTCTTCGCCGTGGTCATGACCTTCATGGCCCTCGTGCTCGCCGCCCTTCACCGGCGCCGGCTCACCACAGGCCTCGCCGCAGTGGTCCGCTTCAAGCTGCAGTGTCACGTGCTCGATGCCGAAGTCATCGTGCAGGCGCCCGCTCAGCTCACGGCGCAGCGCATCGGCTTCGGTGCCGTCGCGCATCACGACATGCGCGGTCAGCGCCGGTGTGCTGGAGGCCAGCGCCCACACGTGCAGGTCATGCACGTCCATTACCGCGGCGTGGCTGGACAGGCTGTCGCGCACCTTGGCCACGTCCATGCCCTTGGGCACGCCTTCCAGCAGCACGTTGATCGCCTCGCGCATCAGCACCCAGGTGCGCGGCAACACCCACAAGCCGATCAGCACCGCCAGGATCGGATCGATCGGCTTCCAGCCGGTGAACTGGATCAGCACCGCACCCGCAATCACCGCCACCGAGCCGAGCATGTCCGCCCACACTTCCAGGTAGGCGCCCTTCACGTTGAGACTCTCGCCGCTGCCGGCCTGCAGCAGGCGCATCGAGATCAGGTTGATGACCAGGCCGGCCGAGGCGATCACCAGCATGCCGGTGGAGGCGATCTCCTGCGGCTTGCTGAAGCGCCCGACGGCTTCCCAGAGGATGTAGCCGGCAACCACGAACAGCATCGCGCCGTTGATCATCGCGCCCAGCGCTTCCAGGCGCGCATAGCCGTAGGTGCGACGCGCATCCGGCGGGCGCCGGCTCAGCCGCACCGCGACCAGCGCGATCATCAGCGCCAGCGCGTCGGTGGCCATGTGTGCCGCGTCGGACAACAGCGCCAGGCTGTTGGTCCAGAACGCGCCCACCACTTCGACGACGAGGAAGGTGGAGGTCAGGCCGAGCGCCCACCACAAGGGTTTCTCGTGGCGGATCTCGGATGGCAGGTGATCGTGGTCGTGGCCCATGGCAACAGCTCCTTTGCGATGGAGGCAGGCTACGCCGGCGGCCGTGGGGAAACTATCACGGTGTTTATAACATTGCAGACTGCACGTCGCGGCTCGCCGCAGCTTGCGCCCGTGCCGGGCCACACTATGATGACCACATCCCCTCTGGATGGGGAACGGGCAGCGGGATCGCTTCGGCGTTGCTGCCCGCAATGGACACCCAAGCACAAGGAATCCGGAACATGTGGACTACCAAGACCCCCTGGGTCGCCGTCGCCGTGGCCTGCGCGCTGGGCGCGGCCGCAAGCGCCTCGGCCAAGACCTGCCAGCAGAACTTCCAGGCGGTAGGCGACCCCCGCAATGGCCAGTTCTTCACCTCCGAGGTCACCCTTCCCGGCCTGAAGCCCCGCAGTGCGCTGGGCCAGCTGCGCAAGGCGGCACTCGACGAAGGCAACAACTTCGTCAGCGGTGATGTCATCACCGAGACCGAAGGCCAGATGTACGTGCTGCAGACCGACACCAAGATGCCGCTGGTCAGCATCATCACCGCCTCCAATGGCGGCAACGTGGTGGTCGGCACCAAGCTGTCACGCGGGCAGACCGCCAAGGAAGAGGACGCACGCAGCGCGCTGTGTGGCTGGCTGGACAAGCTCAAGACCGGCCCCGAAGTCGAGGCGATCGCGGAAGCCGTGCGTGTCTCCAGCGGTTTCGACAAGCCGATCCAGGCCACTGCGGTCGGCATGTCCACCGAAATGGGCAAGGACGCCAAGCGGCTGCAGCGGGAAATCAACACCGCACCGCTCAGGGCGCTGTTCTCCGGCACCAGCACCCCGCCGGATACCGATGCGATGTACCAGCCGTTGCTCGTCAAGTATTTCGGCCGTCGTTTCATCATCGATGGCCAGGTCTACACCGCCCAGCCCAACCGCTTTGCCAAGACCTTCGAGGTGGGCTATCTGGTCACCAAGATGAAGGGCATCGGTGGCATCGGCGGACGCCAGTCGAACGACGACAACAATGCCAACTTCACCGTGCACTGTGCGCTTGCGCCGGACCAGATGGCGCTGGGCGCCACCCTGCGCGAGAACGACTGGGTGAAACTGGAAGGCGTGGTCGACAAGATGGACACCGGTGGCGTCCACCTGCGCGATTGCCGGCAGGTGAAGTAGCCTTCAGGCTGCGCCGGGGAACGCCCCGGCGCAGGCCTCATCGGGTCAGAACCCGAAGCGCAGGCTGGCCCAGTACGCGCGGCCCGGCTCGTTGTAGGTCGCCGCGCCGGCATCGCTGCTGTTGGCCTCGCGGAACAGGCGCTTGTCGGCCAGGTTGTTCACGCCGAAGCCGAAGCTGACCGTCTCGGTCACCCTGTAGCGCGCGCTCACGCCCCAGATGTTGTACGCACCGCGATCCTGCAGTGCGATCGATGGGTCGCAGCTGCCGGTGCAGCGCGGATCATTGTTGATGTTGGTGGTGGCCGGCTTCTGCTTGCCGTAGAACGTGCCGGTCAGCAGCAGCGACAGCTTGTCGGTGGCCTGCCAGTCCAGCATCGTGTTGACGGTGTACTTTGGAATCACCGACAGCGGCTGGCCGGTGCGCTTGTTCTCGTTCTCCACCATGTAGGTGAAGTTGTTGCTCCACTTCAGGCGGTTGCCCTGCTCGCCCAGCAGCGGGATCACCAGGTTGCCTTCCAGCCCCTGCACGATCGCCTTCGGCGCGTTCTCCCAGCGGAAGATGCGGCCCCTGGTGTCGGCAGTCAGGCCGATCTGGGTGTAGCCGGCCTGGATCTTGTCCTTGTAGTCGTTATGGAAGTACGTCAACGAGGCCTGCCAGCCGCTCTGCGGTGCCCACTCGATGCCGAGTTCCTTGTTCAGGCTGGTTTCCGCCTTCAGGTCCGCATTGCCGCGCATGTAGCAGCCGGCGCCCAGGCTCGGCAGTGCATTCGGGCAGCCATTGCCACGGGTGTAATACAGATAGTCCGGATTCGACTGGTACAGGTTCGGCGCCTTGAACGCCCGGGCGATGCCGCCCTTCACCACCCAGTCGCCGTTGATGCGGAACTGCGCGTTGAGGCTGGGGCTGGTGTTGTTGCCGAACTGGCTGTGGTGGTCGAAGCGCAGGCCCGGGGTAACGATCCAGCGCTCACCCAGGTAGATGTTGTCTTCGACGAACACGGCGGTGGTCTGCGCATCGGCCTTGCCCCGCGCACGATCGGCCGACAGCCCCGGGATGCCGCCGCCGCTGCTGCTGGACTGGCTCATCGAGTACGGGTCGGTCAGGCGGCTGTCCAGGTATTCAAAGCCAAGCGTCCAGATGTTCTCGGCACCACCCAGCGTGGTCGGGAAGCTCACTTCGCCGTCCAGCTGGTAGTTGCGCAGTCGCGAGGTCGACCAGTCGGTGCCGTTGAAGCTGCCTTCCGGGCCACCGGCCAGGCCTTCGTTGATGCGTGAGTTGTTCACCGCCTCCACCGCAGCTGTCACCCGCGAGGTCACGTCGCCCCAGCGGCCACGATGGGTGATCGCGCCGGTGTTGCGGTACATGCGGTTGGTCTCCGCTTCGCCCTCGGCCAGTGCCGCCAGGTCAACGCCGGTCGAGGTACCGGTGGTGCTGACCGCGCGATCACCAGCGTAGATGTTGCCCTGGCGGCTGGTGCCGGCTTCGAACTCCACCACCTGGTTGGCGGTCACGTCCCAGCGCAGCAGCGCGTTGACATCGCGGTTCTTGACGCCCTCGCGGCCGGCCGGCGGCACCGCGTTGGGGTTGGTAGCGTACTGGCGGTTGAGCTCCAGCGAGTCCGCGTCGGTCTTGTTGAGATTGC
Organism: Stenotrophomonas sp. YJH_SMC_91; assembly: GCF_059368495.1. Classification (NCBI taxonomy): domain Bacteria; kingdom Pseudomonadati; phylum Pseudomonadota; class Gammaproteobacteria; order Lysobacterales; family Lysobacteraceae; genus Stenotrophomonas; species Stenotrophomonas sp. YJH_SMC_91. The sequence goes on along the minus strand of NZ_JCAFRT010000024.1, from coordinate 27,217 downwards.
CGTACAGGCGGAACGACAGGGTGTCGGTCATCGGCCCACTCAGCTGCAGGCCGACGCGTTCGCTGCCACCTTCGGCGCTGTGTTCGGGCACCAGCCCATACAGGTCCACCGCACCGGTCAGGTCGCCGGTCGGGCGCTTGGTGATGATGTTGACCACGCCGCCGGAGGCACCGGAGCCATAGCGTGCCGCCGCCGGGCCGCGCAGCACTTCGATGCGCTCGATCATTTCCGCCGGCACCCAGTTGGTGTCACCGCGGGTATTGCGCTCGCCGCTGCGCCCCATGCGCACGGCATCGCGTGCGCCGATGCGCTTGCCATCGACCAGGATCAGGGTGTTTTCCGGGCCCATGCCACGCAGGTCGATCTGGCGGTTGTTGCCGTACTGGCCCGAGGCGCTGTTGCCGGTCAGGTTGACGCCCGGCATGGTCCGCAACAGCTCGGCGATGTCGTTGGCTGGCGGCCGCCGGGCGATATCCTCGGCGGTGATGGTCGAGGTACCCAGTGCCTGGCGCGCGATCTGCGAGGCGGTGACGTGCACCGTGTCGATATCGGTGGCGTCGGTTTCGGCCTGGGCGGTCAAGGCGCTGCCCGCCAGCAGGGCGGCGACGGCAAGCGCCAGCGGGCGCGGTGAATGGACAACGGCAGGAGACATGATCAGGACCTTCTGGCAGGGCTGCGGGGCCTCTGGCAAAGGGCTTGAGGCAACGACGAGGGGGGAGGCGGAGCCGTCCTGCAGGCACCTGCAGCCCGCTCCGTGCGCGCATTCTCCCATCAATGCGAGTGATTCTCAAATGCGTTCACTCATTGCCGCAGCGGCGTCGATGTGCTTTGCGCACCGTGCAAGCCTGCACCGCGCGTAAACTGGCGGGCTACCCCGCCATCAACCGTATGCCGCCGCGGCCGATACCCGTGGTTTGCCGTACGCAGTCAGAGATCGACGTGGAACCACCCCAACTGGACGATGCCAGCCAGCCGCTGGCCGAGGCCTGGCAGCAATGCCTGCTACAGGCCGGCCCTGCCGCCACCGCGCTGCTCAAGGCCGCTGCCTCCGATGCCCCACCCGCGCTGGCCCAGCGCTTTTACGAAGTGCTGCTGCAGGACGGGCGCGCACGCCGCTTCCTGTCCCACGACCAGGTCAAGCAGCGCCTGCAGCCGGCCATGCAGCGCTGGCTGGTACAGCTGCTGACCACCGACACCGCTGGCATCGCCACCACGGTCGCCTCGCAGCGGGTGATCGGCGACGTACACGCACGGGTCGGCATCCCGGTCGACCTGGTGACGCGCGGTGCGCGCGTGCTCAAGCACGAGCTGTTCGTGCGCCTGCGCGACGACGCGCCCGACAGCGCGACCGCGTTCGCCGCCATCGCCTGCCTCAGCGCGATCATGGACATCGCCATGGAAGGCATGACCCTGGCCTACACCCATGCGCGCGAGCGCTCCACCCGTGCCGACGCCGCCTACCGGCTGTTCTCGCTGGTACAGAACGTCGGTACCGAACGCGAGCGCCAGCGCGCATTGCTGCTGGACTGGGAGAACGCCCTGCTCTACGCCCTCGCCGGCCACGTGCAGGCCAGCGACAACGCCAGCCTGGCCACCTCGGAGTTCGGCCTGTGGTTCACCCACAAGGGCATCCCCAGCTTCGGCGAAAGCAGCGAAACGCAGCAGGTGGGCCAGTTGATGGCCCGCATTGACGGCCACCTGCAGCGCGCGAGTGGCGATGCTCCGGCGCAGCGACTGGCGGTGCTGCCGGCCATCCGCGAGGACCTGGCCGCCATCCGCACCCTGATGACGCTGCTGTTCGAGCGCATCGGCGAACTGGATGCCGGCAGCGACGCGCTGACCAACCTGCTCAACCGTCGCTTCCTGCCCACCGTGCTGCGCAGGGAGATCGAGCTGGCCACGCGCAACCGCACACCGTTCTCGCTGCTGCTGCTCGACCTGGATCATTTCAAGGCAATCAACGACGGCCATGGCCACGATGCCGGCGACCGTGCGTTGCAGCACGTGGCCGGCCTGCTCGGCCAGCTCACGCGTGGCAGCGACTACCTGTTCCGCTATGGCGGCGAAGAATTCGTGGTGGTGCTGGTGGCCGCCAGCGAGTCGCAGGCGACCGTGATCGCCGAGAGCCTGCGCCGACAGATCGCACAATCACCGGTAGCACTGGCCAATGGCCAGGTGCTGGAGCTGACCGCCAGCATCGGCGTGGCCGGTCACGATGGTCATCCGGACTACGAGCGGTTGATGGCACGTGCCGACGCCGCGATGTACGAGGCCAAGCGCAGCGGCCGCAACCGCGTGGTGGTGGCCAGCGCGGACCTGCAGGAAGCCCCGGGGCGGCGTGCACTGCAGCGATGACGGCAGGACAGGTAGAGTCGACCGCTGGTCGACTATCGCGCGCAGCGCGGGATTTTTCGCCGTCGGAACGAAGAGCAGTCGACTAACAGTCGACTCTACCGGTTCGCGCGCCAGCCGATGCATTGAACGCCGCCACCCGCCATGCTGCCCACCACAGCAGCGCCAGCAACGCGATGCCTGCCCCCAGCAGGCACACGGCAGGCCAGCCATGCCGCACCTGCATCCAGGGCCCCGCCGCCGCTCCCGCACCGCTGCCCACCGCATAGAACAGCATGTACAACGCCACCAGGCGCCCATGCTGTTCTGCCGGTGCACGCAGCAACGATGCCTGGTTCGAGACATGCAGTGCCTGGCCGCCCAGGTCGAGCACGACCACACCCAGCAACAGCAGGGACAGCGAATGCGGCAGGCCCAGCAGCGGCCACCACGCGACCAGCATCAACAACAGCGCGCCGAGGCTGACCCGATGCGCGAAACCACGGTCCATCCAGTGTCCGACCCGCGCCGCCATCAGCGCACCGACCACGCCGGCCAGGCCGAGCGCGCCGATGGCTGCGGTTGACCAGTGCAGCGGCGGTGCCGACAGCGGCAAGGGTGCCGCCGCCCAGAACACATTGAGGCCGGCAAACAGCAGCAATGCCAGCGGCCCGCGCTCGCGCAGCGTTCGATCGCGGCGCAGCATGCCCAGCATCGAGCCCAGCAGCTCGCGCCAGCGTGGAGGGACCGACGGCACCGGTACTGCGGGCAGGCGCCGCCACAGCAGCGCCGCCAACGCCGCCATCACCACCGCTGACAGCAGGTAGACCCTCTGCCAGCCAAAGGCCGCCGCCACCGTACCGGACACCACGCGCGCCAGCAGCAGGCCGATGAACACGCCGCCCTGCACCACACCAACCACGCGACCGCGCTGCTCGGGCGGTGCCAGCATGGCGGTATAGGCAATCAGGCCTTGGGTCAGCGCGGTGCCCAGCAAGCCTGCCAGCAGCATGCCCGACAACAGCCAGCTCGCCGTGCGTGACGCCGCCAGCCACAACAGGGCCAGCACCAGCGCGATCAACTGCAGCCGCAGCAGGCGTCGCCGGTCGCCGCGGTCCGCCAGCGGCAGCAGGCCAAGCAACGCCAGCACGCTGCCGGCCTGGGTGGCAGCCAGCACTGCGCCGGCCACGGCCCGGTCCAGCGCAAAGGCGCGTGCAAGCTGATCCAGCAGCGGCTGCGCGTAGTAGACGTTGGCGACGCTGGCGCCTGCGGCAACCGCAAGCAGGACCAGCAACGGGCGGGGAATAGATGCGGCACTCATTTTTGGTTGCAATTTGAAACCAGATGCAGGCTATCGCCATTGGTTTTAAACTGCAACCACATTCGGAGATACCCAGCATGCACGCCGACAGCCCCTGTCCTGTAGCCCGCAGTGCCGACCTGCTCGGTGACCGCTGGGCATTGCTGGTGATCCGCGACGCGTTCGACGGCATCACCCGCTTCGGTGATTTCCAGCGCAGCCTCGGCGCGGCGCGCAACATCCTCAGCGACCGCCTGCGCCGGCTGGTCGAGGCCGGCATCCTGCAGCTGCAGCCAGCCTCCGATGGATCGGCCTACCAGGAGTACGTGCTCACCGCCGCAGGCCTGGAACTGTTCCCGCTGCTGGTCGCACTGCGCCAGTGGGGGGAGCGCCATCGCTTCGGTGCAGGCGAAGCCCATTCGCAGCTGATCGAATTGGCGACGCGGCGGCCGCTGCCCTACATGCAGCCGCGCGGGCGCGATGGCCAGCCGCTTCAGCCCACTGCCACCCGCGTGCGCAAGCTCAAGGGCGACGGGCGCGACACCTGATCCGCCCATTCGCGCACACCGACGGACGCCCGCGCCGGTTAGCATCGGATGTTTCCGCCGCTGGATGCCGCCGATGTCGCGCTGTCGCCCTTCCCTGCTGACCGCCCTGCTGTTGCCGCTGCTGGCCTGCGCCACAGCAACCACGCAGGCCCGTGAGGTTGCCGCGCCCGCCGACCACGTGCAGGCCGATGGCCCCTATGTGTTCCGCCAGGGCAACCAGCTGCAGGCCAGTTGGATCTGCGACGACAAGGTCGAGTCGCACACACTTGCCACGCAGGCCGCAGGCGCCGACATCGCCCCGCGTTGCGGCTACGAACACAGCGTGCACGTGGCCGCCCCGAATGCACCTTCGGTCTCCGTGCTGCCGGCCGTGCCGCGCATCGTGGCGCTGTCCGACATCCACGGCCAGTACGGGCTGCTGGTGCGCCTGCTGCGTGCCCACAAGGTCATCGACGCACAGGACCGCTGGGCGCTGGGCAAGGACACCCTGGTCATCGCCGGCGATGTGTTCGACCGCGGCCCGCAGGTAACCGAAGCCTTCTGGCTGCTGTATGGCCTGCAGCAGCAGGCGGCCGCCGCCGGCGGCGCGGTGCACTTCGTGCTCGGCAACCACGAGACCATGGTGCTGTACGACGACCTGCGCTACGTCAACCCGAAATACCTGCGCAGCGCCCAGCTGCTCGGCCGCAGCTACCCGCAACTGTATGGCGCCGACTCGGTGATCGGCCAGTGGCTGCGCACCCGCCCGGTGCTGCTGAAGATCGGCGATACCCTGTTCCTGCACGGCGGCATCTCGCCCGAGGCGGTGCAGCTGGCGCTGGACCCGGCACGCACCAACGCGGCCTACCAGGCCTCGCTGGGCCTGCCCAAGGCCGAAGTGAAGGCCGACCCGGCCACCGCACCGCTGTATGACGGCAAGACCAGCCCGATCTGGTACCGCGGCTATTTCGATGGCCGCCTCGACACCGCGGGTGTGCAGGCTGTGCTCGACCGCCTGCAGCTCAAGCGCATCGTGGTTGGCCATACCTCGATGCCGCACGTCAGCAGCTTCCACGGCGACCGCGTGATCGCCATCGACAGCAGCATCAAGAACGGCGAGAACGGCGAACTGCTGTTCATCGAGGGTGGCAAGCTCAGCCGTGGCCTGCTGGATGGTTCGCGGGTGCCGCTGGCGCTGGGTGAGCCGGGCCTGCAGGACTGAATGGAGGGACAGCGCGACGGTGCCGGGAGGTGCCGGCGCGCTCCACCTGCAGCCGGTTTGCGGCTACCCTCGGCAGCCGAGAGGCCCACCCCGTCCATCCGGTGGGCCTGACCGTTACAGGAGCCCCGCGCATGCGCGTTCTGATTGCTGAAGACGACCCGGATATCGCCTCCGGCCTGTGCGCCTCGCTGCGCCGGCAGGGGCACGTGGTCGACCACGTCGACAACGGTGCGCACGCCGATGCTGCACTGGGCTCGACGCAGTACGCGCTGCTGGTACTGGACCTGGGGCTGCCGCAGCTGGATGGCCGCGACGTGCTGCAGCGCCTGCGCCAGCGCGGTGATGGCCTCGCAGTGCTGGTGGTGACCGCCCGTGACGGCCTGGCCGAGCGCGTGCGTGTGCTCGACCTGGGTGCCGATGACTACCTGGTCAAGCCGTTCGCGCTGGACGAGTTCGAAGCGCGCGTGCGCGCCCAGCTGCGCCGGGTCACCAGCAATGGCAACCCGGACCTGCGCATCGGCCGCCTTCGCATCGACCTGGCCGGGCATCGGGTGTGGATCGACGACCAGTCGCTGGAACTGACCGCACGCGAGTTCGGCCTGCTGTCGGCACTGGCAGTGCGCGCCGAGCGCATCGTGTCACGCGCGCAGTTGGTGGAAGCGCTGTGCGACTGGGGCCAGGACCTGACCGACAACGGTCTGGACATCGCCCTGCACCGCCTGCGCCGCAAGCTGCAGCCCGGCGGCATGGGCATCCGCACCGTGCGCGGGCTGGGCTACATGCTGGAAGACGTGCAGGACGACAGCACCCCGTGATCAGTGGACCGCCCAGCCTGCGCCGGCGCCTGCTCGCCTTCCTGGCGCTGCCGATGCTGGGTCTGCTCACCTTCAACACGATCCTGGCCTACTACGTTGCGCTGGACTATTCCAACCGCATCCACGACCGCAACCTGATCGACGACACGCATTCGTTCGCGCAGATGCTGAGCACCATGCCGGTGACCAGCGACCTGTCGCCGCAGGCGCGCTTCCTGATCGAGTACGACCCCGACGGCCATCGCTACTTCAACGTCGACAGCAGCCGCATGGGTACGCTCAGCGGCAATGCCGACTTCAGCCCGTATGCCCCTTCTCAGGACTGCACCGGCGTGCATCCGGCGCTGTACGACGGCAACCTCAATGGCCAGCAGGTGCGCATGGCCACGGTCTGCACGCAGGCGATGAACGATCCGCAGGACCAGCTGGCGGTGACCGTGGCCGAGAGCATGGCCGACCGCCGACAGCGGGCGCGCGAGATCCTGATGATCATCATCCCGCTGATGACCATGCTGGCGCTGGGCACCGCAGCACTGGTCTGGTTCGGCGTGACCTACGGCCTGCGCATCCTCACGCCGCTGAGGACCCGCCTGGCGCAGCGCCGTGGCGAACTGGCACCGATCTCCGACGCCGACGTACCGGAGGAGATCCAGCCACTGATCAGCACCATCGACGATCTGTTTGCCCGCCAGGCGGAAATGATCACCCTGCAGAACCGCTTCATTGCCGATGCCGCGCACCAGCTGCGTTCGCCGCTGGCGGGCATGGCCCTGCACGTGGACCAGGCGCTGGCACACGGTGACCCCGATACGGTGCGCGAGGCGCTGCAGCACATCCGCCGGCTCAACCAGCGCACTGCCCGGGTCAGCACCCAGCTGCTGGCGCTGAGCCGGGCGCAGACCGTGCCCGATACCGTGGAAGCACTGGACCTGTGCGAGCTGGTGCCGCAGTGGGTTGGCATGCGCGTGCCGGAGGCGATCCGCGATGGCATCGACCTCGGCTACCGCGGCAGCCCCCATCCGCTGCGTGTGCTCGGCAACGGCGCCATGCTGCAGGAGGCGCTGGACAACCTGATCGACAACGCCCTGCGTTATGCCGGCCGCAATGCGACCGTCACGGTGGGCGTGCACGCGCTGGACGACAATGATGTCGAACTCTATGTGGAAGACAACGGCCCCGGCGTGCCCGACGACGTGATGCCACGGCTGGGCGAGCGCTTCTTCCGGGCGCCGGGCACCGCTGCCAGCGGCACCGGCCTCGGCCTGGCCATCGCGCACGAGGCGGTAGAGCACTTCGGCGGCCGCCTGAGCTTCCTCAACCGCCCGGGCGGGGGGCTCAAGGTCGCCATCACGCTGCCGCTGCTGAAGGCCCCCTGACCCGGCCCGGCGCGCTGAAAGGCTGGTGAAAATCGCGCTTGCGATCCTGCCATCCCCACTGCCGTCCCGGAGCCGCCAGGTGACCGAATCGCACGACTTCTTCCTCCCCGGTGGCCCCCAGGGCGTGCTGCTGGTCCATGGCCTGACCGGCACCCCGGCGGAAATGCGCATGCTGGGCAAGGGCTTGAACAATGCCGGCTTCACGGTGCACGGCGTGCAGCTGCCCGGCCATTGCGGCACCGTGGATGACCTGCTGGCGACCACCTGGGAACAGTGGTACCAGGGCGTGGAAGATGCGGCGGCCGCCCTGCGCGGCAAGGTCGACCAGCTGTTCGTGGGTGGACTGTCGATGGGCGCGGTACTCTCGCTGGCGTTGGCGGCACGTCGCCCGGAGTGGGTGTCCGGCGTGGGCGTGTACGGCGCCACTTTCCGTTACGACGGCTGGAACATTCCCGCCGTGGCCCGCTTCTCGTTCCTGCTGCCGTGGTTCAAGCGCTTCAACATCGGCCGCGACCGCATGTTCATGGAAGAACCGCCGTACGGCCTGCGCGACGAGCGCCTGCGCGCGCAGGTCAGCGCCGCCATGCTGTCCGGCGACAGCGCCGCCGCCGGCCTGCCGGGCAATCCCTGGCATGCGCTGGCCGAGATGCGTGCGCTGAGCAACTGGACCCGCCGCCACCTGCACCAGGTCACCGCACCGTGCCTGGTGATGCACGCCCGCGAAGACGATGTGGCCAGCATGGGCAACGCCGAGCTGGTGATGTCGCGGGTCAGCGGCCCGAAGGAACTGGTGGTGCTGGAAGACAGCTACCACATGATCACCATCGATCGCGAACGCCGCGATGTGATCCGTCGCAGCGCGCGCTTTTTCACCGAGATCGGTGAACGCACGGGCGTGCTCAAGGCGGTGGCCTGAGATGGGGGCACTCGCCACCCTGCTGTGGCTGGCCAATGTGGTACTCGATACCGGTGGCCAGCTCGCCTTCAAGGCCGCCGCCAGCGATCCGCAGGAAGGCGAAGGACTGCAACGCTGGAAACACATGCTCAGCCGCCCCTGGCTGTGGATCGGCATCGCCTGCTACGTGCTCGAGTTCGTGGCCTGGATTGCGTTCCTGTCGCTGGTGCCGCTGTCCAAGGGCGTGCTGCTGGGCTCGATCAACATCGTTGCGTTGATGATCGCCGGTCGTTTCCTGTTCCGCGAGAAGCTCACGCCGCTGCGGGTGACCGGCATGCTGCTGGTCACCGCGGGCGTGGCGGTGGTGGGGGGCGGCTCATGAGGCGCCTGTATGTGATCGGTTTCCCGCTGCTGATGGCCTTCGACACGCTGGCCCAGCTGTGCTTCAAGTACGCCGGTGACGCCGCGCTGCCGGTCGAGGCCAACACCGCCTGGCTGCTGCGCGTGCTGTCGCAGCCGTGGGTGTATGGCGCCATCCTCGGCTACGTGGGTGCGTTCTTCACCTGGATGAGCCTGCTGCGCCATGCGCCGATCGGCCCGGCGTTCGCGGCCTCGCACCTGGAAGTGATCAGCGTGCTGCTGCTGTCGGCGTGGCTGTTGAACGAGCCACTGACCCTGCACCATCTGCTCGGTGCGGTACTGATTGTGGCCGGCATCGTCTGCCTCGGCCGCGCTGAAGCGGACGACCCGCACAGTCCCGCCGAAAGCGCGTCGTGAGCGGGCTGCGATGAGCCTGTTCGCGCGCGAACTGCCACCTACCGCTGGCCTGCCGATTCAGGCCAGCGATTTCCTGCCCGGTGGTGGCGACCTGCGCGAAGTCCTGGCCAGCCAGCTCGGCACACCGCCACTGCAGCTGACCTGTTCCGGCACGCATGCACTGCTGATCGCGCTGCGTACGCTGCGCAAGCGCGCGCCAAGGCGCGACACCGTGATCATGCCGGCCTATACCTGCCCGCTGGTGCCGATCGCGGTGCACAGCCTGGGCCTGCGCGTGCAACTGTGCGATACCCGTCGTGGTCACTTCGACTTTGATCCCGGCCAGCTCAGGCGTCTGGCCGATGCGCGCACGCTGGCGATCCTGCCGACCCACCTGGGCGGGCGCATCGCCGATGTCGAACTGGCCTGCGAAGTCGCCCGCAACGCCGGCGCCTGGGTGATCGAGGATGCCGCACAGGCACTCGGCGCACGGGTCGGCAACACCAGTGTCGGCCTGCGCGGCGATATCGGATTCTTCAGCCTGGCCGCCGGCAAGGGCCTGAGCCTGCACGAAGGCGGCCTGCTGGTCAGCCGTGACGACGAACTGCGTGCTGCGCTGGCCGAACATGCCGTCCAGCACGTTCGCTCCAGCCTGCGCTGGGAGCTGCTGCGCAGCGTGCAGTTGATCGGCCTTGCTGCCTGCTATCGCCCTTCGCTGCTGTCGCTGGTGTATGGCAATCCATTGCGCAGTGCGCTTCAACGCGACGATCTGGAAGAAGCGGTCGGTGACATTTTCCCGCTTGATATACCGCAGCACCGGGTCAGCCACTGGCGGCAGAACATCGGCGCGCGTGCCGCGCGGCGCTTGCCGGCGTTCCTGCAGGCCGGTCGCCTGCGTGCGTTGCAGCTGCGCGTGCAGCTGGCACAGCTGCCAGCCGTAGAAGTGGTCGACGGCCTCGCCGGTAGCGGTGGCACCTGGCCACTGCTGATGCTGCTGCTGCCCAGCCAGCGCGCCCGCGATGCCGTGCTGAAAGACCTGTGGCCACGTGGTCTCGGCGCCAGCCGCATGTTCATCCATGCCCTGCCCGACTACACGTACCTGCGCGGCATCGTGCCGCAGGACGACATGCCCAACGCGCGCGACTTCGCCGCACGCATGCTGACCCTGGGCAGCAGCGCCTGGCAGACCCGTGAAGACACGGCCGAAATCCTGCAGGTCCTGGCCCGCGCCTGACCCGAACGTGCACGCGTGGCCTGCCCTCCGCGCATTCATCCGTGCACCTTCCTGAACGTTTTCCCAGCCTGTCAGAAGAGCCTTTCAACAGGAAAGGAACGAGAAAGGCGGCCTGCCTACATTGAGCCTGCCCCGGCATCGGGCCGGGCGTTTCTATCATCGACGGACCTGCCCATGCACTGGAGCATCCTGTGTGACTTCGACGGCACCATCAGCCTCGAAGATGTCATCGACTCGCTGCTGGAAAAGTACGGCCAGCCGGGCTGGCAGGAACTGGAAGACCAGTGGAAAGCGGGAAAGATCGGCTCGCGTGAATGCATGCAGGGCCAGGTGCGGCTGCTGAAGCTGGACCCGGCCACGCTCGACGCGCACCTGGACCAGGTACAGATCGACCCGGGCTTCGCCGCCTTTGTCAGCCATGCCGAACAGCTGGGCCTGCCGCTGCGCATCGTCAGTGACGGCCTGGACTATGCGATCCACCGCATCCTGGCCAACCACGGCCTGTCGCAGCTGCCGGTGGTGGCCAACCACCTGCGCTGGTGCGAAGACCATTGGGAACTGGAGTCGCCCTACCAGGCCGAAGGCTGCCGCAGTGGCACCTGCAAGTGCACCTGCGCCGCGCAGGCGCGCGCCAACGAAGCACCGCGCGTGCTGATGATCGGTGACGGCAGCTCGGATTTCTGCGTGTCCGAAGACGCCGACTTCGTGTTCGCCAAGCGCCGCCTGATTACCCATTGCACGAATGCCGGCATCGAGCATGCCGCCATCGACACCTTCCACGATGCAGTCGCACTGTTGCCGCGCCTGCTCGATGGCAGCCTGCTGCAGCCACGTCGCATCGACGCCCGCCCGCAGCCCGCCGCACTGCCCCCGCTGCTGGCCACCGCCTGAGCACTCCCTCCAAGCACGCTCCCCCGTCGCCCCTTTCGAACGTCCTTCACGGAACCGAACTGCATGAACATTTTTGACAAGAACGCCGACGCCGCTGCCTCCGACGCGCAGCTGCTGGCCGACGAAGCCCGCTACAGCTCCTTCGGCGATACCGTCCACTACGTCGACCCGCCGAAGATCTTCCAGCGCGGCGAAGGCAGCTACATGTTCGACGGTGCGGGCGTGCCCTACCTCGATCTGCAGATGTGGTACTCGGCCTGCAACTTCGGCTACAGCAACAAACGCCTGAATGACGCGCTGAAGGACCAGATCGACACCCTGCCGCAGGTCGCCAGCCAGTACCTGCATCCGACCCGCGTGCAGCTGGCCAAGACCATTGCCGTGGACATGCACGAGAAATTCGGCCTCGACGGTCGCGTGCATTTCAATGTCGGCGGCGCGCAGGCCATTGAAGACTCGCTGAAGATCGTGCGCAACGCGCGCGGCGGCAAGAGCCTGATGTTCGCCTTCGAAGGCGGCTACCACGGCCGCACCCTGGGTGCCTCGTCGATCACCTCCAGCTACCGCTACCGCCGCCGCTACGGCCACTTCGGCGAGCGCGCGATGTTCATCCCGTTCCCGTACCCCTTCCGTCGCCCGAAGGGCATGACCCCGGACGAGTATTCCGACCACTGCGTGTGGCAGTTCGAGCGCCTTTTCGAAAGCGAGTACAACGGCGTGTGGGACCCCAAGGTCGGCCAGGCCGAGTACGCCGCGTTCTACGTCGAGCCGATCCAGGGCACCGGCGGCTACGTCATTCCGCCGCGCAACTTCTTCACCGGCCTCAAGCGCGTGCTGGACAAGTACGGCATCCTGATGGTGGTCGATGAGATCCAGATGGGCTTCTGGCGTACCGGCAAGCTGTGGTCGATCGAGCACTTCGGCGTGACCCCGGACGTGCTGGTGTTCGGCAAGGCGCTGACCAACGGCCTGAACCCGCTGTCCGGCCTGTGGGCACGCGAAGAGCTGATCAACCCGACCGTGTTCCCGCCGGGTTCCACCCACTCCACCTTCAACTCCAACCCGCTGGGCACCCGCCTGGGCCTGGAAGTGTTGAAGCTGGGCAAGGAAATGGACTACGAGCGCACCGTGCCGGAAAAGGGCGCGTACTTCCTCGACGGCCTGCGTGGCCTGCAGAAGCGCCACCCGGAAATCGGCGACGTCGACGGCCTGGGCCTGGCCCTGCGCGCCGAAATCTGCCAGGCCGACGGCTACACCCCGAACAAGGAACTGCTGGACCGCATGGTCGACATCGGCCTGGCCGGTGACCTCCTGCACGACGGCAAGCGCATGGGCCTCGTGCTCGACGTGGGTGGCTGGTACAAGAACGTGATCACCTTCGCGCCGTCGCTGGACATCAGCTACGAAGAGATCGACCTGGCGATCACCCTGCTCGACCAGGCGCTGACCAAGGCCAAGGGCTGAGGCTGGATGGGCTGCCGGTTCCCGTGCCGATGGAGATGACGTCACGCGCATCCAGCACCGCGCTGGAACCGGCCGCGCTGCTGGAGGGCTTCCTGGCCCATCCGCCGCTCGGATTCGAGGCAGGCCGCCTTCCCAGCGGCCTGCCGACTTTCCGTGCGCCGCTGGACCTGACCACCACGATGGACGACGCGCTGCGCAGCAAGCTGCTCGGCCTGCCGCTGTCGCGCCTGTGGCGGCCTTGGATCACCTGGAAGACCCGATTCGTCGGCGCCACCAGCACCGAGTACACCCCGCTGCCGGCGCACGTGGCGCCGGAGGCGCTGGCCGAGGACGTGACGCGTCACGCGATCGGCGATACCCGGCTGCTGGTGGTCAAGGACCTGGCCATCGATTCACCGCTGCTGGACGACGCGGCCAATGCGCACAGCGCGGCGTTCCTGCAGGCCTTGCTGGCGCGCGGCTTCGTTGAACTGGAAGGCATGCCGCTTGCCTGGGTGGCGATCGATTTCGATTCGCTCGATGGCTACCTCGGCCGCCTGTCGCCCTCGCGCCGCAAGAACATCCGGCGCAAGCTCCGTTCGCGTGATGACCTGCAGATCGACTGCATCGCCACCGGTGATCCGGCCCTGGCCGACCCACGGCTGCTGGCCGAGCTGTATGCGCTGTACCTGGGCGTGTATGCGCAGAGCGCGGTGCATTTCGACCAGCTCGACCTGACCTATTTCCAGTACCTGCTGGCCGACAGCCAGGGCCAGGGACGAATGTTCCTGTACCGCCACCAAGGGCAGCTGATCGGCTGGAACCTGTGCTACGTGCATGCCGGCAAGCTGGTGGACAAGTACATCGGCCTGGCCTACCCGCAGTCACGCGAGCACAACCTGTACGCGGTGAGCTGGATGCACAACCTCGAGTACGCGCTGCTGCACGGCCTGAGCCACTACGTGGCCGGCTGGACCGACTCGCGGATCAAGGCCGAACTGGGCGCCCGCTTCACCTCCACCCGGCACGCGATCCACGCCCGTTCCCCGCTGCTGCGCGCCGCCCTGCGCCGGCTGGCCCCGTACCTGCAGGGCGAACCCGATGGAGGCGGTTGAACGATGCCGTTGCGTTCTCCGTTGATCCTCGACCTGGACGGTGGCGTGCTGCCGCTGCCCCAGGCGCAGACCCTGGCCCTGCCGCAGTGGCACGACCCGCTGCGCTTCGCCTGCAGCACTGCCACCCTGCACCGTTTCGCCGCCGAAGTGCTGGCGCCGCTGCCCGCGCAGCTCGGCACCGTGATGCTGGGCAGTGGCGACTTCCATCACCTCAGCCTGCCGCTGTTGCGCCGCATGCGCACACAGGTGCCGTTCCAGCTGGTAGTGCTGGACAACCATCCGGACAACATGCGTTTTCCGTTCGGCATGCATTGTGGCTCATGGGTGAATGCCGCCAGCAAGCTGCCGCAGATCTCGCACATCCATGTGCTCGGCATTACCTCCAGCGACATCGGCCTCGGCCATGCCTGGGAGAACCACTGGCGCCCGCTGCTGGGCGGTCGCTTGACGTACTGGTGCATGGACGTGGATGTCAGCTGGGGCCATCGCCTCGGCATGGGCCACGCGTTCCGCCGCTTCGAGCACCCCGAAGCGCTGGTGGCCGCGTTCGCTGCCGAACAGGCCAAGTCGCCGCAGCCGGCCTACCTGTCGATCGACAAGGACGTGTTCGCCGAGGACGTCGCGCGCAGCAACTGGGACCAGGGCCGATTCCAGCTGGAAGACGCGCTGGTGGTGATCGAAGCGCTGCGTGCCGGCGGCCTGGTCGGCAGTGACATCACCGGCGAGGTGTCGCTGGCCACCTACCAGAGCCGCTTCAAGCGCTGGCTGTCGTCGCTGGATGGCCAGCCGGACATCAGCGCCGATGATCTTCCCGCCTGGCAGGCGCGTCACCAGCAGGTGAACCGCGAACTGCTGGCGGCAATCGCCGCCGTACCGACGGCCTGCTGACCGCGCCGGTAATGCCGGCCGCGGGCCGGCGTGGCTTCGGTAGTGCCGGCCGCTGGCCGGCAATGCCAACCGAGGTTGGCATCTACCAGACCAATGCCGGCCAGCGGCCGGCACTACACTGGGCGCCTACCCCAGGAGCCCTCGCCATGCCCCAGACCGTCATCCCGCAACTGCGCATGCGCCACGCCGACACCACCCTGCCGTTCTACGTGCAGGGGCTGGGCTTCGTGGTCGACTGGGAACATCGCTTCGAACCCGGCTTCCCACTGTTTGCCCAGCTCACCCGCGACGGCCAGACGATCTTCCTTACCGAACACAGCGGCGACTGCGAGGTCGGCGGCGCGGTGTACTTCATCGTTGACGACGTCGACAGCCTGCACCGCGCCTTCGGTGCCGCCAACGTCCCAATCGAGCAGCCCCCGCATGACACCGAATGGGGCAGCCGCGAAATGCTGCTGCGCGACCCGGATGGCAACCGGCTGCGCTTCGCCACCCACACGGACTGAATGACGTCGGCTTGAGATGGATATACGGAACATATACGATTCGTATATTCATACTCGAGGGCCACCCATGGGCATCGTCAACATCGATGACACCCTGCACGACCAGCTGCGCCGTGCCTGCACCGTCTCCAGCCGTTCGATCAACGCCCAGGCCAACTTCTGGATCCGGGTCGGCATGCTGTGCGAGATGAACCCGACGCTGAGTTTCCAGGACATCGTCGCCAGCGAGCTGCGCGCGGCCGGCGTGCAGCCGCCGTTGTTGCCTCCGGGCCAGGTCTGAGCCGATGGGCATCATCAAGCGCCCCGACGAGATCGCGCTGATGGCCGAATCGGGTCGCCTGCTGGCGCAGGTGTTCGCCGCACTCGACCAGCTGCCGCTGCAGGGCCGCAGCACGATGGAGATCAACGAATTCGTCGAGCGCATGATCGTCGATGAGCTGCAGGCGCGGCCGGCCAGCAAGGGCCAGTACGGTTTCCCGTACGTGCTCAATACCTCGATCGACAACGTCATCTGCCACGGCGTGCCCAGCACCACCGACGTGCTGCGCAACGGCCAGATCGTCAACCTCGACATCACCCTGGAAAAGAACGGCTACATCGCCGACTCCAGCACCACCTACCTGGTCGGTGAGGTCGACTACGCCGCGCGCCGGCTGGTGCAGACCGCCTACCAGGCGATGTGGAAAGGCATCGCCGCGGTGCGCCCCGGCGCACGCCTGGGCGATATCGGCCACGCCATCGCCCGCCACGCACGCAGCCACGGCTACAGCGTGGTGAAGGAGTACTGCGGCCACGGCATCGGCCAGGAGATGCATGAGGAACCGCAGATCCTGCACTACGGGCATCCCAACACCGGCGTGGTGCTGGAAGAAGGGATGGTGTTCACCATCGAGCCGATGCTCAACCAGGGCAAGCCGGCCATCCGCCAGCAGCCGGACGAATGGCCGGTCTACACCCGCGACGGCAAGCTGTCGGCGCAGTTCGAGCATACCGTCGCGGTCACCGGCAGCGGCGTGCGCGTGCTGACCCTGCGCCCGGGCGAAACACCGTTGTGCGCGGTGGATGCCGCCTAGAGCGGACGCAACAGCAACAGCATGGCAAGGCAGAGCATGAACATCGCCACGCCTGCATCCAGCACCCGCCACGCAGACGGCCTGCGGAACACCGGCTGCAGCAGCCGCGCGCCATAGCCCAGTGCACAGAACCAGGCCACACTGGCCACGCACGCACCGGCGGCAAAGGCCCAGCGCAGATCGCCCGGATAGCGCGTCGACAGGCTGCCGAGCAACACCACCGTGTCCAGGTAGACATGCGGGTTGAGCAAGGTGAAGGCCAGGCAGGTCAGCAGTACCTGGCGCCCACTGCCGCCCTGCGCCTCGGCGGCGGCCAGCGCGCTGCCACCTCGCCACGCGCGCAGGCCCGCCTGCAGGCCATACCAGAGCAGGAAGGCCGCACCACCGAAGCGCAGCACCTGCAGCAGCAACGGCCACTGCAGCACCAGCGCGCCCATGCCGCCCACGCCGGCCAGGATCAACGCGATATCCGCGCCGGCGCAGGCCAGCACCACCCTGCCCACATGACGTTGTTGCAGGCCCTGGCGCAGCACGAAGGCATTCTGTGCGCCGATGGCGATGATCAGGCCGGCGCCCGCGAAGAGGCCGGCGACGGTAGCGGCAATCCACATCGGGACAGGCCAGGCAGCGAGGGGACGCGCAGGGTGCGGCCAACAGCCTTGTTTAGACAAACTGATTTTTCTTTATCCTGCGCAGGAAAACTGAAGAGGCACCGGCATGGACCTGGTACACCCGCAACTGGCCGCGTTTGCCGCGGTGCTGGAGGAAGGCAGCTTCGAGGCTGCGGCACGCCGCCTGTCGATCAGCCCATCAGCACTGTCGCAGCGGATCAAGGCTCTGGAAGACCGGCTCGGGCAGGTGCTGGTGGTGCGCCAGGCGCCGTGCCGCCCCACCGCCGCCGGTGAGGCGCTGCTGCGCCGGGTGCGACCGATGCAGGCGCTGGAGGCCGAGGCATTGGCCGAGCTGCTACCCGAGCGTGGCAGCAGCGACGCTGCGCGCACCCCGATCCCGCTGGCGGTCAATGATGATTCGCTCGATACGTGGTTCGTGCCGGCCATCGCCGACCTGCACCAGCGCCATGGCTACCTGTTCGACCTGCGCATGGACGACCAGGACCACACCCTGCGGTTGCTGCGCGACGGCAGCGTGCTGGGTGCGGTCACCGCCGAAAGCCAGCCGGTGAAGGGCTGCAACGTGCATCCTCTCGGCGCCATGCGCTACCAAGCGATTGCTTCGCCCGGCTTCGCCCGCCAGTACTTCAGCGATGGCATGGACGCCACGGCGCTGGCACGCGCACCGATGCTGGTGTTCAACCGCAAAGATGAACTGCAGTGGCGCTTCGTGCGTCGCCTGACCCGCGCGAGGCTGCAGCCGCCGCTACACTACCTGCCCTCCTCCACCGGTTTCGTCGAAGCCGCCGCGTGCGGACTCGGCTGGGGCCTGGCCCCGGAAACCCTGGCCGCGCCCGCTGTGCGCGCCGGCCGCGTGGTGGTACTGGAACCCCGCCGCTGGCTCGATGTGCCGTTGTACTGGCAGCATGCCGCCGTGCGCTCAAGCACGCTGCAGCACATCACCCAGGCGCTGCGTACTGCGGCCAGCGGCACCCTTCGTTGAGGAAAGACCGATGACCGCAGACCCGGGCTTCACACCATGCGCACTACCGTTTGCGCACTTCTTTACCACTGGGACGGCATGGGCGTGATCGGCCGACGTACAAGGATGCACCGCGCGAAAGTCGCGTTGACCCTGGCAGCCTGCATGCCGCTTGCGGCGGCAGCGCAGAGCAGTGCCGATGCACCCGCACTGGACTGGGAACAGGCGCGGCAACGCCTGGAGCAGGTCTCCGATGCGCTGGCCGCTGCCGATGCAGCCGTTCGCAACAAGCAGGACCTGCAGGACGCCACCCGGCTGCTGCGCCTGCCGGAGATCACCGGCGAAGTGCGCCGCCTGCAGTTCCAGAAGACGCTCACTCTGCCGCTGGGCTCACTGGCGCCGGTGGCTGAAGCCTTCGGCATCGATTCGCCGCTGTCGTTCACCGAGCGCGACTGGCGCACCCGTCCAGTGGTCACCGCGGTGCTGCCGCTGTACACCGGCGGCGTGATTCCGGCCGCGCAGCGTGCGGCCAGTGCCGCCCACGAACAGGCCAGCGCCGAGCGCGAAGCACAACGTCAATCGCTGACCGTGCAGCTGGCCCAGGCCTACTTCGGGCAGCGCCTGGCCGAGCAGGCGGTGGACGTGCGCCGTGACGTGCGCGATGGCCTCAACCGCCACCTGTCCGATGCGGAGAAGCTGGAACGCGAGGGTTTCGCCACCCGCGCCCAGCGCCTGCAGGCCACCGTGGCCCGCGACAAGGCCGAGCGCGAATACCAGAAGACGGTGAACGACCTGGCAACGCTGAAGGCCGCGCTGGCCACGCTGCTGCGCAGTGGTGGCGAGGTGCAGCCGGTTTCGCCGCTGTTCGTGCAGCGCGTGCCGCTGGAACCGGTGGCCAGCTTCGAGCGTACTGCGCAGGCGCGCCAGCCGCAGATCGCACGCCTGCGGGCCATGGTGGCGCAGGCCGAACAGGGCGTGCGCGTGCAGCAGGCCAAGCTGAAACCGCAGATCTTTGCCTTCGGCCAGTACGACTTCCGCCGCCGCGACGAAATGCTGACCGATCCGGACTGGGCGTTTGGCATCGGCCTGAAGTACACCTTCCTGTCGCCGAACTCGCGGCCGGCGCAGATCAGCGCCGCGCGCGCGCAGCAGGACCAGGCCGAAGCGGGCCTGCGCGAGGCCGAGAACCAGGTCGCGCTGGGCGTGCGCAAGGCCTGGAACGAACTGGAAACCGCGCGCCAGCAGTACGTGCTGCTCGACAGCAGCATTGCCCAGGCACAGGAAAACCTGCGCCTGCAGGAGCTGGCGTTCCGCGAGGGCCAGGCCACCTCGCTGGATGTGATCGACGCGCGGCTCGGCCTGGGCGGTGCCCGTGTAGAGCGCGCACAGGCCGCCTACCAATACGATATTGCGCTGGCACAGTTGCTGGAGGTCAGTGGACAGATGGACCGTTTTGAAGAATTCCGGCGCCGTGCGGACGAGGTGATCGACCATGAGTGATGTGCTGCACGACGATGCGACAACACCCCCGGCCAAGCGCCGCCTGGGCCCGATCCTGGTAGTGGCGCTGCTGGTCGCGGTGGTGCTCGGCCTGTGGCTGGCCTGGCGCAGCCCGGCCGACCAGATCCAGGGCATGGCCGACGCGGACACCATCAACGTGGCCGCCAAGATCACCGCCCGCGTGGCGGAGTTGAAGGTGCGCGAGGGCGACCGCGTGCAGCCCGGGCAGGTGCTGTTCCTGCTCGACAGCCCCGAAGTGGCCGCCAAGGAACAGCAGGCCCACGGCGCGTTGGCCGCCGCACAGGCGGTGGCCGACAAGGCCGACGAAGGCGCGCGCAGCGAAGACATCCGCGCCGCCGAAGCGAACTGGAAGCGCGCCGAAGCCGGTGCGACGCTGGCCGAAGCCACGTACCAGCGCGTGCAGAACCTGTTCAACGAAGGGGTGATGACCCGGCAGAAGCGCGATGAAGCGCATGCCCAGGCCACCAGTTCGCGCGAACTGGCCCGTGCCGCGCGCGCGCAGTACGACATGGCGTTGGCCGGCGCACGCGAGCAGGACAAGCGTGCCGCGCAGGGCCAGGTGCAGCAGGCGCAGGGCGCGGTGGCCGAAGTCAACGCCGCCCGTGCCGAAGTCGAAGGACGCGCGCCGGTGGCGGGCGAGATCAACAAGCGCATGGCCGACCCGGGCGAGCTGGTGCCGGCCGGCTACCCGGTATTCACCCTGGTCGACATTGATCGCATGTGGGTGGCGATGAACCTGCGCGAATCACAGATGCAGGGCCTGAAGGTCGGCAGCAAGCTGCAGGGCAACGTGCCGGCACTCGGCCTGGACGGCGAGTTCGAGGTCTACTTCATCAACCCTGCCGGCGACTATGCGACCTGGCGTACCACCCGCCAGTCGTCCGGCTACGACGTCCGCAGTTTCGAGGTGCGGGTGCGCCCGGTACGCCGCATCGAGGGCTTCCGCCCCGGCATGAGCGTGCTGTTCGCATGGCCCCAGCACTGAGCCCGGACCGCAACGGCTTCGCTGCTTCCTGGCGGCGCGAGCTGCAGTCGCTGCGCGGCAACCGTGCCGACCTGCTGCTGGTCACCGTGCTGCCCCTGCTGATGCTGGCGGTGATGGCGTGGATGTTCTCGCCGTCGGTGATGCGCGACATCCCCATTGCCGTGGTCGACCTCGACCACAGCAGTGACAGCCGCCTGCTGCTGCGCATGCTCGATGCCAGCCCCGGCGTACGCATCGCCAGCCAGCCGGCGGACCTGGAGGACGCGCGTTCGCAGCTGCGCAGGCTGGACGTGTTTGCCATCGTACTGGTGCCGCGCGATGTCACCCGGCAGGCGCTGCGTGGACGCCAGGGCACGGTGTTCGCCTATTACAACGCCACCTACATGACCACCGGCCAATCTGCGTCGCGCGATATCGGCGACGCAGTCTCGGCCTGGAACGCACGCCTGCTGCGCGAACGCATCGGCCTGCAGGTCGGCCCCGGCAAGCTGCGTGCGGCACCGATCGCGGTGCAGTCGGACATCCTGTACAACCCTGCGCGCAGCTACGAGTTGTTCCTGCTGCCGCTGATCTTCCCAGCCGTGCTGTCGCTGGTACTGGCACTTGCGGTGGCCGGCAGCCTCGGCCGCGAGATCCGCGACGGCACCCTGCCCGCCTGGCTGGATCGAACGCCGTGGTCGGTGATTGCGGGCAAGGTCACGCCGTACATCCTGTTGTTTTCGCTGTATGGCGCGCTCGGCATCGGTTACCTGGCCTGGCTGCGCGGCGATGGTGTGGCCGGCAGCGCGCTCCTGTTGCTGCTCGCACAGCCACTGTTCTACCTGGCCACGGCCGCCTACGCATTGTTCTTCGTCGGCGTCACCCGCGACATGGGTACCGCGCTGTCCGCGGTCGGCCTCAGCATCGGCACCGCACTGGCGTTCTCCAGCGCTACCTTCCCGGTGCTGGATGGCCCCCTGTTCACCCGCATCTGGCATCAGCTGCTGCCACTCAGCGCCTACATCAAGCTGCAGACCCAGCAGCAGTTCATCGGTTCGCCGCTGCAGGTTTCGGTGTGGCCGTTGGCCACATTGCTGCTGATGGCGGTGGTGGCAGGAGGCATTGGCGGCCTGCGCCTGATCGCCTTTGCGCGCACGCCGGAAGCCTCGCAGCCTGCGGGAGCCGACGCATGAGCGCACTGTGGCGCAGCCTGCGGCAGACCCTGATGGCGGTGCTGTGCGACCGCTACGCGATCGTTGTGATGGTCGGCGCGGTGATCCTGTATTCGTTCTTCTACCCGGCCGCGTACCGTCACCAGGTGGCCGGCAACCTGCCGGTGCTGGTGGTGGACGAAGACCACAGCGCGACCAGCCGCGAGCTGCTGCGCAAGCTCGATGCACTCCGCGTTGCACGCGTGGTCGGGCAACCGGCGGACATCGACAGTGCGCGTCAGCAGCTGGAAGCCGGCCATGCCGAAGGCATCGTGCTGATCCCGGCCAACCTGGAGCGCGACATCCTGCGCGGCCACCCGGCCAAGCTGGTGCTGCTCGGCAACGGCGCCTACCTGGGCCGTGCCAGCTGGGTGCTGGGCAGCGTGGCCGACGCACTGGGCGCGTTCGGGCGTGACGCCGTGGTCGGCCAGGCCGCCTTCATGGGCGCGCCACAGGCGCCGCCGGTCACCCTGGTGCAGCGCCCGCTGTACAACACCCAGGAAGGCTATGGCAGCGCCATCGTGCCCGGCGTGGCCGAGCTGATCGTGCACCAGACCCTGCTGATGGGCATCGGCGTGCTGCTCGGTGGTCGTCGTCTTGCACTCGGCCGGCGCCTGCGCTTCGACCTGCCGACCCTGGCCGGCATGGCGATGGGCTTCGGCCTGATCGGCCTGTTCGGCCTGTTCTGGTACGCCGGGTTCACCGCCTGGGTGCAGGACTATCCGCGCGGCGGGAACCCACTGGGCCAGCTGCTGGGCGGCACCCTGTTCATCGCCGCTACAGTGGTTTTCGGCCTGTTCGTCGGCAGCTTCTTCCGCACCCGCGAACGCGCCTTCCAGTACATCATCGCCACCTCGATCCCGCTGTTCTTCCTGGCCAACCTGTCGTGGCCGGCAGTGATGACGCCGCAACCGCTGGTCTGGCTGGCGCAGCTGCTGCCTACCACCTCCGGCATCAACCTGATGGTGCGCCTGAACCAGATGGACGCCAGCCTGGCCGACGTCAGCCACGAACTGATCACCCTCACCGTCCTGCTGCTGCTCTACGGCAGCCTCGCCACCTGGCGCCTCCTCGCAAAAAAGGGGACGGAGGGGATTAAGTCGTAAACGGCCGGTTTGGGGGATGGCGACTTAATTCCCTCCGACCCTTTTTCCTGCAGCGAAGAACGCCGGCGTGGGGCCGGCGTTCGGGTACTGCGGTGTGGAAGGGGAAACGGGGGCCTTCGGCGATCGATCAGCGATAGACGCGTTCGCAGCGACGTTCAACCACGCGGTCACCGTTCTTCTGCTGCTGGTTGCCTTGGATCTGGCGGCCGGCCGCACCACCGGCCACGGCGCCGGCCACGGTTGCAAGCTTCTTGCCGTTACCGCCGCCCACCTGGTTGCCCAGCAGGCCGCCGATCACTGCGCCGGTAGCGGTACCCGTGATGCGGTTCGGATCGCGCGAGTTGCGCTGCACTTCCACGTTCTTGCAGACCACGCGACTGCCGTCATTGAACTTGCGTCCCTCATCGCGCGGCCCATACGTCTGCGCACCGGCCACCGACGAAGCCGCCAGCAGCGTGCCCAGCACAAGCAATCGGGTCGAGGTCTTCATGGCCATCTCCTGAGTTCCGGTATGGCGCAAGTGTCCTCCTGCGGTTGGCAACCGGAAGTGAAATGCGCGTGTCCACCGCCTCATCGGCCATCGCGCGTTCAGGAAGAGAATCCGCGCCCATCACGATCAGCCATCGTGATGGGCGCCGTCTCCCTACCGGCGTGCTGCCTTGCTAGAACTCTTCCCAGCCACCCGCATTGGCAGCCAACGTCGGCTCGATGCGCGGTGACAGCACCGCCGGGCGTCTCACCGGCGTGACCGAGGCCGCTACCGCCGCAAGCGCGCGCGGGACCGATACGGCTGCCGCGGCTGCACCGGTGCGGAACACCGACACCGCCTCGGCCAGCAGGTTGGCCTGCTCCTCCATGGAGCGTGCCGCCGCGCTGGCTTCTTCCACCAGCGCCGCATTCTGCTGCGTGGTCTCGTCCATCTGCACCACCGCCTGGTTCACCTGTTCGATACCCGAGCTCTGCTCCTGCGAGGCGGCAGAGATATCGGCCATGATGTCGGTCACGCGCTGCACCGAGGCCACGATCTCGCCCATCGTGGTGCCGGCCTGACGAACCAGCGCCGATCCATCGGCGACCTTGCCGACCGAATCCTCGATCAGGCCCTTGATCTCCTTGGCCGCACCGGCCGAGCGCTGCGCCAGCGTGCGCACCTCACTGGCCACCACCGCAAAGCCCCTGCCCTGCTCGCCGGCACGAGCAGCTTCCACCGCCGCGTTCAAGGCCAGGATGTTGGTCTGGAACGCGATGCCGTCGATGACGCTGATGATCTCGGCGATCTTCTTCGACGAGGCTTCGATGGCCGACATGGTGGTGACCACCTGGCCGACCACCTCGCCGCCCTGTGAGGCGACGCCATGCGCACCGATGGCAAGCTGGTTGGCCTGGCGTGCGTGCTCGGCGTTCTGTTTCACGGTGGAGGTCAGTTCCTCCATCGACGCAGCCGTCTCTTCCAGGTTCGCCGCCTGCTGCTCGGTGCGCCGCGACAGATCGTTGTTGCCCGAAGCGATCTCGCCTGCCGCCAGGTTGATGCTGGACGCGCTGGACTGGATACGGCCGACAATCTGCTTGAGCTGATCGACGGTGGCGTTGCAGTCATCACGCATGCGGGCGAACACGCCGTGGAAGTCGCCCTGCATGCGTACAGTGAGGTCACCGCGCGAGATCGCCTGCAGCAGGGTCGACACCTGCACCAGGTTCTCGTCGGTGGTCTGCATCAGGCGATTGAGCCCGGCCACCATGTCGCGGAAATCATAGGCGAAGCGATCTTCATCGCCGCGCAGGCTGAAGTCGCCGGCGGCTGCGGCCGTCGCCAGGCGGCGGATCTCACCGTTGATCGCCGACAGGCTGGTCTTGGTTTCGTCCATGGCCTGGGTGATTGCGGCCTTCTCGCCCGGCAACGGATCCATGTCCACTGACAGATCACCGCGGGCGTAATGCTTCATTACTTCGATCAGCCGGTTCTGCACCTGCACATGCGAGCCGACCAGCGCATTGGTCTCGTGCACCATGCGCCCGTAGTCGCCAGGAAAAGCACTCTCGTCCATGCGATAGCTGAGGCTGCCCGCGTCGTGCTGGCGGGCCAGCTCGCCCTGCGCCGCCATCACCGACTGCAACTGCGCCTGCATGCGCTGCATCGACCTGAGCAGCTGCGTCACCTCATCGTTGCCGGACGCGTCGATGCTGTTGTCCAGCCGCCCGTTGGCGATGCCGTCGGCCAGCTTCACCGCACCTTCCAGCGGGCGGGTCAGGCTGCGGGTGATGGCCCACGCGGCCAGCGAGCCCAGTAGCAGGCTCAACGCGCCGAACACGATCGACAACGTGCCGGTCCAGGATTCGGTTGAACGGTATTCCTCGCGACTGCGCTCGGTCAGTGTCTCCTGATGCCGCAGCAGGGTCGAGATCGCCTCATTCCATGCGGTGGCCAAGCCGTGCTCGGCGAGCAGTTCCTTGGCCGCGCCGTTGAAATCACCGGCCTTCATGCGCTCGTGCAGATGCTGGGTGGAGGCGTCGGTGGCCTTGCGTGCCGCGTCGATTTTCGCCACCAGGGCATCACCAGTGGCGTCGCGTGGAATCTTGATGTACTTGGCCCAGATACCGTCGTAGGTCTGCGACAGCTCCTGCGCCTTCTGATAATCCTTGTCGAAATCCTCACCGCGCTTGATCACCATCAGCCGGCGATGCATCAGCACCGCGTTGTTGGTATCCAGCATGTCGTTCAACAGCCGCATCTTCACCATGTTGACGTCCACCACTTTCTCGAACTGGGCGGACTTCAGGTGGTTTCCGTACAGCACGAGGCCAACGATGGCCACGATGAACAGCAGCAGCAAACCGAACCCGGCACCCAGCCGGGATCCCACTCGAAGGTTGCGTAAGGCGAGCATCTCAATTCCCTTGATCATGGCCGTATGATCGATGGCGGCGCAGGCAGGGGAAACTTTATGGGTCGATATTATTATATCGATCTAAAACTCTGGAACTGTGCAGACAGGTGTGAAATCAGAAAACCCACGAACGCGTTATATCCATAAGGCATATCGCCATGTGTACCGAGAATGGGATCAGGCCCGGGCCTGCCGCCCCGGCATCCAGCATTACGGAGCAGCAGGCCCCGGGAAGACCAGATCCTTCCCGAGCCTTGCCGCATAGATGCTCTCGAACTGGAAGGAGAGCACAAACCGGAACTCGCACGCCGCAGCGTAACGATTGATGAAGCGGCAGATTTCCTCCCAGGCACTTTCAAACCCGCTCGCGCGGAAATGAAACGAGCCGAGCAGGCCGACCTGCCACTTGGCTTCAATCCCTTCCGCAACGACAGCTTCCGGCGGGTCGACGATGCTGAATCCGAAGCCGGTGTAGGATGCTGGAAGATATCCACGCAGGCCGTCGGCACCGTCGGAGTACGGCCTGGATCGAGTCCAGAGCGCGCAGCACGAAACCCAGATCGGCACCGGCTTCGACTCAAGCAAGCTTCATCAAAGCTCGGTGTCGTTACAAGCCCTGACCCATTCGTCAGGATCATCGGGCGCCACCGACATGAATCGGACTACTACGTCCACTGTTCACGGCCATCTGCGCCGATCCAAACCAGACCCGCCGGAGCATCGGTCAAGAACCAGAGGCCGAATCCATCGATATCATCTTCACCAGGATTTTCGGGCCAAGCGTTTGAGATTAGCGTCAGCTGCTCCCTCCAGTCGCCTTGCAAGAACACCCCGTCCGTTGCAAGCCTCACTTTCCCTTCCCTCAACAAACGACCCATCAACTCGAAGAACGCGTCTTTTCTTTCGGAGATCCCAACACCTCCCATTTCCATCGTCATGTGCTGCCAGACGGCACCCATTGATAACCCAAACGAAGAAGTCACCACTGCACAATGAATCCCGTCTTTCATTTGAACTTCACCTCTACTCGCTTTCCATTATTTATGGATTTATCCTGCACATCAATTGTCCAACTAGCACCAGTCTTCTGCGCGCTCGTTGAAAAATCTCTAAGAGTTATCTTTGCACCAGAGCTCGTGGTTGCCGTATAAAGAAGACCCTTTCCAGGTACGACCTTCGCGACAGGCATGCGATCAGTTCCAGTCAGCTGTCTGAAATACAGCATGACATCGGATGTGCTTGCACCAATATAAACCGGAGCACCCGTACTGACTTGAGCATCGGCCTTCAAGACCTTTGAACCAAGATTAAGCTGAAAATCCTTAGGATCCAATGACTTGCTATTGTATTGGTGTGCGAGGTCATCAATTCGCTTTTGCGAGTACGCCTGAAGAACGGATTCAGGTTGTTTGAGAGACAAATCGGGCAGTTCCCGGCTTGGGCGCCCAGCCATCCATCTGCCCGCCCGCACCACCACTGATGCTGCCGGAGCTGGCCGTATAGTCCATGTGGTTCTGCAGGTCGGTGAATGTCAGCGAGCCCGCAGTCAGTTCACTGTTGCCCGC
>NZ_JCAFRT010000023.1:0-62411 GCF_059368495.1 Stenotrophomonas sp. YJH_SMC_91 | reverse complement strand
GGCCTGGCGGGCGTGCTCGGCGTTCTGGCGCACGGTGGAGGTCAGTTCCTCCATCGAGGCGGCGGTCTCTTCCAGGTTGGCGGCCTGCTGCTCGGTACGGCGCGACAGGTCGCTGTTGCCGGACGCGATCTCGCCAGCGGCCAAGGTGATGCTGGAGGCACTGGCCTGGATCTGGCCGACGATCTGGGTCAGCTGTGCGACGGTGGTGTTGGCGTCGTCACGCATGCGCGCGAACACGCCGTTGAACTGGCCGTCCATGCGTGCGGTCAGGTCGCCGGCGGCGATCGACTGCAGCAGCTGCGAGAGCTGGCCGAGGTTGCCGTCGGCCACCTGCATCATGCTGTTGAGCTGCTCGATCATCACGCGGAAATCGTGATCGAAACGCTGCGCATCACCGCGCTGGCTGAAGTCGCCGGCGGCGGCGGCCGAGGCCAGCTGCTGGATCTGCGTGTTGATGGCCAGCAGGCTGGCCTTGGCCGCGTCCATCGACTCGTGCAGGATCGCGCGGCTGCCGGGCAGGCGGCGGGCGTCCGGGGCGAGGTTGCCGATGGCGTACTGGTTGAGCACTTCAATGGCATCGACGATCGCATCGAGGTGTTCGAAGATCACCGTGTTGATGCCGCTGGCCAGCTGGCCGTAGACGCCCGGGAAGTCTTCCGGAATACGGTGGCTGATGTCCGGGCCGGCATGCATCTGTGCCATCAGCTGGGTCTGTTCGCTGAAGCGGCGCAGCATCGCGGTCATGTCGGCGGTGGCCGCCAGCATGCGGCCAGCCTCGTCCTTGCCGGTGCTCTGGGTGGTGACGCTGAGGTCGCCGCGTGCGACGGCCTGGATGGCGTTCACGGCCTTGCCCAGGGGGCCGGTCACTGCACGTGAGATGACGATGGCCAGCGCAGCGGCCACAAGGGACAGCAGGACGATGCAGCCGATGATGGCGATCATGCTGTTGCGATGGGTGGCGTTGGCGTCGGCGATCTTGCCGTCCATCTGGCCGGCGATGTGGGTGCCCAGCGCCTTCATCGCAGCGAACAGGTCGCGACGCGCCGGGCGCGACTGCTCGTCGGATATCTGCTGTGCCCGAGCGCCATCACCGGCGGCCACGGCGTCGCGCATCGCCTTGTTGGCGGCGAAGTAGCGGTCCAGCTGTGCGCTGGCCGCGCGATAGAGTTCACGCTCCTTGGCCAGCGCCGGCAGCGCCGAGTAAGCGGCCAGCTCGTCATGCACGGCCTTGGCGGTGTCGTCCATGCGCTTGTTGTAGTCGGCGACCTTCTCCGGCTGGTCGAGCATGCTCAGCTGTGCAAGTTCATAGGTGCGGAATTCCCCCAGCTGCGAGCGCGCCTCGCCCAGGTGCTGGACCGAGGGGATGTCGTTGCCAGCCATCTCGCGCAACTGCGCGTTGGCTTCGCTCAGGCGCAGCAGTGCGAAGGCGCCGAGGATCAGGGTCATCAAGGTGGTGAGGGTGAACCCCACGGCCAGCTTGCGGGCGATGGGCAGATCTTGGAACCACTTCATGCAGGGTGCTCCAGGTGGGCAGAGTGCCGGCGTCTGTGCGCCGGTTCGGGGGTGGTTGCAGAGCGAACGGGGGTGCCCGGTGGGGTTCGGTGACGACCGTCATTGCGAAATAACGGCGCCGTCCGCGTGGACTTTATGGACGCAGATCACATTCGGTTGCGTAGGGATGACAGCGCGAAAGCGTTGCAGCGGCGTGCTTTCGCTTGGATGAAGTAGTTGCGCCCGCAACCATCATGGCGACGGAGTTCACAGAAGGGATGGGGTCGGATCCCTTTCCTGCGGAAAGGGATCCGACCCCTTGGCAGAGCGCGCACAAACAAAAACCGCCGCCCCGAAGGGCGGCGGTCCAGTACACGCATGCAGCGTGGATCAGGCGGCCTGCGGCATCCGCAACGAGCGCACCAGTCCGCCGATGTCGACGATCAACGCGACGCGGCCGTCGCCAAGGATGGTGGCACCGGACACCCCGCCGATACGGCGGTAGTTGTTCTCGATGTTCTTCACCACCACCTGTTGCTGGCCAACCAGTTCGTCCACTTCCAGTGCGATCTTCTGGCCATCGCCTTCGACCACGACCACCAGCGATTCACTGCCCGGCGCACGGTTGCCGTAGCCGTAGTACTCGCTCAGCGAGAGGATCGGCAGGTACTCGCCACGTACGCGCAGCACGCGGCCTTCGCCGGCCATGCTGCGGATGTCCTCGGCCTGCGGCTGCAACGCCTCAAGCACATAGGCCAGCGGCAGGATCAGGGTTTCGCCGGCAACGGCCACGGTCATGCCGTCGAGGATGGCCAGGGTGAGCGGCAGGCGGATCAGCGTGCGGGTGCCAGTACCCAGGCTGCTTTCGATCTGGACCTCACCGCCCAGTGCCTGGATGTTGCGGCGAACCACGTCCATGCCGACGCCACGCCCGGACAGGTCGGTGACCGCATCGGCAGTGGAGAAGCCTGGCTGGAAGATCAGGTCCCAGACCTGCGAATCGGTCGGGTTGTCCGGTACGGCCAGGCCGCGTTCGGTGGCCTTGGCCAGGATCTTGGCGCGATCCAGGCCGCGGCCGTCGTCGCTCACTTCAATGACGATATGGCCGCCCTGGTGCGAAGCGGCCAGGGTGATCGTGCCGGTTTCGTCCTTGCCCGCGCCGCGACGCACGTCGGGCATTTCCAGGCCGTGGTCGATCGAGTTGCGCACCAGGTGCACCAGTGGATCGGCGATCTTCTCGATCAGCCCCTTGTCCAGCTCGGTGCCCTCGCCGACGGTGCGCAGGCGCACCTGCTTGCCGAGGCGGCTGGACAGGTCGCGGACCAGGCGCGGGAAGCGGCGGAATACCGCGTCGACCGGCAGCATGCGCACGCCGATCACCGCTTCCTGCAGGTCGCGGGTGTTGCGTTCCAGCTGGTCCAGGCCGGCGAACAGGCTCTCGGCGTGGACCGGGTCCAGCGCGTGCGAGACCTGCTTGAGCATGGCCTGGGTGATGACCAGTTCGCCGACCAGGTTGATCAGCGCATCGACCTTGTCGACGCTGACGCGGATCGACGTTTCGGCTTCCTGGGTGGCAGCACCGCCGGCGGCAGGCGCAGCAGGCGCTGCCGGCACGACGGCAGCAGGTGTGGAAGGGGATGCAGCAACGGGCGCCTGGGTTGCCAGGCTCGGCGGCGCTGCCGGACGGATGTCCAGCTCGCAGTCGTCCAGTACCCAGGCGAAGGTGTCTTCGATCTTGCTGCGCGGCACCTTGCCGACCAGGCCCAGGTCCCACGCCAGGTGGGCCTCCAGCGGGTCGAGCTGGGCGAAGCCCGGCAGGCGTTCCATGCGCGCGGCCACCTGCAGCGAGCCGAGGTGTTCCAGTTCGCGGATGATGCGCAACGGGTCGTTGCCGCTCATGAACAGCGAGGGTGCCGGGGTGAACCCGATCTGCCAGGCTTCCGGCGTATCGTCCACCTTGGCTGCGGCAGCGGCCGGCGCGCTCGGTGCGGCCTGGCCGGAGAGAACGGCTTCGAGGCGCGCCTTCACTGCGGCGACCGCAGCGGGGTCTGCGGCCTGGCCATGTTCGGCTTCGCGCAGCAGGGCGCGCAGTACATCCACCGAGGACAGCATGGCATCGACGGCATGGCCTTCCAGGGCCCGCTTGCCGGCACGCAGCTCATCGAGCAGCGTTTCCAGCACGTGGGTCAGGCCGGCGATGGCATCGAAGCCGAAGGTGCCGGCGCCGCCCTTGATCGAGTGGGCGGCGCGGAACACCGAATTGATGATCTCCGCGTCCTGCTGCCCCGATTCCAGGGCCAGCAGGCCAGCCTCCATCGCGTCGAGGCCTTCGCGGCTCTCCTCGAAGAAGGTGGCGTGGAAGCGTTGCAGGTCCATGCTCATGGCAGTGGTGGTCCGGAAGCGAAGAAGGGGAGCGGTGCGGGGCGATCAGCCCAGCACTTTCTGCACGGTGGCGACCAGCTGTTCCGGATTGAACGGCTTGACCAGCCAACCGGTGGCACCGGCGGCCTTGCCTTCGGACTTCTTGTCGGCGGCCGATTCGGTGGTCAGCATCAGCAGCGGGGTGAACTTGTAGTCCGGCAGCTGGCGCAGTTCGCGGATCAGCGCGATGCCGTCCATGTTCGGCATGTTGACGTCGGTGACCACCGCGTTGAAGCGCTGGCCCTTGGCGCGACCCAGCGCGACCGCGCCGTCTTCGGCTTCTTCGACGGCAAAACCGGCCGAGGTGAGGGCGAAGGAAACCATCTGGCGCATCGACGCCGAATCGTCCACCACCAAGATACGTGCGCTCATGCAGCGTTCTCCACAGATTTCAGGTTGTCATGGGTTACGTCCAGGCCCAGGGCCTGGGTGACGCCCAGCAGGCGTGCGGCGTCACGGAAGGTTGCGGTGCAACCGTGGAAGCCGGTGCCCAGGCCTGCATCGCGGCGGGCCTGCACGAATGCACACAGCACCTGCACGGCGGCCGTGTGGATGCGGGCGACCTGGCTTGCATCCAGGGTCAGCTCGCCTGCCTGCGCCACCAGCGGGGCGAGGCGGTTCTTGAGCTCGGTGCTGCTCTCGATGCCGAGATCCTCACCCAGTTCGACAGTGCTCATCGTTGCTCCGGACAAACGGTTCCGTGATCCATAACGGCACCCCGGCGGGGTTCTTTAGAGGAATCGACGCGGTGCGTCGATGCGGTCGCAGCTGAAAAGGGGACGGCGGGGATCAAGTCGCAAGCGACCTGGCTCTACTGCAGCCCCCTCGGCAACGGCGACCGCGCAGTGGGGACGCAAGGTGTTGATCCAACGGATCAACTCCTTGCGTCCCCGACAGGCACCGCTTCGGCGCAAAGCGCCGAGCCACTTGCGACTTAATCCCCTCCGTCCCCTTTTTTCCAGATCAACTCAGCAGCCGTGTGGCGTCCAGCAGGATCATCGGGCGCTGGCTGACCCGGGCGACGCCGCGGAACAGATCATTGGAGATCTGGCAGATGCGGGCGGTATCCGGGGGTTCGATCTGTGAATCGGTGAGGTTGGCGACATCTTCCACTGCCGACACGCGCAGGCCGATGGTCTCGCCGTCCTCTTCCAGCACCACGATGCGGGTCTGGGCATCGTCTTCTGCCGCTGCGGCGCCGAGGTGCAGGCCGAGGTCCATCACCGGCACCACCTGGCCGCGCAGGTTCATGATGCCGAGCATGGCCGGCGCGGTGCCACGCAACGGCAGCAGTGGCACCGGTAGCACGACCTCCTGGACCTTCAACAGTTCCAGCGCATAGGCCTGGGTCCCGCAGCGCAGGCGCAGCCAGCGCGAGGTGCGTTCGCCGGCGCGGCGGTTCTGCGGGTGCGGGCTGCTGGCGGGCTGGTGCGCCTGCGCCTGCAGCTCCTGCCAGGTACCGGGACGGTTGGTGGCGGGGGCATCCAGGGCAACGCGGGGCGGCGGCGCGGCGGCAGCACGCGCGGCCGGGGCGGGCGCGCGTGCAGGGCGCGGTGCCGGGGGCGCAACCACGGCCGGTGGCGGCGTGGGGACATCCTCGCCACCAGCAGCGGCTTCGAACGCAGCCTGCAGACCGGGGCTGTCAGTGTGGGCGAGCTGATGGCTGTCGGCCGCGTCGGTCTCGTAGATCACTTCGTCGGGCAGGTCGTCCCAGGTGGGCTCCGGGCCGGCCTTGGCCGGGGTCGTCTCGTGGATCACCTCGTCAGGCAGGTCATCCCAGGTCGGTTCGCGCTCTGGAGTGGCGACCGGCATTGCGGCGGCCTCGAAGGCGGCTTCCAGTGCTGCGTCGTCCTGTGCCGGGGCAACGGCAACAGCGTCCGTCTCATAGATCACTTCAGCGGGCAGATCGTCCCAGGTGGGCTCGCGCTCGGCCGTTGTGGCCGCCTCGAAGGCGGCTTCGAGCGTGGCGTTGTCCACGGCAGGGCCCGCGGCGACGGTGTCGGTTTCGTAGATCACCTCGGCCGGCAGGTCATCCCAGGTCGGCTCGCGTTCCGGTTCCGATGTGCTGTCCGGAGCCGGGGCGGCGCTGTCCGGCGTTGGCAGCACGACGGCCGCCGGGGCGATCGCTTCGCCCAGCAGTTCGTCCAGGTAGTCGTCCAGTACGCCGGTGCTGTTCATGCGGCCTGCTCCAGGGCACGAGCATCCTCACCGAGGATCCAGTTCAGTGCGCGGCGATAGGCGGCCAGGCCGCGGCCCGGGTAGTCCTCACCAACGCTGGGCAGGGTCAGGCCTGCGGCATTGCTGATGCGGGTGTCGATCGGAATGGCGTCTTCCCACACGCGGGTGCCATGGCGATCCTGCATCGTGCGCAGCGACTCGTTGCCGGCGCGGGTGCGGCGGTCGAACAGGGTCGGCAGGATCGAGATCGGCAGCGGGCGGCGGCGCGAGCGCTCGACCATCTCGCCGGTGCGGACCATGCCGTCCAGGCCATGCAGGGCCAGCGGCTCGGCCTGGGTGGGAATGATCAGGCGGTCGGCAGCGGCCAGCGCGTTGATCATCAACAGGCCAAGGGTGGGGGCGCAGTCCAGCAGGATGTAGTCGTGCTGGCCCTGGTGACGCGCCAGTGCGTTCTGCAGGGCCAGGCCGAGGCCGGGCTGGTTGGCGCTGCGGCGCTCCAGCGTGGCCAGCGCCGACTGCGCGCAGACGTAGTCCAGGCCGTGGATGCTGCTGGCATGGCACAGGCTGGAAAGATCGGCCGGCGGGGCGCCGAACAGTTCCAGCACGCCCGCCGGCGGCGGATCCACCGGCACGCCGAAGGCGCGGCTGAGCGAGGCATGCGGATCGAGGTCGATCAGCAGCACGCGATGGCCAAGCGCGGCCAGGCCGCGGCCGAGGGCGAGGGTGGTGGTGGTCTTGCCGACTCCGCCCTTCTGGTTGGCGACTGCCCAGATGCGCATCGGTTTACTCCTTCATTGCCGGGGGAACGGCGGCGCCGACGCGGCTGCCAGCCGGCACCGGCGGCAACTTCACCGGTGCGATGGGGGAGGTGGGGGCGGTAGCCGGAGTTGCGGCGGCCTGTTCGGTGGTGCTGTCGTCGACGGCGCCGGTGGCCGCGTTGAGGCGCTGGCCAAGCGGATCCACCGAATGCGAGGTGTCGGCCAGGATGATGACCATCACCCGGCGGTTGCGGTTGCGCCCCTGCGCGCTGTCGTTCTCTTCGCGCGGACGGAACTGGCCATAGCCAACCATCGCCAGCCGTGATGGCTGCACGCCCTGGTCGGCGAACAGGTGCACCACGCTGGCGGCGCGTCCGGCCGACAGTTCCCAGTTCGAAGGGAAGGTGGCCGTGGCGATCGGCACGTTGTCGGTATGGCCCTCCACGCGCACGCTGTTGGGCACGTCGCGCAGCACCTCGGCCAGGCTGGCCAGCGTCTGCCGTGCATGCACGTCCAGCGCGGCCGAGCCGGTGGGGAACAGGATGTCGCTGTTGATCTCCACTTCGATCCACAACTCGGTGCGGCGCACGCTGATCATGCCGCGGTCGATCAGCGGTGCCAGCGCGGCGGTGAGGCGGTCGGCGATGCTGTTGAGCTGGCGCTCGGCACGGACGATCTGTTCCTGGTTGTGCACGGAGACCGGCATGCGCATCTGCGAGGCCATCGACGGCAGCAGGGTCGGGTCGTGCGACGGCGCGGGCGCGGAGGGGCCGATCTTGGTGCCGGACTTGATCACCGAGGGGCTGTCCCAGCCGCCACCCTGCACCTGCTTGTTACCCACCTGCACCGGATTGATGGTGCGCGGTGCGCCGCCGAAGGCATCGGTGAGCGCGTCGGCCATGATCCGGTACTTGCCCTCGTTGACCGAGGAGATCGCGTACATGACCACGAAGAAGGCGAGCAGCAACGTCATCAGGTCGGCATAGGGGATCGCCCATGCTTCATGGTTGGCGTGCTCTTCGTGGTGCTTGCGGCGGGCCATGTCAGTGCAGGAAGCCGGAGAGGTTGGTTTCGATGTTGCGCGGGTTCTCGCCCTGGGCGATCGAAATCAGGCCTTCGATGACCATTTCGCGGTCGCGGGTGTTGTGCGAGATCACACTCTTGAGCTTGGCGGCGATCGGCAGGAACAGCAGATTGGCCGAGGCGATGCCGTAGATGGTGGCGGTGAACGCGGCGGCGATGCCGTGGCCGAGTTTGCTCGGGTCGGCCAGGTTCTTCATCACCGCGATCAGGCCGAGCACGGCACCGATGATGCCGAGCGTGGGCGCGTAGATGCCCATCGCTTCGAAGACCTTGGCACCGGCCTGGTCCTGGTGCTCCTGGCTGCCCAGTTCGATCTCCAGCATGTGACGCATCGATTCGGGTTCAACGCCGTCCACCAGCAGCTGCAGGCCCTTGCGCAGGAACGGGTCCTGCTGCGCTTCCACCTGCGATTCCAGGCCCAGCAGGCCCTGGCGGCGGGCGATGTTGCTCCACTCGACGATCTGCTGGATCAGTTCGCGGCGATCGCTGTGCGGCGGGCGCACGACCCAGCGCACGATCTTGAACGCATGCTTGAACACCGCCGGCGAGGTGTGAAGCAGGATCGCGGCAACGGTACCGACGATGACGATCACGAACGCCGCAGGCGACCACAACGACGCCAGGCCAGCGCCCTTGAGGATGCTGCCACCGACCAGCGAGGCCAGGGCGAGAAAGAGTCCAATGAGGCTGAGTCTATCCATGGTTCCGGTATCGGCTTGTATGAATGGGACTTGAGACACCGGGAGAATGCGTACAGACGGTAGTCACAGTTTTCGGGTCGCCGGGCCATGCCCGGCGGCGTTCAGCGTATGCCGTCCACGTCCAGGATCAGTGCCATGCGACCATCGCCGATCAACGTTGCACCGGCATAACCGCGCAGGCCGCGCAGGGCTTTTGGCAGTGGCTTGATGACCACTTCCTCGCGCCCGCGCACCTGGTCCACGACCAGGCCGAAGCGCGCTTCGCCGGCCTGCAGCACCACGATGGTCAGCAGGGTTGACGCGGCCGGCGTCACATCCAGCCACTGGCGCAGGTCGACCAGCGGCAGGGTGTGCGAGCGGCGATCAAGCACGGCGCGGCCATCGAACCAGCCCAGCGAGGTGCGCGGCGCGTGCAGCACTTCCATCACGCGTGCCAGCGGTAGCGCGTAGACGTCCTCGCCGGCCTGCACCAGCAGGGTCGGCAGGATCGCGAGGGTGAG
Source organism: Stenotrophomonas sp. YJH_SMC_91 (assembly GCF_059368495.1). Lineage (NCBI taxonomy): Bacteria > Pseudomonadati > Pseudomonadota > Gammaproteobacteria > Lysobacterales > Lysobacteraceae > Stenotrophomonas > Stenotrophomonas sp. YJH_SMC_91. Next base: position 53,279 of record NZ_JCAFRT010000023.1, on the reverse strand, counting down.
CGGCACGCGGATCAGGAAGCGGCTGCCACGACCCAGTTCCGACTGGATCTGGATCTGGCCGCTCAGTTCGCGGATGCGCGACTGCACCACGTCCATGCCGACGCCACGGCCGGAGATGTCGGTGACCTGCTGCTTGGTCGAGAAGCCGGGCAGGAACACCAGGTGCAGGCATTCCTCGCTGCTCAGGCGGGCGGCGGCTTCCGGATCGATCAGGCCTTTCTCACGCGCCTTCGCGCGCAGCTTCTCCGGGTCGATGCCGGCGCCATCGTCCTGCACCTCGATGCTGACGTAGTCGCCTTCCTGCTGCGCTGAGAGGCGTACATGGCCCATCCGGGGCTTGCCTTGTGCTTCGCGCAGGTCGGGCATTTCCACGCCATGGTCGATGGCGTTGCGGACCAGGTGCACCAGCGGATCGGCCAGTGCTTCGACCAGGTTGCGGTCGAGTTCGGTCTCGGCGCCGACCAGCTCCAGGTCCACTTCCTTCTTCAGCGAGCGGGCGACGTCGCGGGCGACCTTGGGGAAGCGCGAGAACACCTTGCCCACCGGCTGCATGCGGGTACGCATCACCGCCGACTGCAGGCGGGCAGTGGCGATGTCCAGCGTCGATACGGCGCGGTCCAGCTCCTCGTCGCGCAGGCGTGCACGCAGGGTCTTCAGGCGGTTGCGGGAAAGCACCAGTTCGCCGATCAGGTTGACGATCGCATCCAGGCGCTTGGTGTCCACGCGCACGGTGTGCTCGGCCTCGGCCATCGGCTTGGCCGCCGGCTTGGCGACGGGCGCCGGTACGGGCGCCGGGCGCGTTGCAGCGGCAGGTGCTGCCGCGACGGTGGCAGCAGGCTTCGCGCCTGGCGCAGCGCCGCCGTGCAGCTGGTCCAGCAGCGCTTCGAACTCGTCTTCGCTGATCAGGCCGTCGTCGGCCTTCCTGGCCGGCGCGACCGCGGTCGGTGCGTTGCCGCCATGCAGCTGGTCGAGCAGGGCCTCGAATTCGTCGTCGGTGATCAGGTCGCTGCCAGCTGCCGCAGGGGCGGCCGCAGCGACCGGCGCGGCAGTGCCACCGTTCATGTCGAACTGCGCGATCAGGTCCGGCGGCGCATAGCCTGGCTCGGTGCCGGAGGACACGGCGTCCAGCATCGACTGCAGGTAGTCCAGCGATTGCTGGGCGGCGTCGAAGTGGTGGGCCTGCAGCACCGCCTGCCCGGCACGCGCGATGCCCAGGGCCTCTTCAGCGGCGTGGCACAGTTCGACCATCGCGGTGACGCCAAGGAAGCCGGCACCGCCCTTGAGCGTGTGGTATCCACGGAACACCGCGTTGAGCTGCTCGGTGTCCTGCGGTGCCTGCTCCAGCGACACCAGCTGTTCGCCCAGGCGATCCAGGATTTCCTGTGCCTCGATGATGAAATCGGCAGTGATGTCGTCGGATACCGCGCTCATGCTTACAGCCCCAGATCCGACAACAGGTCGTCGGCGTCGTTCTGCGAGACCGCGTGGCGGTCCAGTCCCTTCAGTGCCGGCCCGGCCAGTTCCGGGTCGGTGCGATGCTGTTCCGGCGGCAGGCCGAGTGCGCCGAAGCCCTCGTGCACGCGGCGGACGATGCCGACCACGCGACGGATGATCTGCCCGGTCAGGTCCTGGTAGCTCTGGGTCAGGGCGATCTCGGTCAGGTTGTGGCGGATGCGCTCGAGCTGCGCGTCCTGGCCAGGCTGCAGGCCTTCAGCGCGCAGCTGTTCGGTCAGGCTGCGGCATTCCTCGGCCAGGTCCAGGGTGCGGTGCGTGGCCTGTTCGGTCATGGCCACCACGTGGTCCAGGCGTGCGCAGGCGTCGTCCAGCTCACCGGCCTCGCTGGGCACGGTCGGCAGCTCACCCAGTGCCTGCCCCAGCTCGCGGGCCAGCCGCGAGAGGCCGCTCATCATCGGCTGCGTACGCAGCGCGACCAGTCCGTCGATGCGCTGCCGCCAGGCGGCCTCGTCACCGGACTCGAGTGCGTCCAGGGCTTCCTGCAGGCGCAGGGCGAGGGCGCTCTTGTCGACCGTGGTATCCATCAGGCGCTGGCCGCCAGGCGTTCGAAGATCTTGCCGAGCTTCTCTTCCAGCGTCTGCGCAGTGAACGGCTTGATGATGTAGCCGTTCACGCCGTTCTGGGCGGCTTCTATGATCTGTTCGCGCTTGGCTTCGGCGGTGACCATCAGCACTGGCAGGGTCTTCAGCTTGGCATCGGCACGGATCGCCTTCAGCAGCTCGATGCCGGTCATCACCGGCATGTTCCAGTCGGTGACCACGAAATCGAACGGCTGGCTCTGCAGCAGCGACAGCGCGGCATGCCCGTCCTCGGCTTCGGCGGTATTGGTGAAGCCCAGATCGCCCAGCAGGTTCTTGACGATCCGACGCATGGTCGAGAAGTCATCGACGATCAGGATGCGCATGTTCTTGTTCAAAGCAGAGTTCCTTTGTTGTTCATTCCGGGCGGCCGGGGGCAGCCGCCTCGGGCATGTTCATTCTTCCAGGCCGGCGTCCGCCGCCTCGAAAATCTTGAGCCGGCCACGCAGGCGCAGCACCGCCTGGCCGTGGATCTGGCAGACCCGCGACTCGCTCACGCCGAGCACCGCGCCGATCTCCTTCAGGTTCAGTTCCTGCTCGTAGTAGAGCGAGAGCACCAGCTGTTCGCGCTCGGGCAGGTGGCCGATGGCCTTGCCCAGCTCGCGGCCGAACTCACCACGCTCCAGCACCTGCTGCGGGGTCGGGCCGCCCTGGGCGACGGTGTCCAGCTCGCCCTGGTCCTCGATGCGCGACTCCAGGCTCAGCACCTGGCCACGTGCGGCGTCTTCCATCAACCGCAGGTATTCGGGCAGCGGCATCTCCATCGCTGCGGCCACTTCGGTGGCGCTGGCGGCGCGGCCGCTGCTCTGTTCCAGGCGGCGGATGGTGGCGGCGGCATCGCGTGCACGGCGGTGCACCGAGCGCGGCACCCAGTCGCCACGGCGGATCTCGTCGATCATCGAACCGCGGATGCGGATCGAGGCATAGGTCTCGAACGAGGCGCCCTGGTCGGCGTCGTAGCTGCGCGACGCTTCGATCAGGCCCATCATGCCGGCCTGGATCAGGTCGTCCACTTCAACGCTGGCCGGCAACCGCGCGGCCAGGTGGTGGGCGATGCGCCGCACCAGGTCCGAATGCTGGGCGATGACCTCGTTGGCCGCCGAGCGCTGGACTTCCCTGTACTGGGCTGCGCCTTTCATGCGGCCACCCCGCGCTGCTTGAGGATGCGCTCGAGGAAGAACTCGACGCCGCCACGCGGTTCGGTCGGCGCCTGCCAGCGTGCGGTGCGACGCGCGATCTCGGTGATCGCCAGCGCGGCCGGGCTGGACGGGTAGGCCTTCACCACCGGCTGCTGGCGCTGCACCGACAGGCGCAGCCAGTCGTCCTGCGGCACGCAGCCCAGGTAGTTCAGCGAGACATCGGCGAGGAACTTCTCGCAGACGCGGGTCAGCTTTTCGTACAGCACGCGGCCCTCGTTGGGGTCGCGCACCATGTTGGCCACTACCTGGATGCGGTCCACGCCGCGTTCGCGCGACAGCACCTTGATCAGCGCGTAGGCGTCGGTGATCGAGGCCGGCTCGTCACAGACCACCACCACGGTGTCCTGCGCGGCCTGGCAGAAGGTCAGCACGCCGTCGGTGATGCCTGCGGCGGTGTCCACCACCATGATGTCCAGTTCGCGTTCCAGCTCGGAGAACACGTTGACCAGGCCGACGTGCTCGGCCGGGGCCAGCTCGGCCATGTGCCGGCGGCCGGACGCGGCCGGCACCACCAGCACGCCGTTCGGGCCTTCGACGATGACGTCGTCCAGCGAGCAGCGGCCGGCGACCAGGTCGGCCAGCGTGAAGGTCGGGTTCAGCCCCAGGATCACGTCGATGTTGGCCAGGCCCAGGTCGGCGTCCAGCAGCAGCGTGCGCTTGCCCATCCCGGCCAGTGCCACCGCCAGGTTGGCGGACACATTCGTCTTGCCCACGCCGCCCTTGCCGCCAGTGACGGCAATGGTGCGCACAGGGCCGAGCGGCTCGCTGCGGGTGGCCGACAGCGGGAAGGTCTTGGTCAGCTTGGCGTACTCACGCGACGGCATGGTTCAACTCCGGGTTGCAGGGCATATCGGCCGCTCGGCGCAAATCTTCAAGGCGAAGTACAAGATTGGCTGCACTGGCCCGGTGCAGGTCGTCCGGAACGTCCTGGCCATCGGTCACCCAGGTGATCGGCAGGGCGTGGTCCACGGCCACTGACAGGGCGTTGCCGAAGCGGCCCGTCTCGTCCAGCTTGCTCAACACCAGGCCCTGCAGGTTGGCGGCGCCGAAGCGGCGGACCACCTCGTCCATGTCGCCGAAGCTGGTGTTGGCCGGCAGCACCAGCAGGGTGCGTACCTGGCGGGCGGCGCGCAGCCACTGCAGCTGCGCGGCCAGCGCGCGGTCGCGCGGGCCCAGCCCGGCGGTGTCGATCAGCACCAGCTTGTAGTCCTTCAGGCGTTCCAGCAGCTGGTCCAGGTCGGTGCCGCTGTTGGCCTCGTGCACCGCGATGCCGAGCTGGCGGCCGTAGCCGTACAGCTGCTCGCGGGCGCCGATGCGGGTGGTGTCGGTGGTCACCAGGGCCACGTCGCGCGGCGCATGCTTCTCGGCGAAGCGCGAGGCCAGCTTGGCGATGGTGGTGGTCTTGCCGGCGCCGGTCGGGCCGACCAGGGCGATCACGCCGCCTTCTTCCAGCGGGTCGACCGGGGCGATCGGCAGCTTGCGCGAGATCAGCCCCAGCATCAGGCCGCGGCCACGATGGGCTTCGGTCTCCAGCGGGATCTGCATGGCCACGTCGCGGGCCAGCCCGGCGTCGAAACCGTACTCGTCCATCAGGTCCAGCGCGGTGGCGCGCACCGGGCTGCCACGCAGGCGCTCGTCGGTGAAGCGGTTCATCTCGCGCTCGATCACCTGGCGCATGCCGGCCACTTCCTGGCGCAGCTGGCGGATCTCGGCGTCGTCCTGGGCAACCACGGTCAGCGTCGGTGCCGGGGCCAGCATGGGGGCCGGGCTGGCTTCGCCGGCGGCTTCGAGCGCTGCCGTTTCGCTGGCGGCGATGTCAGGCTGGACATCGGCCATGGCAGCGCCCGGCAGCGGCGGCGGCTGCACGGCGGGGGGCACGCTTTCGTGATGCGTGTCGTGCGGCGGGTCGATCTGGAAGCGGGCGCGGTTGGCCGGCGCGGTGACGGCCGGGCCCGGTGCGACGATGGCCTCGGCGAACGGGGCGAAGATCTGTTCGGGCAGCGCCGGTTCGTTGACGGCGGCGCGCGCCAGGGTGGCTGCGAAGCCGGTGCTGCCGCGGGTCGGCACGATCTCGTCGGCGCTGTCCAAGGTGCGGCCGGTGGCACCCACGGCCGCACGGGCGAGGGCGGCCACGGCCGAGGTGGTGGCGGCCACCGGCTCCGGCGCCGGGGCAGCGCTGCGGCGGCGGGTGACCGCGGCGATCACCGCGTCAGCAGCGGTGCGCGGCTTGGGTGCCGGCGGCGGTGCGACATCACGGCGCGAGGCTTCCAGTGCACGCTGCACGGCGCTCTCGTCGTAGTTGGCCGCGGCGACGATCTCGACGCCTTCCTCGATCCGGCGGTTGGACAGGATCACGGCGTCAGGACCATGTTCCTTGCGCACCAGGTTCATGGCCGAGCGCATGTCGGCGGCGACGAATCGTTTGATTTTCATGCTGTGGTCACGGGACGAAGACGGCGGGGTGGCGGTCGGAGAACTCGGGTGGTCGGTGGTCTGCACGGTGCGGGTTCCCCTTGGTATCTGTCTGTTGCGTTGGTTCGAAGGTGGTGTCTGTTTTCTGGCGCATCGGTGGGCGGCGTCAGCTGATCGTTCCGACCAGCTTCAGGCGCTTGTCCTCCGGCACCTCGCTGTAGGCCAGGACCGACAACGACGGAACGCTGTGGCGGACCAGGCGCGCCAGCGCGGCGCGCACCGGGCCCGGTACCAGCACGACCGCCGGCTCGTTTCGCGCTTCCTGCTTGCTGACACATTCGGCCAGGCTCTGGTGCAGTCGCTCTGCGAGTCCGGGTTCCAGCGCGGCGCCGTTGCCCTGCGTGGACTCCTGCAAGACACGTTCCAATTGCGGGTTGAGGGTGAACACCGGCAGCTCCGCCGACATTCCGGCGATCTCCTGCACGATGAAGCGGCCCAGCGCGGTGCGCACGGCAGCGGTCAGCACCGCCGGGTCCTGGCTGCTGGGCGCGTGTTCGACCAGCGCTTCGGCGATCTTGCGCAGCTGTCGGATCGGGATGCGCTCGACCAGCAGGTTCTGCAGCACGCGCACCACTGCCGACAGCGGCAGCGCCTTCGGCGTCAGATCTTCGACGAGCTTGGGCGCGCTCTTGGCCAGGTTGGCCAGCAGGTGCTGCACTTCCTCGTGGCCGAGCAGTTCCGGCGCATGTTCGCGGATCAGGTGCGAGAGGTGGGTGGCCACCACGGTGGCCGGGTCGACCACGGTGTAGCCCAGCGTTTCAGCCTGGGCACGCTGGTGCGGCTGGATCCAGGTGGCATCCAGGCCGAACGCGGGATCCTTGCCGGCAATGCCCTCCAGGGTGCCCAGCGCGCTGCCCGGGTCCAGCGCCAGTTCGCGGTCCGGGTGGATCTCGGCGGTGGCCACTGGCACGCCATGCACCAGCACGCGGTAGCCGTTGGCCGGCAGTTCCAGGTTGTCGCGGATGTGCACCGAGGGAATCAGGAAGCCGACGTCCTGGGTCAGCTTGCGGCGCACGCCCTTGATGCGCGCCATCAGTTCGCCGCCCTGGTTGCTGTCCACCAGCGGGATCAGCCGGTAGCCGACCTCAAGGCCCAGCGGATCGACCGGGCGCAGCTCGTCCCAGCTCAGTTCGGCGGTCGGCGCAGGTGCCGCCGGGCGGCCGAGTGCGTTGAGTGCGGCCGCGTCATTGCCGGCGGCTGCCGGGTCGGTGGCTGCGGCCTTGCCCTTGCGGTAGACCTTCCAGGCGATGAAGCCGAGGATAGCGGCCAGCGTCAGGAAAGCGACGTTGGGCATGCCCGGCACCAGGCCGACCACGCCGATGATGCCGGCGGTGATCGCCAGCGCGCGGTACTGGCCGAACACCTGGCCGGTCATCGCCTGGGCCATGTCCTGCGAGCGCGAGGCGCGGGTCACCAGCATCGCCACCGCGCTGGAGACCAGCAGGGCCGGCAGCTGCGCCACCAGGCCGTCACCGATGGACAGCAGGGTGTAGGTGGCAGCGGCTTCGCCGAACGGCATGCCATGCTGCAACACGCCCACGGCCAGGCCGCCGAGCATGTTGATGAACAGGATCAGGATGCCGGCGATGGCGTCACCGCGGATGAACTTGCTGGCGCCGTCCATCGCGCCGTAGAAGTCGGCTTCCTCGCGCACTTCCTCGCGGCGCAGCTTGGCTTCTTCACGCGTCAGCAAACCGGCGTTGAGGTCGGCGTCGATCGCCATCTGCTTGCCGGGCATCGCGTCGAGGATGAAGCGCGCGGTCACTTCCGAAACGCGGCCGGCGCCCTTGGTGATGACCACGAAGTTGATGATGGTCAGGATCGCGAACACCACGATGCCTACCGCATAGTTGCCGCCGATCACGAATTCGCCGAAGGCGGCGATGACCTTGCCGGCGGCGTCGTGGCCGTTCTGGCCGTTGAGCAGGATCACGCGGGTGGAGGCCACGTTCAGCGCCAGCCGCAGCATGGTGGTGATCAGCAGCACGATCGGGAAGATGGTGAAGTCCAGCGGGCGCTTCACGTAGACCACCGCCAGCAGCACCATCAGCGAGATGGCGATGTTGAAGGTGAACAGCGCATCGAGCACCGGCGCGGCCAGCGGGACCACGACCATGGCCAGCAGGGCCAGCACGATCAGCGGTGCGCCAAGGCCCTGGCGGATCATTTCCAGGGCGCGGCGGGTGTTGAAGCCGGTGGAGGGCTGGGCGCTCACGGGCGGCCCCCCTTGCCGAATTCATCCACCTGGATGTGCGGGGCGTCCGGCATCGGGCCAGTGCGCCAGGCGCGCAGCTGGTAGACGTAGGACAGGACCTGGGCGACGGCCGAATACAGTCTCACGGGGATTTCCTTTCCGAGTTGGCCTTCCCGATACAAGGCGCGTGCCAAAGGCGGGGCGGAGACGATCGCGACCTTGTTGCCGTCGGCCACCTCACGGATGCGCAGGGCGGTTTCGTCCACGCCCAGGGCGACCACGGTGGGAGCATTCATGGTCCCACCCTCGTACTTCAGGGCCACCGCGTAGTGCGTCGGGTTGACCACCACCACGTCGGCGGTGGGTACCGCCTCCATCATCCGGCGGTTGGCCATCTGCTGCTGCAGCTGGCGGATGCGGCCCTTCACCTCGGGGCTGCCCTCGCTCTCCTTCATTTCCCGGCGCAGCTCTTCACGGGTCATCTTCAGCTTGCGCATCCAGTTCCAGCGCTGGTACGGCGCATCGATGGCGGCCAGCACCAGCATCGCGCCGGCGGTGGCCAGCAGCAGGCGCAGGGTGAAGCCGAGCCCGTCGGTGATGGCGGTCTCCAGCGGGTGGTGGATCAGCCCGCGCAGGGTGTCGAAGCCGGTCCAGACCACCAGTCCGGCGGCCACACCGACGAACGCCACGCGCAGCAGCGATTTGGTGAACTCGGCAATGGCCTCGGGGCCATAGAGGCGCTTGAGCCCGCTCATCGGGTTCATGCGGTTGATGTCGGGCAGCAACGCCTTCTGCGACCAGCGCAGGCCGCCCATCACCAACGGGGCGACGAAGCTGGCCAGCAGGCAGACCAGCACCAGCGGTGCGATCACCAGCATGAACTGCAGCAGCAGGTCGCCGAAGTGGCCGAACAGTTCCTTCGGGTTCTGCCGCAGGCCCTGTTCCGGGCTGAGCGCGTGCTTCATCCAGGCACTGGCGCCACGGCCGATCGAGCCGCTCATGGCCATCATCGCCAGCACGCCGGCACCGAACACGGCGGCGGTGCCAAGTTCGCGCGAGCGCGGCAGGTTGCCTTGTTCACGGGCGTCGCGCAGGCGTTTTTCGGTAGGTTGTTCGGTCTTTTCGCCGGCGGATTCGTTCTCGGACATCACGGGCACTGCGGCAGGGGATGCCGGGGTGCGTGCAAGAAGTGTTCCGTGATGGGCCGTTGCCTATCCACGCATGGTATGGATCTACTGTAGGGAGTCGCTGGCGGGGCGCAGGGGAATCGTCAGAACACTGTCGCTGTGCCAATCCACCTGCAGCGGGGTGCCCGCATCAGCGGCCGATTCGTCGCTGACATCGCGGCCGCTGCCGTGGTTGACCTGGTGCATGGCGTCCTTCAGCACATCCACCTTCACCAGCAGGCGGCTGCCGGCAGCCAGGCGGCGGGCGACCATGCGCGTGCGATCGAAGGGCAGGTGGGTCCATTGGCCGGGCTGCAGCAACTGGCGCGTGCCCGGGTCACGCACGTGGCTGGCCCGGCCCATGTAATAGGACAGCTGCATCCGGTGTCCATCGGCCATCAGCTCGTACAGGGTGACGGTGAAATCGAAGTCGCGCTTGTTGATCCGCACCTTCAGGTCGCCGGAGAAGCTGCCCACCAGATCCATCGGTCCGGTGAAGGGTTCCGAGACATAGGCCAGCGCGGTGTCGGCTTCATCCTGTGCTGCGACGATGGGGAACGGGTAGTAGCCGTGCCGCATTTCGTTGCGGTCGGCCATGTCCACGGTCTGCTCCAGCTGGCCCGGCGCTGGCGGCTGTTCCTGCAGGCGGTGGTAGCCATCGGGCGAAGCGGGTGCGGCCGACAGGTGGTAGCGGTGGTGAGCGCCCGCGGCGGCGTCCAGTGTTGCCGCATGCCCCCAGCGATTGGCGCCCATCAGCTGGTAGTTCACGCGGTCGGGCACCAGCGCCGGGCGAGGGGCGCCGCGCAGCACATGGTCCAGCCACTGGAAGGTCAGTGCGGGCGTGTCGAACTGCGCGACGGCGTCCAGGTCGTATCCACGCAGCTGCATCGGCTTGAGCGCCGACTGCGCACCGCGGTGGTCATAGGGGCCGATCAGCAGGGAGTGATCGGCATCGGGGCGGTGCCGCAGGTGGTCCTTGAAGTACTGCAGTGCCGAGATCTGGCCGTCGTCGTAGTACCCGGTGATGGTCAGCACCGGGATGCGGATGTCGTCGAACTGGTCGCCATAGGGAACCATCGACTGCCAGTAGGCGTCGTACGTCGGGTGATCGAGCCAGCGCTGCAGCCAGGGGTTGGGCGTGCCGTCGATCTGGTCGATCTGCCGGTAAGGGCGGCCGGAGGCATACCAGCGGCGGGGCAGCTGTGACCAGCGTTCGTTCTGGTTGTAGGTGTCGTTGTCCAGCATCGGGTCATTGGCCACATAGAACGCCCAACCGTAGTTGGCACTCAGGAACACGTTGTTCTCCATCGGCAGGCCCTGGCCGGGGATGGCGGCAACGTAGGGCACGATGGTCTTCAATGCGGGATGGTGATGGCGCGCCGCCGCCCAGGCAGTAAAGCCCTCGTAGCTGCCGCCATACATGGCCACCCGGCCATCGCTCCATGGCTGGCGGCTGATCCAGTCGATGGCCGCGTTGGCGTCCGCGCCGTCATGCTCGTAGGGGGCGATGGTGCCGCTGCCCTGGCCCTTGCCGCGCGCATCGACCACGATGCCGGCGTAGCCATGCGCGGCGGCCAGCAGCATCTTCTGCCGGTTCTTGGGTGGATCGGTGTAGATGGTGAACAGCATGGCCGCAGGCAGGGGCACCGATGCGGCGCGAGGGCGGGCCAGCTGCGCCGACAGCACGACGCCATCGCCAACGGGGATGCGCAATGCGTCGTCGATGGCGAAGCGGCGCTGCTCTTCCGCCACGACCAGCGGAGGGGCCAGGGCAGCGGCCAGGGTCTGCGCACGCAGTACCGCCCGCAGGCGCAGCAGTTCCAGGGCGACGGCCTCGGCAATGGTCGTCGCCCCCGCCTGTGCCGCGACGGCCTGCTCCAGCTGGGCGCGCACCGGGGCTGGCTCAGCCGAGAGTGCGGCACCGGCCTGCACCGCCGCAACGTCGTCGAGGGCGGCGAAGGTGGCGTGGAAGGCGCGCGCATACTCCGCTGCGTCCTGCTCGCCGGCGGTGACGAGCAGCAGCATCGGCACCCAGCGTTGCACTGCTGCGGTATCACCGTCGCTTGCAAGCGATGCGCGTGCCCGCTGGATCGATTGCCGCGCTTCGGCCGTCTGGCCCGCCGCCACCAACGCGTGGCCGCGCTGTACCTCGGTCAGGCTGGGCGACTTCAGCACGCCCTTGCCAAGGGCCTGCAGGGCAGCGTCGACCTGGGCCGGGGAAGCATCGGCTGGCAATGACCACGGCAGATCAGCGGCAGCAGCGTGGCCAACAGCAAGGGCCAGCAACAGGCCAGCAAGGGGGGTGCGTAGGGCCACGGGCGCTTCCTGGGATGAGGGTGGAACGGCGCATCCACGCGTGGCGTGGATCTACCGAAGGCCAACCAATGGTAGCGCCGGGCCGTGCCCGGCGGGAGCCGAGCGCAGGCTCGGCGCTACCGGGGCGCGTTGTCGCTGGGCGGTGGGCTCTGCGCCAGTTCCACCCGCGGCCGGGGCAGGTCGTGCAGCTGCATGAAGCGCGCCGCATCGACCGGCCGTCCCAGCAGGTAGCCCTGCAGGTAGTCGCAGCCCAGGCGCTCCAGGTAGGCGCGCTGGGCGGCGGTCTCCACGCCCTCGGCGACGATGTCCATGTCCAGCGCATGGCCCAGCGCCACGATCGCCGAGACGATCACCACGTCCTCTGCACTGTGTTCCAGGTCGCGCACGAACGCATGGTCGATCTTGATCTCGGTGGCTGGCAGCCGCTTCAGGTACAGCAGACTGGAATAGCCGGTGCCGAAGTCATCGATGGAGATGCCTACGCCCAGCGCCGACAGCGCCTGCAGCAGGCGCAGGCTGGTGTCGGTATCGCGCATCACCGTGCTTTCGGTGATTTCCAGCACCAGGTGGCGCGGGGCGATGTTGTGGCGTTCGATCACCGCGCGCACATCCTGCAGCAGGTGCGGCGAACTGAACTGCACCGGCGACAGGTTCACCGACATCGACCAGCCTTCGTGACCGGCATCGTGCCAGCGCCGCAGCTGTAGGCAGGCCTGGTCCAGCGCCCAGCGCCCGATCTCGTTGATCGCACCACTGCGCTCGGCCAGGCGGATGAACCGATCGGGCGGAATCAGGCCATGCTCCGGGTGGTGCCAGCGGATCAATGCTTCGGCACCGGCCACCTTCTGCGTGGCCACGCGGATCTTGGGCTGGTAGTGCAGGAACAGCTGCTCGCTGCCGATGGCCCGGCGCAGGTCGGCCAGCAGCCGGAACTGTTGTTCGGCGCTGTCATTCATCCAGTCGGCGAACAGCACGAAGGCGTTGCGCCCGGATTCCTTGGCCTGGTACATCGCCGCGTCGGCAAAGGCCATCAGCTGCCGCTCGCTGGCGGCGTGATCCGGGCAGATCGCCACGCCGATGCTGGCGGTTACCTGCAGTTCGTTGTCCGGCAGCAACGGCCCACTGCCGACCGCCTGCAGGATGCGCCGGGCGAGGGTTGGCAGATCCTCATCGTGCTCGATGCGCACCACCAGCACGAACTCATCGCCGCCCAGGCGCGCCAGCATGTCATGCGGGCGCAGCAGCTGGCGGGTGCGCTCGGCCACCGCCACCAGCAATGCGTCACCCGCCTGGTGGCCATAGGCATCGTTGACCTGCTTGAAGCCGTCCAGGTCCATGAACATCACCGCGAAGCGGCTACCGCCCTGTTCGGCCTCGGCCAGTGCCTGCACGATGCGGCGCTGCAACAGCAGGCGGTTGGGCAGGCGGGTGAGCGGATCATGCAGTGCGGCCTGGGTCAGTTCCTGCTGCGCATCGGTCAACGAAGTGCTCAGCATGGAATTGCGCAGCCGCAGCAGCTGCGCCTCCACCCGCTGGTCCAGCCAGGACACCACCAGCACCACCGCGAGGATCGCGACCGTCAGCACCACTACCAGCATCGCCAGCCACTCGTTCTGCAGGCCATCGCCGACCGCCGCGCCGCAGATGCTGCCTTCCGGAAAGCGTGCAGCGGCCATGCCGGTGTAATGCATGCCGACAATGGCCAGCCCGAGCAGGCCAGCGGCTGCCAGGCGATCACCGATGCGGGTGCGCTGCGCGCGCAGGCGGAATGCCACATACAACGCAGTCCATGAGGCGGCGACCGCCACGATCAGCGAGAACAGCAGCCAGCCCGGGTCATAGTCGATGCCGGGTTGCATGCGCATCGCCGCCATGCCGACGTAGTGCATGCCGGCAATACCGGTACCCATCAGCAATGCCCCGCCGGCCAGGCGTGGGTGCGGCAGGGTGCGCAGCGAAACCAGCCACAGCGCGAACACCGATGAGGCGATGGCCAGGGCCAGGGAGAGCAGGGTGATCGGCAGGTCGTAACCGAGCGGAATGGGCAGGTCGAAGGCGAGCATGCCGATGAAGTGCATCGACCAGATGCCCAGGCCCATGGCGAAGCCACCACCGAGGCGCCACCACCAGGCCGCGCCCTTGCCGGGTGCGGTGACCGTGCGCCCGGCCATCGCCAGCGCGGTGTATGACGCCATCACGGCAACCAGCAACGAGATCGCCACCAGCCACGGGTTGTACGTGCCTACCAGCATTCGTCAGTCTCCCGGACCTGCCTGTCGACGGAAACCACGGTGGGGCATGCATGAGGCAGGCCGACGCAGGGCGGCGGCCACGTGCGGCATCCCCCCGGTTGCCGCGCATTCACTCTAGCGCGCAGACCCGGGGGAAGGGCAAGCAGTAAAACGTGATGATCGGGTCAGTGTGTGACCGCGTCCGCAGCCTGGAAGGCGGCATCGAACAGGCGCTGTACCGGCGGGCCCATTTCCCCGGCCAGCAGGGCCAGCAGGAACAGGCCCAGCAGCAGTGAGACCGGCAGGCCCAGCTGGATCGGATTCAGTGCCGGGGCTGCACGCGCCAGCACGCCGAAGGCCAGGTTCACCGCCAGCATCGCCACGGTCAGTGGAATGGCCAGGGTCAGTGCGCCGCGCAGCACGGTCAGCAGGAAGGTCGGAGCGATGCTGAAGAAGGCGTGCGGGTCCGGCAGCGGCGCGCCGATCGGCAGCGCCCGGTAGCTGTCCACCACCAGCGAGATCAGCGCCAGATGGCCGTTGGCAGTGAAGAACAGCAGGCCGAACAGCAGGTAGAACCACTGCCCGATCACGCCGGAGGTGCCGCCACGAAGCGGGTCGCTCATCTGCGCAAAGGCCAGGCCGGTGCCCTGGGCGATCAGTTCGCCGGCCATCGCGCCGGCCTCGAACACCAGCCGCAGCAGGAAGCCGATGGACACGCCGATGGCCAGCTCGCGGGCGATGGTCAGTACGGTGGCAGCATCGAAGCCGGTCCAGTCCGGAACCGGCGGCAGCAGCGGTGCCAACGCGATGGCAAGGGTACCGGCCAGGATCACGCGGATCCGTGCCGGCACCGCGCGGGTGCCGACCATGGGCATGGCCATGGCCACCGCGCCGATGCGCAGCATGGTCCACAGCACGGTGCCGATCATGCCGAAGGCCTGCAGGCCGTCGGCAGCCATCTGGGTGGCGGCGTCCATCGAGGCGCGTGTCCTAGCCGATCAGGTGTGGAATGCGCTGGAACAGCAGCGTGGTGAATTCAACCAGGTGGCCGATCAGGAGGCTGCCGAGCGCGAACAGCACCGCGGTCAGTGCCGCCGCCTTGGCAACGAAGGCGATGGTCGGTTCGTTGAGCTGGGTCGCGGCCTGCACCACGCCCACCACAACGCCCACCACCAGCACGGTGAGCAGCAGCGGGCCGGCCACCCACAACACGGTGATCAGGCCGCCACGCAGTTCGGTCAAGGCAAGTTCGGGAGACATTCGGGGTCCATCTGCTTGTGTGGAGTCGAGCCGCGCTCGACTGTGCTTCTGTAGAGCCGAGCCATGCCCGACTGCCTCTCAATCACGCCGGATTGAAGCTCGCCGCCAACGTACCCACGGTCAGCACCCAGCCATCCACCAGCACGAACAGCAGGATCTTGAACGGTGCCGACACCAGCATCGGCGACAGCATCATCATGCCCATCGACATCAGCACGCTGGCCACGACCAGGTCGATGATCACGAACGGGATGAAGATCAGGAAGCCGATTTCGAAGGCGGTCTTCAGTTCGCTGGTGACGAACGATGCGACCAGTACCGGGAACGGGATCGCGTCGGGGCTGGCGTAGGTGCCGTGCCCGGCGATGCCGGCGAAGGTCATCAGGTCGGTCTCCCGGATCTGCGCCAGCATGAAGCCGCGCAACGGCGTGGTGGTCAGCGTCCAGGCGGTCTGGAAGTCGATCTCGCCATTGAGGTACGGCGCCATGCCGGTGCTCCAGGCCTTGTCCCAGGTCGGCATCATCACCATCGCGGTGAGGAACAGGGCCAGGCCCAGCAGCACCTGGTTGGACGGGGTCTGCCCGGTACCCAGCGCCTGGCGCAGCAGGCCCAGCACGATGATGATGCGGGTGAACGAGGTCAGCACCAGCAACATCGACGGGATCAGGGTGATCGCCGTCATCAGCAGCAGGGTCTGCAGCGGCAGGCTGACCGGCGCACCTCCGATCTTGCCGACGTTGATGTCCGGCAGTGGCGTGGTCGGTGCGCCGGGTGCAGCGAAGGCCAGTGCCGGCAACAGGCACAGGGCGAGCATCAGCAGCCACGGCATCAGGGTGGCAAGACGGGTACGGGCGACACGCATGTCAGGGGTCCTTGCGCAGCCGCTGCTGCAGCAGCTGGGCGAAATTCGGAAGATTCTTGAAGTCCGGCACGCGCACGGGCGCGGGCGGCGGCAGCGGTTCGGGCAGGGTGTGCAGGGTGTTGATGCCGCCGGCGGTGACGCCCAGCAGCAGCTGCTGGCCGTTGACCTCGACCACCACCACGCGCTCCTTGGCACCGACACTGAGGCTGGCCACCACCTTCATGCCTTCGGCCGGGCGGAAACCACTGCCGGGCAGGCGCTTGAGCAGCCAGCCGAGGCCGATGACCAGCGCCAGCACTGCCAGCAGCGCCAGCACCGCGCCGAACAGGCTCGGTGCGGCGGCTGCGTGCTGGCCGATCTGCGGGCCGGCCGGAGCGGCGGTCTTGCCGACCGCCAGCAGGGTGGAGGCCAGCAGGCTCAACGCAGTCTCCGGATCCGCTCGCTCGGGCTGACCACATCGGTCAGGCGCACGCCGAAGCGGTCATTGATCACCACCACTTCGCCATGGGCGATCAGGGTGCCGTTGACGAACACATCCAGCGACTCGCCGGCACCACGTTCCAGTTCCACCACCGAACCCTGGTTGAGCTGCAGCAGGTTGCGGATCGGCAGGCGCGCGCGACCGACTTCCAGCGACAGCGTCACCGGTACGTCGAGGATCACGTCCAGGTTCAGGTCCGGGCCGTTCGCCTCATCGGCCTGCAGGCTGCTGAACTGGGCCGGAGTGGGTTCGAGGGCGTCGATATCGTTCATTGCGGGTCTTCCTGGATGACGGGTACGCGCGGGCGGGTGCCCGGCGGATGGGTAGCGGTGATCTTCACGGCGTTCATGCCGTTGGCGATGCCGAACTCGCCGGTGAACACCGGGATGTTCTCCACGCACACCGGCACCTGCGGGCTCAGCTCGATCGGCAGGATGTCGCCGACCTTCAGTTGGGTCAGGTCACGCAGGGTCATGCGCTTGCTGGCCAGTACGCTGGACAGGGTGACTTCGGCGATGTTGAGCTGTTCACGCAGGGTCTTGCCCCAGCTCTCGTCGCGGTCGTTGCGGTCGCTCTGGATGCCGGCGTCGAGCAGCTCGCGGATCGGCTCCAGCATCGAATACGGCAGGGTGACGTGGATGTCGCCACCGCCGCCATCGAGTTCGACGTGCAGGCGGCACACCACCACGTATTCGCGCGGCGTCACGATGTTGGCGAAGTGCGGGTTGATCTCCGAGTTGATGTACTCGAAGTCGACGTCCATCACCGGTGCCCAGGCCTCGCGCAGGTCGGCGAAGGTCTGCTTCAGCAGCAGGTGGATCACCCGCATTTCGGTGGCGGTGAACTCGCGGCCTTCGATGCGGGTGGGGTAGCGCCCGTCGCCACCGAAGAAGTTGTCGACGATGGCGAACACCAGGGTCGGCTCGAACACGATCAGGCCGGTACCGCGCAGCGGCTTGAAGCGGATCAGGTTCAGGTTGGTCGGCACATACAGCGAGTGCATGTAGTCGTTGAACTTGATCAGCTCGATGCCGCGCACCGACAGCTCGGCCGAGCGACGGATCAGGTTGAACAGGCCGATCCGCCACAGGCGCGCGAAACGCTCGTGGACCATTTCCAGGGTTGGCATGCGACCGCGGATGATGCGGTCCTGGCTGGCGAAGTCGTACGAGCGCGCTTCGCCTGACGGCGGTTCCGGATCGGTTTCGACCGCGCCACTGTCCACGCCGTGGAGCAGGGCATCGATCTCGTCCTGGGACAACAGATCATTCATCGGTGGGCCCTTACTGGGTCACGAAGCTGGTGAACAGCAGGTCGTCGGCACCATTGCTGCCGGTCTCGGCCTTGAGCACTTTCTGCACTTCGGCCAGCGACGCAGCCTGCAGCTTCTGCTTGCCGGCGACATCGGCGATCTGGTCCGGGCTGACCTGCGAGAACAGCATCAGCAGGCGTGCGCGGATGGCGGGTGCATGGGTCTTGATCGCTTCCAGCGCGGACGGGTCGCGGGTCATCAGCTGCACTTCCAGCTGCAGGTAGCGCGGGCCATCGACCGGGCCGTTGAGGTTGACCACGAAGGCCGGGTCCAGCGCGAAATACTGGGCCGGTGCCGGGGTCGCGGTCTTCTTCGGGGCCTGCGCGGCCTTGTCTTCGTGCTTGGACTGGGTGAAGAACCAGACGCCGCCACCGGCGGCAGCGGCGGCCAGTACGGCCACCAGCGCGGTGATCAGGATCGGACTACGCGGCTTGGCGGCCTTGTCCTTCTCGGCTGTCTTCTTGGTTTTGTCAGCGGCTGCGGCCACGGGGTGAAGCTCCTGAGGGTTGCTTCACCGGGATATGCAAGGGGTGTGCCGAAGGCGGGGCAGAGGGGTGCGACGGAATTCCGTCGGGGGGCGGTGGGGCCGTGCGGAGCAAGCTCCGCACCCACCAACGCGATACTGGCCGGTGCGGCTCCATTGCCCCGGTGTCCTGATAGGCGCCAGCCGCCCCGCCCTGGTGGGTGCCAACCTTGGTTGGCACGCCAGTCAGGCGTAGGCGTCCAGCAACCCGCGCTGGCGGATCAGCTGCGCGGACGACACGTTGGTGTCGCCGGGCGACGGTTCTCCGTCACCGGCGGTCCCACCGTTGCCAGATGCTCCCGACGCATTGCCGTCGCCCCCCGGGGCCTGGTGGCCAACATCAGCGTGTGCCAGCTGGAAGCCCTGTTCGCCCAGCAGCTCGCGCAGGCGCGGCAGGCTGCTTTCCAGCGCCTGCCGCACATCCACGTGCGGGCTGCTGAAGCTGGCATGCACCTTGTCGCCGTTCAACTGCAGGCGAACATCCACCGGGCCCATGTCGTCCGGGCTCAGGCGGATATGGGCGTGGCCGATTTTCTGGTCGGCCAGCCAGCCCAGGCGTGCGCCGATGGCCTGGTCGAAGCCGTCGTCACCCAGCACGGGCTTCGGTGTGGGTTCGCCATTGAAGATCGCGTTGCCGGTGGCGAGCGCCGCCTTCAGGTCCTGTACGGCGGCCCCCGCCGGTGCATGCAGCAGTGGTGCACTGGCGCGGTCGCCAACGGCGACCACGTCACTGCCTTCGCCGCGCTCGCTGCGCTTGCCGGGCAGGATCATCTCCGGCAGTGGCAGCGCGCTGGCATCGCCCGCGCTGGTCGCCGCCGGTTTGCCGTCGGCCGTCGCTGCGGCGGCCGTTGCTGGGGCAGTTGCAGGCAGTGCCGGATTCGCGGCAGGAGCAACGGGCAGTGCGCTGCCGTCGCTGGCCTGCAACGGTGCAGCGGTGGTCGGCAGGGCAGCGGCCGCATCCACGGGCGTCGGCATCGCCAGCACCAGGCCGGCCAGACCGAGCGGCGGCCAAGGGGCGTCTTCGGTCGCGGCGGGCTTGTCCTTGTCGGTAGCGGGTGCAGCCGGGGTCACGGCAACGGGCGGCAGCGGCGGCGCTTCAGCGGTTACCGCTTCGGCGTCGCTGCGTTCGCCTGGTGCCTGGCCACTGCTGTCAGTGGTCGACGGCTGGCTCGACGTGGATGGCGACGGCGTGGTGGCGCTGCCGGCAGGGGCGGGTGCAGAGGGCGCGCCGTCCTGCAGCAGCTGGCTGAAGTCCTTTCCGCCTTCGCTGCGCGGGGCGCGCGCCGCACTGTTGCTGGTGGCCGGCGTGGCAGGGTTGGCACTGCCGGCGAGTGGGGAGGGCATCACGAGCGACCTCCCTGCTCGGTGCCGTCCTGGTCTTCGGCCTGGACCAGGCGCGCGCGGCGCGCACCGATATCGTCCATCTCGCGCTGGTCGCGGCGGTCGGTCACCACTTTTTCCTGCGCGCGGTAGCTCGCGGCCAGCTGTTCCAGCACGGCCTTGTCACGGCTGGCCAGGATCAGCCGGGCGCGCTCGGCTTCCACCTTTTCGCGGTTGCCATTGACCGTGGCCTGCTGCTGTTCGACGGCACTGTCCAACCGGTCGAGGAAAGCGCGTCGGTTGAGCAGCTGCGCCGGGCTGGTGGCGGCCATCTGAGCGTTGGCGTACTCCTCGGCGTAGCGGCGCAGTTCGTCCAGTCGCGATAGATGGGTATCGAGCACGCGCTGGCGTTCGGCCAGGTCGCGGGCAACCGCGTCCTCGTGTTCCTGGGCCCGCTTGAGCAGGGGATCAATGCGCTTGGACTGGTTCATGGCTTAACTCTCTTGTTCCACCAGGCGCTGCAGCGCCGCCTGGCTGTGCGGGAGATCTGCGGCCTTGGCAACGTCCTGGCCGAGGAACTCCATGATTTCCGGCCAGCGTTCCAGGGCTTCGTCGGTGGCCGCGTCGTTGCCGCGCTGGTAGGCACCGATGGCGATCAGGTCACGGTTGGCCGAGTAGGCCGAGACCAGTCGCTTCAATTTGCGGATGCGCAGGCGCCACGGCTCGTCGGCGATTTCCGTGACCACACGGCTGACCGACGATTCGACGTCGATGGCCGGGTACAGGCCGCTGTCGGCCACGCGCCGCGAGAGCAGGATGTGGCCGTCGAGGATCGCGCGCGCCGCATCGGCGATCGGGTCCTGCGGATCATCGCCTTCGGTCAGCACCGTGTAGAACGCGGTGATCGAGCCACGGCCCTTGGCGCCATTGCCGGCGCGTTCGACCAGTGCCGGCAGCTTGGCGAACACCGACGGCGGGTAGCCGCGGGTGGTCGGCGGCTCGCCCACCGACAGGCCGATCTCGCGCTGTGCCTGGGCGAAGCGGGTCAGCGAGTCCATCAGCAGCAGCACGTTCAGTCCCTGGTCGCGGAACCATTCGGCGATGGCGGTAGCGCGGTAGGCACCGTGCAGGCGCGCCAGCGGCGGCCGGTCGGCGGGACTGGCCACTACCACGGCGCGGCGCAGGCCTTCCTCGCCCAGCGTGGTCTCGACGAAATCGCGCACTTCGCGGCCACGTTCACCGATCAGGCCGACCACGATCACGTCGGCGGCGGTGTAGCGGGTCATCATGCCCAGCAGCGTCGACTTGCCGACGCCGGAGCCGGCGAACAGGCCGACACGCTGGCCGCGGCCGATCGGCAGCAGCGCGTTGATCGCGCGCACGCCCACGTCCAGCGGCTGGGTGATCGGTTCACGCGCCAGTGGATTGATCGACACGCCGGCCATGCCGACATGGCCTTCGGCGCGGATCGGGCCCTTGCCGTCCAGCGGCACGCCATCGCTGTCGATGACGCGGCCAAGCAGGCCTTCGCCCACTTCCACGCCACCGCGGCGCGCCGATGGCACCACGCGGGCGTTGGGCAACAGGCCATGCAGCTCGGCACTGGGCATCAGGTAAGTGCGCTCGCCGGCGAAGCCGACCACTTCGGCATCGACCCAGCCGCCGTCGACCACTTCCACCTTGCAGCTGGCCCCCAGCGGCGCCTCGCAGCCGACAGCTTCCAGGGTCAGTCCGACCGCGCGGCGCAGCACGCCTTCGCGGATCAGGCCACGGCCATGGGCGGTATCCACGCGCAGTCCATCGAGGCGACGGGCCAGGCGCAGGTTGCGGGCCATGGCCCAGTCGGCCGGTGGCGGCGTCGGCTGCGGATCGGGGTTCATGCATTGGCTCCGGTCTGGCGGATCACCGCGTCCAGCGCGCCGCGCAGGCGGGCTTCCAGGGTGCCGTCGATGCGCACGGCTTCGGCGTGCACGCGTAGATCGCCGCGGCTGAGGCTGGTGTCTGGCACCAGGCGCTGTTGTGGCGGCAGGCTCAACAGCGGGGCGAGGGCGGCGATGTCATCGGGATGCAGTCGCACTTCGACCTCGCGGGTGCTGCCACCCACCGCGTCGATGGCCTCACCGACCAGCTGTGCCAGCAGTGCCGGGTCAGCTTCATAGGCGCGGCCGACCAGCGCACCGGCGATGCGTACCGCCAGCTCACCGAGTGCGCCGACCACTTCGTTCTCCAGCCGCACCAGGGGGCGGCTGAAGTTGTCGAGGATGCCTTCGATCTGCGCGGCGAGGCGACGCACTTCGGCCTGACCCTGGCCGTAACCTTCAGCATGGCCGTGCTGGAAGCCTTCCTTCTCGGCGCTGTCCTGGATGGCCTGGATTTCCTCCAGGGTCGGCAGCTGCAGCGACGGCTCCGGCTCGTGTTCCGGGTCCGGCTCGGTGAGTTCGAACGCATCCTCCTGCTCCAGCACCGGTTCGGGCTGGGCCAGCAGGTCCGGGGCAAGCCAGCGCACGACGTTGCTCACAGCATGGCCTCCGCGCTGCCACCGATGGTGACGGTGCCTTCATCGGCCATGCGCTTGACGATGGCCAGGATCTCGCGCTGTGCGCCTTCCACGTCGGACAGGCGCACCGGGCCACGAGCTTCCATGTCTTCCAGCAGGATTTCGGCCGCGCGCTGCGACATGTTGCGGGTGATCTTGTCGCGCACCTTGATGTCGGCACCGCGCAGGGCCAGGCCCAGGCGCTCGCCGCTCACTTCGCGCAGCACCAGCTGCATTTCGCGGTCATCCAGGTCGACCAGATCGTCGAACACGAACATCAGGTCCTGGATGCGGTTGCTCAACGGCGCATCGATGCGGGCGATTTCTCCCAGGATCGCCTGGTCCTGGCCGCTGTCCATGAAGTTCAGGATGTTGGCCGCGCACTGCACGCCGCCGATGTTGGACGATTTCAGGTTCTGGTTGCCGGCGAACTGGCGCTCCATGATCTCGTTGAGTTCATTGAGTGCGTTCGGCGGAATGCCGTCGAGGGTGGCGATGCGCAGCAGCACGTCCACGCGGGTACGGTCCGGCAGCAGTTTCAGCGCGTCGGCGGCCTGGTCGGTTTCCAGGTGCGCCATCACGATGGCGATGATCTGCGGGTGCTCGTTGCGCACCAGGTCGGCCACCGCACGCGGGTCCATCCACTTCAGCGCGTCCAGGCCGGTGGTGTTGCGGCCGAGCAGGATGCGGTCGATCAGGTTGCCGGCCTTCTCGCTGCCCAGCGCCTGCACCAGCATGTTGCGGATGTAGTCGTCCGAGCCCACGCCCAGCGAGGTCTTCGAGCCCAGCTCCTGGCCGAACTGGTCCATCACCCGTTCCACCTGCTCGCGGGTGATGTCGGTCATGGTGGCCATGGCGATGCCGATCTTCTGCACTTCCTTGGGTTCCATGTGGCGCAGCACTTCGGCCGCATCCAGCTCACCCAGGGACAGCAGCAGCACGGCCGCGCGCTGTACGCCGGTCAGTTGTGCCTCAGTCATTGGCCACCCAGCCCTTGACCACCTGGGCCACGCGCTTGGAGTCGGTCTTCACGGCTTCACGCGCCATCCGCAGTCGTTCCTCATAAGAATCCACCGGCAGGGCCAGTGCGTCTGGTCCGGCCAGGCTGGCCCGGTCGGCGCCCAGCGCCGGCAGCGGCATGCCATCGTCATCGACCAGCTGCACATCCGCGGTGTGCGGTTCCAGTGCTGGTTCGTCGTTCTTCTTGTTCTGGCCGGTGATCGCACGCAGTGCCGGGCGCAGCACACCGAACAGCAGCGCCAGCACCACCACCGCGCCGAGCAGCATGCGGCCGGCATCGTGCACCCACGGCAGCTCCCACCAGGCCGGGCCTTCGACCGGCGTGGTATCCCGCACGAACGGGGCATTCATCACCGACACGGTATCGCCACGCTCGGCGTTGAAGCCGACGGCCTGCTTGACCAGCGCTTCGACGCGGGTCAGTTCGGCGGCCGACAGCGGCTGCGGGCTCATCTTGCCGTTGGCGCCGGCGCGCGGCACGTTGTCCACCAGCACCGCCACCGAGACGCGCTTGATGCGGCCTGCCGGCTGGCGGGTGTGCTGCAGGGTGCGGTCCAGCTCGTAGTTGCGGGTGGCGTTCTTGCTGCTTTCGGTCGGGGTCTGCGCGGTGGCCGGTGCAGCCTGCTGGCCCGGCGGGCTGTTGCTGGTCGCACCCGGCACACCCTGCGGGCCAGGGGTGCTGGTGGTGTTCTCGCTCATCTGCTCGCTGCGCAGCTTCTGCGGCTCACCGTTGTAAAGCTCGCGGGCCTCCTCGGTCACCGAGAAATCCATGTCCACGCTCACTTCCGGGTTGACGCGGCCAGGGCCGGTCATCGGTTCCAGCAGCTCGCGGATGCGCTGGTTGAACGAGGTTTCCTGGCGGCGCACCTGCTCGAACTGGGCAGCGTTGACCGCCGCTTCGCTGTTCGGGTCGGTGATGCTGAGCATGCGCCCACTCTGGTCGACCACGGTCACCCGCTCCGGCGCGAGATCCGGGATGCTGGCCGCAACCATGTGCACGATGGCATCCACCTGACTGCGTTCCAGCTGCTGGCCACCACGCAGTTCCAGGGTGACCGAGGCACTGGCTACGTCGCGCTGGCGGGTGAAGGCGCTGGGCTTGGGAATGGCCAGGTGCACGCGCGAATCGCGCACCGGGCGCAGCGTGTTGATGGTGCGCGACAGTTCGGTTTCCAGCGCGTGCTGGTAGCGCGCGCTTTCGACGAACTGGCTGACGCCGAAGCCCGGGTCGCGTTCCATCAGCTCGAAGCCGAGCTTGCCACTGTCGGTCAGGCCGGAACCGGCCAGCTTCAGGCGGGCGTCGTGCAGGTTCTTTTCCGGCACGGTGATGCCACCGGTGGCCGGGTCGAGCGCGAACGGAATCTGCGCGGCGCGCAGCAGGTCGGTCGCTTCAGCGGTGGCCTTCTGGTCCAGGCCGGTGTACAGCGGGACCATGCCCGGCTTCTGCGACCAGAAGAACACGGACAGGCCTGCCGCCACCGCCACCGCGATCATCGCCATCAGGCCCAGCCGACGGGTGATCTGCAGGCTCTGCAGGCGGTCGAACCATTGCCCGGCCTTTTCGGCGTTCAGGCTGTCCTTGGAGAGCGTCAGTGCCATGCGTCTCTATTCCTTACAGCGGCATGTTCATCACGTCCTGGTAAGCCTGGACGAGACGGTTGCGGACTTCCACGGTGGCGCGGAAGGCGATCTGGGACTGCTGCGAGGCGACCATCACCTTGGCGAGGTCGGCGCTGGGGTCGCCCATTTCGAAGGCCTTGGCGAGGGCGCCGGATTTCTGTTGCGCATCGTTGACGCCGGCAATCGCACCACGCAGGGTTTCGGTGAAGCTGGCCGGCTGGGCCTGCGGTGCGTCCAGCACCGTGCCCGGCAGGGCGTTGCTGCGAGGCGTTTCGCCCAGCGGGTTGAGCGCCGGCTGTCCCATCTGGGTCTGATAGGAGCGGATCTGCGAAAGGATCGAAGTGACGGAGTGGGACATCTGCAACGGTTCCAGAAACAGGGATGGGGTTGTCTGCTGTAGCCAGTGCAAGTGCCGTGCCGAAACCGGTTTTCGATTCAGTGAAGTGAGGGTGGGGGTGTTTGGTGGCAGGGCTGCGCCCTGCACCCGCAGAGGCCACGTCAACATCAACGTCAAAATCGGGCTATCCGTGGGGTGGCGGGGTGGGTCCGGTTACGGGGGACGCCGTAAACCCGTCCTTGGGGGCTTGGCCGCGGCATCCATGCCGCGGACACCCCCGCAACCGGACCCACCCCGCCTTCGACAGTGGGCCGCGATCTGTTGGAACCTGCTGCTGATGGTGCTTCTGATGGTGGTGGGTGCCGACCGTTGGTCGGCACGGGGTCGGATCCCGTTGCAACGCAACCGGCTCTGACTCCGGTCGTGGCGCCATTTAACCGGCGTCGGTTTTCTGGCCTATGGCTGCAGGGTCCATCGGCCGGAATTCTGGCGCTGGCGCGGGGCAATGGGTCCGTCGTGCTGGGTGTAGATGAAGCGACCCTGGCGGTCGCTCTGGCAGGTCAGCAGCAGGGTGTAGTGGGCGGGGCCGGCCGGGTGGGCCTCGGTCATGTGGAGTTCCGCGATATGCGGGGCCAGGCGCTGGTAGCGGTAGCTGCCGCCGATGCGCAGGTCGGTGCCGAGGATGTCGAGCACGTACTGGCTGCCGGCGAAGCTGACCTGGACCATGCGTCCGGCATTGGGGTTGTCCGGGGCGTACAGCGGGTCGCTGAGGTTGGTGAACTGGCGCTGGTCGAGCGTGGCGGGCAGGATGCAGTTGGCCGCGGTGGCCAGGGCCGGGCAGAGCAGGACGGCGAGCAGGATCAAGCGATGCATGTGGACCTCCTTGGGATGTCCTTGCCAATGCACCGCAGTTCGGCGCTGCTGTCTTTAGGAAGACTTGTAAACGCGGGAGTTTCGGCTCCCTACCGCAGGTGGCACTTTGACCCCTGCGAGTTCGTTCAGCTGGTCGGCGCGGCGTGCTCGCATTCGACGCCTCGCATGGGCTTCGGGTTAACCGTTGCCTCGGGCATTTGAGGAGCGTTCCTTCACTTCCTGCAGCCACGCTTCGAACATATCGGAAGGCAGGAGATCTTCGGTATTGGAGAAATGGAGATCGTGGCTGAACTTGACGCTCAGCTTTTCCGTAACGGCGTCGAAGTGCGCCTTCAGCTGGGTAGGGGGTTCTCGATCATGATTCTTATGAAGTTCAAGTAGGCGATCAAGATCGTCCAAGAGAAAATCCAGCAGGGCGCTGCCACGGGAATCGGAAAGGTCAAACGGCTGACCACTTCCGGCCGCGGGAGCGTCGTTCAACTGGTTGGTCCTGTAGAGGTGACCGCCAATGTCATAGAAGACGTCTGCAGATGACGTCCCATCTTCCGCTGCACCGTACAGGTAGACCCCATCCACGCGATGCTCTCCGTACTCCAGGCAAACGCTCAGCATTGATTCCAGTAATTCCTGCATGGAATCTTCGAAGGTCCCGTTCATGGCATTCCCTGGTCGAAATCACAATCCTTGAGGCTATTGCGTAACGAAGCAGAACGCATTGGGAAAAGTTGTAAATCTCAAAAACACCAACGCCCGGGCAAGCCCAGGCGTTCGTGCCCCCTTCATGCTGGTAGCGCGCTTCAGCCGGCCAGTTCGGCCTGCTCGCGTTCGATGCCGTACTTGCGCAGCTTTTCCACCAGGGTGGTGCGGCGCAGGCCGAGCAGCTGGGCGGCGTGGGCGACCACGCCCTGGGTGCGTTCCAGTGCTTCGTTGATCAGGCCCAGTTCGATGTTGGCCATGTGGTTGCGCAGGTCCATGCCTTCGTCGGGCAGGGCGGCCGGTGCCGCCGGGCGATTGACGGCGATGCCGTGCTCCAGCGCCGGCTGGTTGCCGCTGCCGGGCGTGTGGAACGAGAAGCTGCGCAGGTCCAGTCGCTCTTCGCTGGTGGCGGGCTGTGCCGGCGTCGGCGTAGCGACGGCAGCCAGCGCGGCATCGCCACGGTAGCGGGCCGGCAGGTCCTGTACGCGCACCGATCCACCCGGATGCAGCACGGCCAGGCGCTCGACCAGGTTGGTCAGCTCGCGCACGTTGCCCGGCCACTCGTAGCCGGCCAGTGCCTGCAGGGCTTCCGGGGTGAAGCGCACTTCGCCACGGCCGGTGCGGGCCAGCTGCGCGGCGATGGTTTCCACCAGCGCCGGCAGGTCCTCACGGCGCTCGCGCAACGCGGGCACTTCAATCGGGAACACGTTGAGGCGGTAGAACAGATCCTCGCGGAACTTGCCTTCGGCGATGCGCGTTTCCAGATCGCGGTGGGTCGCGGCCACGACGCGCACGTTGCAGCGGATGGTCTGGTTGCCACCGACGCGCTCGAAGCTGCGTTCCTGCAGCACGCGCAGCAGCTTCACCTGCATCGGCAGGCTCATGTCGCCGATCTCGTCGAGCAGCAGGGTGCCGCCTTCGGCCATTTCGAAACGGCCCTTGCGCGCGGTCAGTGCGCCAGTGAAGGCACCCTTTTCGTGACCGAACAGTTCGCTTTCCAGCAGGTCGGCCGGAATGGCGCCGCAGTTGATCGCCACGAACGGGCCATCACGGCGCGGCGAGCGCTGGTGGATGGCGCGCGACACCACTTCCTTGCCGGTGCCGGATTCGCCCAGCACCAGCACGGTGGTGTCGAACGCGGCCACCTGCTCGATCATGGTGCGCAGTGCGGTGACCGCCGGGCCGTTGCCGGTTGGTCCCTGCTCCTGCGCGGCACCGGCCTGGTGCTCGGCATCCAGGCGCTTGAGGCTGGCGCGGCGCAGCAGGGCTTCCATCTGCGCGTGGCGCAGCGGCGTCTCCAGTGGCCAGATGTTGGCTTCGTGCAGGCCGTGCTGCTGCGCGAAGGCTGCGGCATCACCGTCGGCCAGCAGTACCGGCGGAGGCAGGCTGCTGCCGCCCAGCCAGTTGTAGAGTGCGGTGCTGGCGGCGTTGTCGTCCAGGCTGCCGACGATCACTGCCATCCAATCGTTCTGGCGCTGCCGGCCCAGATCGAAGTCGGCCGCGTCGGAGACCCAGCGCGGGTTGAAGTCCATGAACTCCAGCAGGGCAACGGTGCGCTCTGCACGCACGGCGTCGTTATCCAGCACAAGGATGCGCGATTCGCTCACGACTGTTCCTCCCTGAGGCCTTCCAGGATCGGCATGACTTCCTGGATGTAGGACAGCTTGCTGACGAAATTGTCGGCACCGGCACGCAGCGCGTGCTCGCGGTGCTCGGCGTCGTCGAAGTGGCTGGCGATCACGATGTACGGTGCGTCGTCCTGCGACTTGATCAGGCGGGTGGCCTGCAGGCCGCCCATCTCAGGCATTGCCAGATCCATCAATACGACCTGCGGGCGCAACGTTTCCGAACGCTCGATCGCTTCCAGGCCGTTGCCGGCGCTGCCGACGATCTGCAGCCAGTCGATCTTGCGGAAGTGGCGCATTGCCGCGTTGATGAAGCCCTCGTGGTCATCGACCAGCAGGACGGTAAGCTTGTTCATGTGCAACATCCTTTTCAGCCCACCCGGGCCAGCTGTGGTTGCCTGGCGCCGAGCCGGCGCCGTTCACGGGCCGGGGCGATGTCCAGTTGTTCCCGGTATTTTGCGACGGTTCGGCGGGCAATGTTCACCCCCTGGCGTGACAACAGGCCGGCGATCGCCTCATCGGCCAGTGGCCGACCGGCCGGTTCGGCGTCGATCAGGCGGCGGACCATGGCCTTGACCGCCTGCCCGGAGACGCTGGCGCCTTCCAGTCGGACGGCGAAGAAGTGCTTCAGTTCGAAGGTGCCGCGCGGGGTCTGCAGGAACTTGCCGGTGGTGATGCGCGAGACGGTGGACTCGTGCATGCCGATTTCCTCGGCCACTTCCTTCAGGGTCAGCGGTGCCATGGCTTCCTCGCCACGCACCAGGAACGCGGCCTGGCGCTCGACGATCACCCGCGCGGTGCGCAGCAGGGTGTCGTAGCGCATTGACAGGCCGCGGCTGAACCAGCGCGCTTCCTGCAGCATCTCGCGCAGTGCCGGGACGGCCTCACTGCTCTCTGCCAGCGCCTGTTCGTACTGGCTGTTGATGGAGACGCGGCGACTGGTGGCCGG
This sequence comes from Stenotrophomonas sp. YJH_SMC_91, assembly GCF_059368495.1. Taxonomy (NCBI): domain Bacteria; kingdom Pseudomonadati; phylum Pseudomonadota; class Gammaproteobacteria; order Lysobacterales; family Lysobacteraceae; genus Stenotrophomonas; species Stenotrophomonas sp. YJH_SMC_91. The sequence goes on along the minus strand of NZ_JCAFRT010000023.1, from coordinate 24,194 downwards.
GTTCAATGCCACTTTCCACTGGCCATCGGCGTGCCAGGCGACCACATCCGGAACCACAACGGCATTTCGTTCCGGCAGCAGGCTGTCGCCTGGGCGTGGCTGCAGCGACAGGATCAGGCGTACCGCTTCGCGCACATCGTCGATCTCGGCGTCGTGCTGGCGGGCGAGGGCGGGGTAATCATGTGCGGCCAGCGCATCGAGTGCGCCGTCCAGGATGCGCGTGGCCAGGTGGCGGGCAGGCACCGCGCCGTGAAGGCTGCGCAGCTGCGCCTGCAGGCCCTCGCGCAGGTCCTGGGCGGCCATGCCGGCCGGGTCACCGTGCAGCAGCTGCTGGCGGATGGCTTCGACGCCGTCGGCGTCGATGTCGAACTGGGCGCTGGCCAGCAGCCGCAGCTGGCCCAGTGGCGCCTGCAGGTAGCCAGCCTCGTCGCAGTGGTCCAGCCAGAATGCGGCCACTGCCAGCTGGCGATCTTCCATGTCCAGCGACAGGCGCTGCAGCACGCGCAGCTGCGGGTCGGTGGATTCGCCGGCGGCGATGCGCGCCATGCGGTCGTCGTCGCCGTCCTGCCAGCTGGCGCCGGCCACGTCCCACATCGACGACTCGGGCAGCTCGTCGAACGCGGCGGTTTCCAGCGTCGCGGTGGCAACGTCGGTGGCGTCGGCGGCCGGTGCTTCGGGTTCTTCGATTTCCAGCAGGGGATTGGAGTCCAGCAGGCGCTGGATTTCCTGTTCCAGGTGCAGGCCATCAAGCTGCAGCAGCCGGATCGACTGCAGCAGCTGCGGGGTGAGGTGAAGTTGTTGGCCCAGCTGGGTCGAGAGTGCAGCCTTCATCGTGGTTCCCCGGCGCCGCTCCCCGGCGCCTTGTGGAACGCATCTTGCTTTTGATCCGGCGGGGGCGGAATCGGGGGGGTCCTGAGGAGCTTCGTGAATTTCCTGACGGCGTGTAGGGGTATTCCCTACAGTGGCGCGGAATGTTGACGATGATCTTCGCTAAGTTGCTGATTTCCGGTGCAAGGCCCGGATTGATCGGGCTGCGCCGTGTACGGATTCCTGTCGGGGAGTGTCGGGATGACGGGAATTCGACGCTGGGTGCGGGTTGGCTGCGTCGGCTGTCGATAGAGACGATCACCGGTAGAGTCGACTGTCAGTCGACTGCTCTCCGATCAGACCAAGGAAAAGTCCCGCGCTCCGCGCGCAAGTCGACTGACAGTCGACTCTACCAACAGCCCACTCTACCCAGCCATCGCTTCGTCACGCCGCGGCTGGCGCTTACTCCAGCTCGTGCTGATGGCGCGCGGCCAACAGCAGCAGATCGTTGGCGCGACGGCAGCCCAGTGACTCCATCATGCGTGCGCGGTGGGTTTCCACTGTCTTGACGCTGATGCCGAGGTCGGCGGCGATTTCCTTGTTGCTCTCGCCCTTGCCGATGCGGCGCAGGATCTCGCGCTGGCGCGGCGACAGTGCGGCGATGCCGGTGGGTTTCTCGCGCCCGAGCATCGGTGCCAGCATCTTGGCGGAGATCTGCGGGCTCAGGAACACCTGGCCGGCATGCGCCGCGCGAAGCGCCAGCTCCAGTTCCTGCGGCGCCGCATCCTTGACCACGAACCCGGCCGCGCCGCGGTCGAGGGCATCGCGCACGTGCGCGGCGTCGTCGTGCATGGTCATCATCACAACCCGGGTACCGGGCGCGCGCAGCCGGATATCGCTGAGCGCTTCCAGACCCGTACGGCCAGGCAATGACAGGTCCATCAGGACCACGTCCGGGGCGTGCTGCAGGGCCAGCTGCAGCGCCTGTTCGGCGTTGCTGGCCTCTGCAACCAGCTGCACGTCGGCAAACCCCTGCAGCAGCCGCGCCAGGCCGGCGCGGACCAGGGTGTGATCGTCGACGATGAGAACTCGCACAGGCACGCAGCAGGTCCGTGTAGGGGAGTCCACCTTAACTTAGCTGAACGGGCGCGCCAAGGCTTGCCCGCCAAGCTCGATGGTGGCAGGTTTCAGCGCGCCCGGCGTGCCTCGGCCACCTGGCGCCGGTGCAGGCGGAACAGGTGGCGCTCCATGGCCATTTCCAGGCCATCGCCAAGGCGCTGGAAGCGCAGCCACAGATAGTGGCCGCCGCCGCCATCGGCCGCTTCGGCAATCACTTCCACCGGCAGGTCGATATGGTCGGGCAGCCAATCGCTGGGCTGCAGACGGACCAGGCCCGCCTGGCCGGGGCTGGCGCCACTGCGCGGGCCCAGTTGCAGGCGGATGCCACGGCGCGACCAGCGCACCGGGCGCAGGGTCAGTTCCTGGCCCTGCTGGCGGACCAGGCGGCCAAGCAACACCATCGCCAGATCCAGCTTCGCCTCCAGCCGCTGCAATTGCAGGCTGGCTTCATTGCGGTCGTCATGCTCGTCAACGCGGCTGTCTTCAACCAGCGCCAGGCTGCGCAGCAGGCCCTCGGCACTGCCGGTACGGCCGGTGCCACTGCCTGCCTGGAATTCGGCGGGCAGTGCCAGCTCGCAGCTGAGCGTTTCGTCGAACAGCTCGCTTTCGGCGGGATGGTGCAGCGACGTTGTCGGCAGTTGGGTCATGCCAGCGATTCTGCCTGCAGGTAGGCATGGGCCGCGCGAAGAGAGCGCTGGCCGTCATTCATCAGTGCTGCCACCGCATCGCGACGCTGGCGCAGCAGGCCCAGCAGGTTCTGCTGGCGTTCGAACAGCGCACTGAGTGGTGCGTGGTCGTCCGAGGTCAGCGGCTGGCTGAGCAGGGCATGCAGCGTGCTGTCGTGACCGTCGAGCAGGCTGTCGGCCTGGTCGAGGGCGTCTTCGCCCAGGGCCTTTTCGAAGGCGTCCAGCTGGGCGTGCAGTTCGTGCAGGCTCATGGGGCCACCGCAGCCGGGCGGCGCTGTTCCATCGGGATCGCATTCCAGGCGCTGTCGATCTCGCCCAGCAACTGCAGGGATTCATCGAGGGCGGCACGGTCGTTGTGCAGGTTGGCCTCGGTCAGGCGCTGCAGCACGTAGTCGTAGAGTGCCGACAGGTTCCCGGCGATTTCACCGCCAGCCTCATGATCCAGCGAGCCATTGAGGTGGCCGACGATCGCGCAGACCTCGCCGATCGCCTTGCCCTTGCCGGCCTGGTCGCCACGCTCGAGGCTGGCCAGGGCGCGCCGCACGCGCTCCAGCGCGCCGGCCAGCAGCATCGCCACCAGCTTGTGCGGATCGGCATCGGCGACCGCACTGGTCACTCCCACCTGGCGGTACTGCTCGGCATATTGACGGCTGGAACCGTACATTCGTGATTCTCCTTGCGCGGGGTGCCGCCGGACGGTCGTGGGGACCGCTGCCGGCGGTGCGGCGTTGATTGCTGTTGCGTCCGTTATCGGTGCGTTACACGCCAAACTTGAGCGTTGCACGCCGTCCTTTAGCGGTTCAGCTGTGCCAGCTGCTGCTGCAGCGACGTATTGCTCTGCTGCAGCTTGCCCATCAGGCTGTCCAGTGCGATGAACTGCTTCTTGTAGCGCTCCTCCACGTTCTTCATGCGCGTGTCGAGGTCCTTGCGGCGCTTGTCGATGTTGTCCAGCGTGGTGTTGAGGCCCTTGGTGCGGGCGACGAAGGCACCTTCCTTGCCGACCGTGGTACTGACGTAGCCGTCGACCATGGTGTACAGCGTGCCGGCACCGCCGGTGTCGCCGGTGATTGCCGAGCGGATCTTCTCGGGCTGACTGGCCAGCGCGGCGGCAAACTTGGTGGCGTCCAGCACCAGGCTGCCGTCGGCGTTGGGGTAGCCACGCGTCTGCAGTCCCAGCGTTTTCGGGTCCAGGCCATCGGCGGACAGTTCCTTCAGCACGCCCGACATCACCGAGCGCAACTGGCTGGAGGCACCACGCATCTGCGCGTCGCCGGTCAGCGTGGCGGCTTCCTTGGTCTTGGCGTCGTACTTGGTCTCGGTGTTGATCGCCGCGATGGCTGCGTTGTAGGCGGTCACGAACTCCTGCATCACCTTGGTGGCTGCAGTGGTATCGGTGCTGATCACGACGGTGCTCTTGCCCTTGACCTTGAGGTTCAGGGTCAACCCCGGCACGGCGTCGGCCACGGTGTTGCTGGCGCTGACCACCGTGACGCCATCGATGGTCAGCTCGGCATCGGCTGCCGCGGTGTTTTCCTGGAGGCTGCCCACCAGTGCGGTCAGTTTCGGGTCGCTGCCGCCGTATTCGAGCTTGATGGCATTGGCGGCGCCGGTCTTTTCCTGGGCAATCGACAGGTACTGGTTGTCGCCCGAGGCGATCAGGGTCGCCTGCACGCCTTCCTTGCGGCCTGCGGCGTCGATCTTGTTGCGCACGGTGGTCAGCGTATCGCCGGCTTCCACCTCGACCTTCATCGTCTTTGCCTTGTCGCCGACGCCAACGGTCAGCGTCAAGGTTCCGGCGCCGAAGGTGTCGGTCTTCCCTACCGAGGTATTGGCAATCAGCTTGTGTGCGGTGGCAAGGGATTTCACCTCCACCTGGTGGGTGCCATTGGAGGCTGCTGCCTTGGTCGTGCCAAGGTCGTACAGTGCCACCGAGGCCGTCAGCACGTCGTCGGTGTTGGCGGGTTGCGCCTTGCCGGTGGCGGTCACGGTGCGGGTATCGAAGGCGGTGGTGGCCTTCAGTGCGGTCAGCGCGGTCTTCAGCTTGTCGAAGGCCGCAGTGACGGTGCCGATCGACGACAGCTGCATCTTGGCCTTGGACTGCTGCAGGTTCAGCGCGTTGTCGGCGGGCTTGCGGTCGGCCGCGACCAGCTGGTTGACGATGTCCGAGATGTTGAGCCCCGAGCCAATGCCACCGTATCCAAAGCTTGCCATGTGATTCTCCTGGTATCCGGGCCTGGCCGTCGTGCGGTGGCCCGTCGTCAACGAAAATAGCGGCCTGCGCCGCTGGGTCTTGAGGACTTCGTTGATGCACGTGCCGTGCCAATGGTCTGGCGCAGGTTCTGGCACGCGGGTTGCAGGAGGGCTGGGGCAGGGTGCGGGTAGGTTCACCGCGGGCTGCCGGGAGTCTGCAAAAAGCCCTCCCCCAATGCAGGGGAGGGATCAGGCTACTGACAATCGGGGGGAGACGAAGCCGCCCGGTACGTACAGTCAAAGGTACAGCGCTGAAAGAGAGGTCCGCAGGAGCGGGCGATGCCAAGCCGGTTCGGGAGCGATCCCGGGCCGGGCATGGCCCGCGCCTTCGTGCACCGTGGCTTCCGGGTTGCCGCTACCGTCGGTTCGACCCGACGGTAGCGGCGCCTTCTTGCCGTGGATCAGCGCAGCAGGCTGAGCACGCCCTGCGGCACCTGGTTGGCCTGGGCCAGCATGGCCGTACCGGCCTGCTGCAGGATCTGGGTGCGGGTCAGCTCTGCGGTTTCCTTGGCGAAGTCGGTGTCCTTGATGCGGCTGCGCGACGCCGACAGGTTTTCCGACGAGGTCTGCAGGTTGGCGACGACCGAGGTGAAGCGGTTCTGGATCGCACCGAGGTCGGCGCGGGTGCTGTTGATCGCACCCAGGGCCTTGTCGACCACTTCCATCGCCTGCTGTGCACCAAGCACCGTGCTCACGTCCAGCTTCTGCACGTTGGCGGCGGTGGCGGTGCCAGCGGTGTAAGCACCGGCTGCGGTCTTCGCGCTCCACACGCCGGTCGCGGCGGTCAGATCGCTGCGCTCAAGCGCGATGTCGGCAGCGACGACGGCCTTGCCTTCCTTCACCGAGGTCAGTTTCATCGAGCCGTCGGCATTCGCCTCGGCATAGAGGCCGGCTTCGCCGATCTTTGCGTTGATCGCCGTGGCGACAGCCTTGGACGCGTCGGCAGTGGTGGCGCCGGCCTTGATCTCGACGGTGCCGATGTCCACGCCCATTACCTTGCCGGTAATGCGCGAGCCGTCGGTACTGGCGGCCAGTACGTCAGTTGCACCGCTTGCGAAGGTCGAGGTGCCGAGCGAACCCGCTTTCGCATCGATGGTCTTGTCGATGGCGATGGCCTGGCCGGCATTGGCGCCGACCTGGAACAGCTGGCTGGAGAACGTGCCGTCCAGCAGCTTGGTGCCGTTGAAGTCCGACTGCTTGGCGACGCGGTCGATTTCCGAGACCAGCTGGGTCACTTCGGCCTGCAGGGCCTTACGGTCGCTGGCCGAATTGGTGGCGTTGGAGGCCTGCACCGACAGCTCGCGGACGCGCTGCAGGTTGTTGCCGATTTCGGTCAGCGAACCTTCGGCGACCTGGGCCAGCGAGATGCCGTCGTTGGCGTTGCGGATGGCAACGTCGGTACCGCGGATCTGCGTGCCGAAGCGCTCGGAAATCGCCAGGCCGGCGGCGTCGTCCTTGGCGCTGTTGATGCGCGAACCGGAGGACAGGCGCTGGATGGTGGTGGCCAGCGAGCTGCCGCTGGTGCTCAGGTTGCGCTGAGCATTCAGGGACATCGTATTGGTGTTGATGACTTGTGCCATGGTGCTTTTCCTTTGGCGAAGGTGGAACGTATTTCAGGATCCGGGCGCCGCGTCATGCGGTGCCCGGAGGTCGATCAGCGAGCGGATCAGCGCAGCAGGCTGAGCACGCCCTGCGGCACCTGGTTGGCCTGGGCCAGCATGGCCGTACCGGCCTGCTGCAGGATCTGGGTGCGGGTCAGCTCTGCGGTTTCCTTGGCGAAGTCGGTGTCCTTGATGCGGCTACGCGAAGCCGACAGGTTTTCCGACGAGGTCTGCAGGTTGGCCACGACCGAGGTGAAGCGGTTCTGGATCGCGCCGAGGTCGGCGCGGGTGCTGTTGATCGCACCCAGGGCCTTGTCGACCACTTCCATTGCCTGCTGTGCACCCTTCACGGTGGACACGTCGATCTTGTCGGCGAACTGCTTGCCCGGGACCGGGGTGGCCGCGGCGAAGCCGGCCAGCGAGCTGCCGATGGCAGTGAAGGCGCCCGCGTTGTTCACGCTGTCCTTGACCGAGGTCAGGGTCAGTGCGCCGGCGGCATCGGTTTCGGCCAGCACGCCGGTTTCGCCGATCTTGGCGTTGATGGCGGCAGCGACGGCCTTGCCGTTTGCAGCGGTGTTGGCGGCAGCGTCACCGACGCTCTTGACCGTCATGGCGCCGAAGTTGAAGACGGTGCCCTTGCTGTCGGTGATGGTGAACGCACCCACTGCGGTGTCGGTGTCAGCAGTACCGGCGATTGCGGTTGCGGTACCGCTGGAGAACTGTGCACCACCCAGGGCGTTGGCCTTGGCATCGATGGTCTTGTCGATGGCGATGGCCTGGCCGGCATTGGCGCCGACCTGGAACAGCTGGCTGGAGAACGTGCCGTCCAGCAGCTTGGTGCCGTTGAAGTCCGACTGCTTGGCAACGCGGTCGATTTCCGAGACCAGCTGGGTCACTTCGGCCTGCAGGGCCTTGCGGTCGCTGGCCGAGTTGGTGGCGTTGGAGGCCTGCACCGACAGCTCGCGGACGCGCTGCAGGTTGTTGCCGATTTCGGTCAGCGAACCTTCGGCGACCTGGGCCAGCGAGATACCATCGTTGGCATTGCGGATGGCGACGTCGGTACCGCGGATCTGCGTGCCGAAGCGCTCGGAGATCGCCAGACCGGCGGCGTCGTCCTTGGCGCTGTTGATGCGCGAACCGGAGGACAGGCGCTGGATGGTGGTGGCCAGCGAGCTGCCGCTGGTGCTCAGGTTACGCTGAGCATTCAACGACATCGTATTGGTGTTGATGACTTGTGCCATGAGGAGAGGTCCTTGAGCGGTTGCACGTGAGTTGGGTTAGACGCCCCCGACGTGCCCCGGGGGCGGCTCATGTCAGCGCTGCAACAGGCTGAGCACGTTCTGCGGTACCTGGTTGGCCTGGGCCAGCATGGCCGTACCGGCCTGCTGCAGGATCTGGGTGCGGGTCAGTTCGGCGGTTTCCTTGGCGAAGTCGGTATCGCGGATGCGGCTGCGCGAGGCCGACAGGTTCTCCGAGGAGGTCTGCAGGTTGGCCACCACCGAGGTGAAGCGGTTCTGGATCGCGCCGAGGTCGGCGCGCACGCTGTTGACCGACTCGAGGGCCTTGTCGACGATCGACAGCGCCTTCTGCGCACCTTCGGCGGTGGTGACGTTCAGGTCCTTGACGAAGTTGGCCGTGGCGCCGGTCAGCAGGCCGCCGTTGGTGCTGGTTTCGGTCAGGCCCAGGCCAGCGATGGTCGCGGCGGTGGCGCCAGCCGGCGGGGTTGCGGCACTGATGCCCAGGGTGAAGGTCTGGCCGTCCTTGACCGAGGCCAGGCTGATCACGCCGGCATTGACCGAGGCCATGACGCCGGTTTCGCCCAGCTTGTTGTTGATCGCGGCGGAGGTGGCCGAGGTGATCGATTCGCCCGCCTTCACGGTGAAGTCGTTGATGGTGACCGTGGTGGCGGTGCCGCCCGGCGGGGTCACCGAGATCTGCAGGCCGGAGTAGGTGGTGTCGGCGGTGGCCTTGTCGGCGGCGGCCAGGCTGGTGCCGGTGTAGCCGTTGGCGAAGGTTGCCGCGCCCAGCGAATCAGCCTTGGCGTTGACCACGCTGTTGATGGCGATGGCCTGGCCGGCGTTGGCGCCGACCTGGAACAGCTGGCTGGTGAAGGAGCCGTCCAGCAGCTTGGTGCCATTGAAGTCAGCCTGCTTGGCCACGCGGTCGACTTCCGAGACCAGCTGGGTCACTTCAGCCTGCAGGGCCTTGCGGTCGCTGGCCGAGTTGGTGGCGTTGGAGGACTGCACGGCCAGTTCACGGATGCGCTGCAGGTTGTTGCCGACTTCGCTCAGCGAACCCTCGGCGACCTGGGCCAGCGAGATACCGTCGTTGGCGTTGCGGATGGCCACGTCCAGACCGCGGATCTGGGTGGTGAAGCGCTCGCTGATGGCCAGGCCGGCCGCGTCGTCCTTCGCGCTGTTGATGCGCAGGCCGGACGAGAGGCGCTGGATGGTGGTAGCGAGCGAGCTGCCGCTGGTGCTCAGGTTGCGCTGAGCGTTGAGCGACATCGTATTGGTGTTGATTACCTGTGCCATGGGGTCGTCTCCTCTTATATGGAACCCGTTGGTGAATGAAACGAAGCGCCGCCTGTTTTTTTGTGTGGCTGTGTGCTTCGCTGTTGCCAAATGAATAACGGCGCTTTGTCAACAACCTTTAGCCGTGAATTCCGTCGATGCTGCAATTCGGTGCCGGAGGCTGTTTTTCCCGGGTTTTCCAGCCCTGGCTGGGCGTGAAGGCGACCCCGGAAAGGGCGGTTGGGCATGCCCAACCAGCGCTGATGAAGGTATCGGCGGGGCAGGGCCGGGCTTGATGGGCAATCACGGAAAATGCGTGCAGCACGTTTCCGGTAGCGCCAGCCCACGCCCGGCGAGCGCGACGGAACGGGCACGCAGAAACGAAAAAGGCCGCGATGCAGGGCATCGCGGCCTTTCAGGGGTGACGCAGGAGATGCGTCAGCGGATCTTGTTGAACAACGACATCGACTGCATCTGCGAGAAGATCGTCTGTGCCGCCTGCAGCGCGGTGCTCTGCAGCTGGTACTGGCTCAGTGCATCGGCATAGTCCAGGTCACGCATCTGCGACAGCGTGGTCTTCAGGGTCACGCTGTTGGCTTCACGCATGTCGGCGGCATTGTCCAGTGCCTTCAGCTGCGCACCGCCGGCCGCGCGCGAATCGATCATCCGTTCCGACGCACGGGCCACATCGCGCAGGGCGCTCTGCAGTTCGTTCTGCTGCGCGCTCATCTTGGCGGTGGTGCCGGTGTCGGCATCAAGCGCGGCAATCAGCTTGTCCATGGTGTCGAAGATGTCGCGGCTGGTGGCCGGCTTCACGTTGAAGCTGTCACCGGCAGCGGGTGCGCCGGTGATCTGCAGGCGGACACCGTTGACTTCCACGTTGTCACCGGCCTTGAACGTGCCGGTGCCGGTCACGTTGCCAGCGCCGTCCAGTACCTGGTACTGGTCGGCGGCGGTGAAGCGGATGCTGAAGGACTGGCCGTTCCAGCTGTCGCTGCCATCGCGGGTGATGTTGGTCAGCACGCCGTTGCCGGTATTGCCGGCCGCGGCAACACCATCGACGAAGCCGTCGCCGGTAGGAATGCGCATGAAGATCTCGCTGCCGGGCAGGGCATCCCGCACATAGGTATCGGGGCCGACTTCAATCTGGCGCTGGGTCTGGTCGCCACGGTAGACCACCTTGCCATTGATCTTGGCGAACGGCGGATCGCCATCGTTGGTGCCGCCGAACACGTAGCGGCCGGTGCCGTCGTCGGCGTTGGCCAGCGACAACAGGCCCTCGCGGATCTGGTTCAGTTCGGTGATCAGCGTTTTCTTGTCGGCGGCGCCCAGCGCCGGATTGCTGGCCTGGATGGTCAGGTCGTTGACGCGCGCCATCAGGTCGTTGACCTGGGCCAGGGTGTTTTCCTGTACGCCCAGTCGGTTCTGCACGTTGCCGGCATTCAGTTTCATCCGGTCCAGTGCGGCCAGGCTGCGGTCAAGCCCGACCGCCGCACCAGCGGCAACCGGATCGTCCTTGGCGCTGACGATCTTGCTGCCGGTGGCGATCTGCTGCTCCAGGTGGCTGAGCTTGGCCTGCTTGGCCATCATCAGCGACACGGACTGGTTGAACATCATGCTTGTGGAGATACGGCTGCTCATCGACGGACGGCTCCCAGGATGGTCTGCAACATGCTGTCGGCGGTGGAGATCAGCTGCGAGGCTGCCTGGTAGGCCTGTTGCAGGCGAAGCATGTCGGCCGCCTCTTCGTCCAGATTGACGCCGGATACTTCATCGCGTGCTTCCTGCGCCTTGTCATTGATCACCAGCTGCGCTTCCAGCGAATACTCGGCCGAGCGGGCGGCTGCACCGACCTGGGTGGTCAGGCCCCCCAGGGCGCCGTTGAGGGTGACCGTGCCGCTGTTGAATGCCTTGGCGCTCTCCACCTTGGACAGCCTGGAGGCGTTGCTGTTGTCCGACGAGCCCGCCGGAGTCGGGGTGATGTTGAAGGTGTCGCCGACCTTCGGCGCACCGTCCAGCACGAAGCTCCAGCCATTGGCACTGATGGTCTGGCCGGGCGTGTAGGTCTGCGGCGGGCCCCCATCGATGGTGTAGGTGGTGGCCGAGGTGAACACGATCGCGGCCGGATTGCGCAGGTTGGCGTTGGTCGAATCGCTGACGGTGACACCGCTCAGCTTGCCGGTGCCCGTGTTGGACGTCGCCGCCGCGCCCTTCACTGCCGCAGCAGCGGCGATGCGCGAGGGATCGGTGACCGCCACTTCCATGCTGCCCGCCACGCCTGCGGTCGGCTGCAGCAGGAAGCGGTCGTTGGCCGCCGGGGTACCGCCGACCACCAGCTTGACGCCGTTGATCACCAGTGGATCGGCGGCCGTACCGGTGCCGGTCAGCGGAACGTTCGCACCGGTGTCGGCACGACTGGCCTTCCAGTTGGTGCCATCGAACTGCAGCACCACGTTCTGCGCGTCCAGCTTGCCGAGGTCGCCGTAACTGGCGCTGAGGCTGGCGGTGCCGGTGTTGGCATTGTTGGCGGTGACGCGTGGATTGCCGATGTTGAAGAAGTCACCCCCCAGCTGGCCATACAGGTCCACGCCCTGGTGATGCACCTGGTTGAAGCTCTCGGCCAGGCCTACCGCCAGCTTGCCCAGTTCGGCCTGGGCAGGCGTCAGCACGGTGTCGCGGAATTCCAGCAGGCCGCCGATCTGGCCACCGACCGCCTTCGGGTCGAGGCGGATGGTGTTGCCCTGCGTTTCCAGCGCCAGCTGCAGCCGCTCCGGCTGGTACGGGTCGGCCACGGTGGTGACCTTGGTCGCCGTGGTGCCCACCACCAGTGCGTTGCCGCCGGCGGTGTAGACATTCATGATGCCGCCGTCCTGGATCACCGCCGTGCCACCGGTGTAGCCGATCAGCTGGGTGATCAGCTGATCGCGGCGGTCGAGCAGGTCCGGTGCGGCGGTAGCGATGTTGGTGCCGATCGCACCGTTGATCTGCGCGATCTCCTGCGCCAGCCGGTTGACCTCGGTGGCACCGGCCAGCAGGCCGTTGTTGACCTCGCTGTTGAGGTTGTTCAGGTGCGTGTTGAGCTGCACGAAGCGGTTGGCCAGCGCCTTGCCACCATCCAGCATGTTCTGGCGGTCGGCGGTGCCGGCGGCATTGGAGGACAGGCCGCTGACCGAATCGAAGAACTTCGACCAGACGCCGGACACGTTGGTTGCCGCGTCGGAGAACAACGAATTGACCCGGTCGGCCATGCCGGAGAGCTGCTTCAGGCGCGCCAGCTCGCCGCTGCTGTCGAGCAGGCGCGAGATCGCCAGCTGGTCGGCGGTACGGCGGATGTCGGTGATGCGGGTGCCGTTGCCGACCGTGCCGTAGCCGTAGTTCTGGGGATCAGCCGTGGCGAAGTTGACCTTCTGCCGGCTATAGCCCGGAGTATTGAGGTTGGCCACGTTGTGGCTGGTGGTCGCCAACGCACGCTGGAAGGCGAGCAGGGCACCGGTACCGGTGGAAAGTACGCTGGACATGGGGTTCCTCAACGACGGGTGATACCCAGCGCCGCGGTTGCGGTGCTGGCGAAGGTCTGGCCAAGGCGCGAGCCGGCATCGGCCACGGCGCTGACGGCGCGCTCGATGGTCGGTCCGCCGGCGATCGCGGCGATCTTGGCCGCGTAGCGCGGGTCGGTGGCATAGCCGGCGCGCTGCAGGCCACGGGCGAAGCCCTGCACGTCGGTGCCGGCCTGCAGGGCCTGCTGGTAGCGCGGGCTGGTCTTCAGCAGGCGCACGTAGTCGGCAAAGCTCTCGGCCGGCGAACTGTAGGCACGGAAGCTGGCGGTCTCGTTGCGGCGCACGCCATCGACGTACTCGTGGGTGCCGGCCACGGCGCGCTGGCCGTTCCAGCCATTGGCCTTGATGCCGAACAGGTTGTGCGAGGTGCTGCCGTCGGCATGCTTGATGTGGCGCTTGCCCCAGCCGGTTTCCAGCGCCGCCTGGGCAACCAGGGCGCGGGCATCCACGCCCAGTTCCTTGGCCGCACGCTGCGCGTGCTGCCAGATGCTGGCGACGAAGCCTTCCGGGGTGTGTTCGCCCAGCTGGGCGACGGCGGTACGGGTCGCCATCGCATCGGCCGGGCTGATGGCCGTACCGCGGTTGCTGGCGGTGGCCGCCCACTGGTCGCTGTTGGCAGCCCAGTCCTCGCCTTGCAGGCCGCCGATGTACGGATCTTCGGTACCCAGCGAGCGGTGCATGCTGCTGCTTTCGCGCCCGGCGATCAGGTCCAGCGCCTGTTCCATCGGTGCAACCGCCGCGTGTGCGCCGGACTGGGCGCCGGCGGCCATCTGCTGCAGCAAATGCACGGCCTGGCTGCCGTCTTCCAGCGGCAGCGACGGTGCCGGCTTGGCCGGTGCATTGAGCTGATAGGCACGGCTGGCCTTGGCCGGGTCCACGCGGGTATCCAGCGCCGGGCCATCGGCGGCCTGGCCGGACAGCTGCCGGCTGATCATGCCGGACAGGCCCAGGCCTTTGCCGCGGGTCATCGCCTCGGCAATCTTCTGGTCGTACATCTCGCGGAACATCTTGTTTTCGCCGGGGAACAGCGAGTCGCCGAAGCTGGCGTCACGCATGCTCTTGACCAGCATCTGCGCGAACTGGCCTTCCAGCTGGCGCGCGACCTTGTCGATCTTCGCCGGATCGTTCTGTTGTGCCGGGTGCAGATCGAATGCGGGATTGATGCGCATATCAGATCACCTCGAGCTCGGCACTCAATGCGCCGGCCTGCTTCAGGGCTTCCAGGATCGCGATGAGATCGCCTGGTGCTGCGCCCACGGCGTTCACCGCGTGCACGATCTCGTCCAGGGTGGTGCCGCCGCTGAACTTGAACATGCGGCTGCCGTCGTTGGTGGCGGTGATGGTCGACTGCGGGCTGGCTACGGTACGGCCGCCGGACAGCGCATTGGGCTGGCTGACGTTGGTGTTTTCCTGGATGGTCACGGTCAGCGAACCGTGCGAGATCGCGGCAGGTCCCACGCGCACCTGCTGGCCGATGACCACGGTGCCGGTACGCGAATTGACCACCACCTTGGCCGGAGCGCTGCCCGGGGTCAGTTCCAGGTTCTCGATGCGCGCCAGCAGGCCGATGCGTGCACCCGGATCGCTCGGCGCGGTAACCGCCACGGTCACGCCGTCGACCGCACGCGCCGCACCGTCGCCGAACGCATTGTTGAGCGCAGCGACCATGCGCGAGACCGTGGTGAAGTCGTTGTTGTGCAGGTTCAGGGTGATGTCACCGCCGTTGGCCAGCGGATCGGGCAGGGCGCGCTCAACGGTGGCACCGTTGGGAATGCGGCCGACGCTGGGCACGTTCACCGAGACACGGGAACCGTCCTTGCCCTGCGCACCGAAGCCGCCGACGATCAGGTTGCCCTGCGCGATGGCGTAGATCTGTCCGTCGGCGCCGCGCAGCGGGGCCATCAGCAGTGAACCGCCGCGCAGCGACACCGCGTTGCCGATCGAGGACACGGTGATGTCGATCGGCTGGCCCGGCTTGGCGAACGGCGGCAGTTCGGCGTGGATCGCCACGGCGGCCACGTTCTTCAGCTGCGGGTTGACGTTCGGCGGTACGTTCACGCCCAGCTCGCCGAGCAGGTTCTTCAGGCTCTGCACGGTGAAGGGTGCCTGGCTGGTGCGGTCGCCGCTGCCATCCAGGCCGACCACCAGGCCATAACCCACCAGCGCATTGCCACGCACGCCGCCGACCTGGGCCAGGTCCTTGATGCGCTCGGCGCTGGCCGGGGCCACCACCGCGAAGACCAGGAACACGCCGCAGTAGAGCGACGTCATGCGTCGCTGCCAGGAAGAAGAGGAGAAGAGTTTCATGGTCATACTCAGAACGGCGTCAGGCCGGAGTTGAAGAAGCGGCTCAGCCAGCCCATCGCGTTGGACTGCGCGACCGGGCCGCGGCCGCCGTAGACGATGCGGGCTTCGGCCACGCGGCTGGACGGAATGGTGTTGTCCTGGCTGATGTCGCCCGGGCGCACGATGCCCTGCACCTGCACCAGTTCATCGCCTTGGTTCAGGCGCAGGTTCTTCTGCCCCTGTACCACCAGGTTGCCGTTGGGCAGGCGCTGGATCACCGTCACCGTGACGCTGCCCTGCAGGCGGTTGCTCTGCGCGCTGTTGCCCTTGCCGGTGAAGTCACGTGCGCCCTTGGCCGTCGCACTGAGGATGTCCTTGCCGCCCAGGGTGACCGGCGCACCGAGGATGGACGGCGTGCCCAGGCTCAGGTTCGATTCCTTGTTGGTGGCGGTATTGGCACTGGTCTGCGCGGTGGTGTTTTCCAGCAGGGTGATGGTCAGCAGGTCGCCGACATCGCGCGCGCGACGGTCCGAATACAACTGCAGGGTCGGGCCGGCCGCGTAGATCGCGCCGGCGGTCGGTTCGGACTGCGGTGGCATGATCGGCTGGATCGGTGCCATTGCCGGATAGGGGCGCACATCGCCGGCAATGACGCAGCCACCTAGCAGGGCAGCCACGGTGCAGGCGAGGGCAGTGCGGGCGAAGTTGGAAATGGGCGACATGGCGGTTTCCCGGGTTGGCCGGTCAGAGCTTGTTGTTGAGGTAGCCGAGCATTGAATCGGTGGTGGAAATCGCCTTGGCGTTCATTTCGTAGGCGCGCTGGGTTTCGATCATCGACACCAGCTCTTCCACCACGTTGACGTTGCTGCCTTCCAGCGCGCCCTGCACCACGGTGCCGAGGCCGTTGAGGCCGGGGTTGCCGTTCTGTGCCGGGCCGGAGGCCGTCGTCTCGAGGAACAGATTCTCGCCACGGGCCTGCAGGCCGGCCGGATTGACGAAGTCGGTCAGGGTCAGCGCGCCGACTTCCACCGAGGCGGCGCCGTCGGCCATCTTCACGCTGATGGTGCCGTCGGTACCGATGGTTACCGACTGCGCGCCTTCGGGAATCTGGATGCCTGGCTGCACCGGGTAGCCGCTGTTGGTGACCAGCTCGCTGTCCTGGTTGATCTTGAACGAGCCATCACGGGTGTAGGCCGAGCTGCCATCAGGCATCTGAACCTCGAAGAAGCCGCGGCCATTGACCATCACGTCGAGGGCGCGGCCGGTCTGCTGCTGGCCACCCTGTTCAAAATTCTTGGCGGTGGCGACCACGCGCACGCCGGTACCCAGTTGCAGGCCGGTTGGCAGCTGCGTCTGTGCCGAGGAGGAGCCGCCGGGCTGGCGCACCTGCTGGTACAGCAGGTCTTCAAAACTGGCACGGTCCTGCTTGAAGCCGGTGGTGTTGGTGTTGGCGAGGTTGTTGGAAACCACCGACATGCGCATCTGCTGCGCATCCAGTCCGGTTTTCGCGATCCACAATGCCTGGTTCATCTTCGATGTCCTGTCTGGTGAAGCCGGCCGCGTGGTGCGGCCCTTGTATGCGGGTGTGCAAGCGGTGTGCCAGCGCCGGCATCAGGCGGCGCCGGAATTCCGTCAGCTGCCCAGGCGCAGCATGCTGTTGGCGCTGCGCGCGTTCTCGTCGCCGTGCTTGATCACCTGCACCTGCATTTCGTACTGGCGCTGCAGCTGGATCATCTGCACCAGCGCGCCTGCGGCGTCCACGTTGCTGCCTTCCAGCTGGCCGCTGTGCACGGCCGTGCCCTGTGCCGGGGCGAACGGCTGGCGCGGGTCGGTGTTGCGGAACAGGCCATCCAGGCCACGCTCAAGGCGCTCGTCCGGCGCCTGCACCACCTTGATCCGGCCGATCTGCGCCATCGTCTGCGGGCCTTCGCCCTGTGGAATGATCGAGATCGTGCCGTCGGCACCGATCTCCATGGCCTGGTAGGGCGGAATGGCGATCGGATTGTTGTTGTCATCCAGTACCGTGCGGCCACTGGAGGTCACCAGCTGGCCGTTCGGCGTCACCGACAACGCCGCGCCGCGCGTGTACGCCTCGCTGCCGTCGCTGGACTGCACGGCAAGCCAGGTGCCGGTCTGCAGGGACAGATCCAGCGGCTTGCCGGTGATGTGCTGCGAGCCGGGCGTACGGTTGAAGCCGGCGTCGACGTGCAGCGCATCCACCCGCGAGGCAAAGCCCGGGCCCTTGATCGGGAAGGCTTCAGTATTGGCCAGCGCTTCCTTGAAGCCAGGGGTGTCCGAGTTGGCGAGGTTGTGGCTGAGCGTTCCCTGCGCCTGCAGGGAGGCGCGGGCACCGGTCATCGCCACGTAAAGGGCTTTATCCATGCGGGGAGTTCCGTGACAGGGTCAGCAGCTCATCAACGGATGTTGATGACGGTCTGGGTGATCTGGTCCTGGGTGGTGATCATCTGCGCGTTGGCCTGGAAGTTGCGCTGCGCGGTGATCATGTTGACCAGCTGCTCGGTGAGGTCGACGGTGGATGCTTCCAGCGAGCCGGCCTGGATCTTGCCGAGATTGGAGGTGTCCGGCATTCCGGTGCGCGGGGTGCCCGAGCTGAAGGTGTCCACCCACAGGTTGTTGCCCTTCGATTCCAGGCCCTGCGGATTGTTGAAGGTGGTCAGCGCGACCTGGCCCAGCGGCTTGTCGGCGCCATTGGAATAGCGGGCATAGACCACGCCGGTTTCCGACACGGTGATCTCATTGAGCTTGCCGGCGGCGTAGCCGTCCTGCTGGGTGTTGCGCAGCGCGAACTTTTCGCCGTACTGGGTCGAGCCGCTCACGTCCAGCGTCATGTTCAGCACGCCGGCACCGGTGGTCGGGGTGAAGGTGCCGAGGCTGACCTTGCCGTTGGCAGGTGCGACCAGCTTGCCGCTGTTGTCGAAGGTGACCGGGGTCGGCGCGCCGGCCGGCTGGCCGTCCACGTAGTTGCGCACGGTCCACTCGTTCGGGTTGGCACCCTTCACGAAGTACGAGACCTGGATGTGGCTGACGCCCAGCGAGTCGTACACGGTGATGCCGCCGCTGGAGTGGTTGTAGCTGTTGGAGTCGGTCGGATCGAAGGTGGTGACCGTCGGTTGCTTCGCGTTGGCCGGCAGGGTAAAGCCGACCTTCACTTCGCTGGTCTGCTTCGGCGGGCTGTCGGTGGTGAGCAGCTGCAGGTCGACCATGCGGCCGGCATCGAAGTTGGTGCCGTCGGCATTCGGTGCGAACACCTGCAGGCGCGCGCCCTGCGGGTTGACCACGTAGCCCGATGCATCGGTCTGGAAGTTGCCGGCGCGCGAGTACACGCGGGTGCCGTTCATGTTCATGGTGAAGAAGCCTTCACCGGAAATAGCCATGTCCAGGCTGCGGCCGGTCTGTTCGTTGTGGCCCTGCTTGAACTGCTGGGCGACATTGGAAACGCGCACACCAGAGCCGACCGCGTTCTTCGACAGGCCATAGCCGGTGGCCGAGAACAGGTCGGCGAACTCGGCGCGCGATTCCTTGAAGCCGGTGGTGTTGACGTTGGCGACGTTGTTGGCAGTGACGCTCAGGTCGGAATTGGCGGCATTGATGCCGGACAGCGAGACATTGAAGCCCATGGGATGCTCCTGGTAAGTGCGGGGTGTGCGGCTCAGCTGACGCGGAGCACGTAGTCGATCGGGGCCGTGCCCAGGCCCTTGAGGTTCAGGTACAGGCCGTCGGAACCGACGGTCACGCTTTCCACCGGCGCCTGCACGTAGGTGGACAACTTGGTGCTCTTGCCGGCGGTATCGACGTGGTTGGCAACGATGGAGTACTTGCCCGGCTCCATGCGCTTGCCGTTGGCATCCTTGCCGTCCCACTGGAACGCAGTCTCGCCGGCGGCCTTGGCTTCCACGCTCAGCGAGGTGACCTTGGCGCCGGTGGCATCGGTGATGTCGACGGTGATGATGCCGGCCGAAGGCGCGGCCACCGTGCCTTCAACGTTGCCTTCCTTTTCCAGCACCAGCTTTTCCGACGGCACCAGCACCTGGTGGCCGACCAGCGCCGCACCACGCAGCACCTGGTCGCTGGCCATCGATTCCTGGAAGCCCTTCACCGTCTTGTTCAGATCGGTGATGCCCTGCACGGTGGACATCTGCGCCATCTGCGCGACCATCTGCGTGTTGTCCATCGGCTTCAGCGGATCCTGGTGCTGCAGCTGTTCGGTCATCAGGCGCAGGAAATCGGCCTGGTCCAGCGTGTTCTTCTTCTTGGTGGCGTTGCTGTTCGGGGCGTTCAGACCGAGTGCGGTGTAGACGTCCTGGTTGGTCTGGTTGTTGACGGCGGTGGTCATGGCGGTATCCGGTACTGCGGGCCTCAGCGGCCCATGGTCAGGGTGGCCAGGGCCAGTTCCTTGGCGGTGGTCAGCATCTCCACGCCGGCCTGGTAGTTGCGCGAGGTCGAGATCAGGTTGACCATCTGCGCCACCGGATCGACGTCGGGCTGGTAGATGTAGCCGTCGGCGTCGGCCAGCGGATGTCCGGGCTCGTAGCGCTTGATCGGCGCCGCATCGCTCTGGGTGATTTCCTTCACCTTCACCGAGGTGATGTTCGGATCGTTCTTGCTGGTGACGGCCTGGAAGATCGGCTCCAGCGGCTTGTACACCGCGTCGGCGGAACCGGCGACGGTATCGGCGTTGGAGAGGTTGGAGGCGATGGTGCTCATGCGCACCGACTGCGCCTGCAGCGCGGAGCCGGCGATATCGAAGATCGGCAGGTTGCTCATGGCTTATTGCCCCGTGATCGCGGTCAACATGGAACGCACCTTGCTCTCGACGAAGCTGAGCGAAGCGCGGTACTCGAGCGCGGCGCGGCCATAGGCCGCACGCTCGGCATCGGGATCGACGGTGTTGCCGTCCAGGCTGGGTTGCACGCCCTCGCGCGCGATCTGGAACGGGTTCAGGCCACTACTGATTTCGTAGTGCTGCTCATGGGTGGTGGCCATCAGGCCATTGGCATCCTGCCCCTGGGCATGGCGCAGGGCGGCATCGAAGTCCAGGTCCTGGGCCTTGTAGCCGGGAGTGTCGGCATTGCCGAGGTTGCTGGCGATCAGCTTCATCCGCTGTTCGCGCAACGGCATGGCCTGGGCATGGACGCCCAGGTAGTCGGTAATCAGGTTGCGCACGGTGCACTCCCACGGGAACGTTGCCCGGGAAGCTGCAAGGGGTGTGCCAAATTCGAGAGGGTAGTGCCGGCCGCTGGCCGGCTCCCCGATGGATCTGCGGTTGCCGGCCAGCGGCCGGCACTACCGGATCAGTGGCCTCAGGCCGCCAGCGCCACCTTGCGCAGGCGGTCCAGCACGAAATCGGCCAGCTCGTGCGGCGAGTACTTGGCGACGAAGGCGTTGGCGCCGACGCGCTCGACCATCGCATTGTTGAAGACGCCCGACAGCGAGGTATGCAGCAGCACGTAGAGGCCGGCAAGGCCTGGATGGCGCCGGATTTCCGTCGTCAGCGTATAGCCGTCCATCGCCGGCATTTCGATGTCCGAGATGACCATGGCGTAGCGCTCGGCCGGGTTCTCGCCTGACGCGTGGATCTGCAGCAGGTGGTCCAGCGCCTGCTTGCCATCGGAAAGCAGGGTGGCGCCCACCCCCAGCTGGTCCAGCACGCTGCGGATCTGCTGGCGGGCCACGCGCGAGTCATCCACCACCAGCACCTGCAGCTGCGGGCCGTCGGAGGGCATCGCCATCGCCGGATCGAGCACCGCTTCGCCGCGCACCTGGGCGATGTCGGCCAGGACGCTTTCCACGTCGATCACCTGGATCAGTTCACCCTGGAAGCGGGTCACTGCGGTCAGGTAGCTCGATTCGGCGCCCAGTTCCGGCGGCGGATGGATGTCTTCCACCGCGATGTTGACGATGCGCTCCACGCCGCTGACCAGGAAGCCCTGGATCGAGCGGTTGAACTCGGTGACGACCAGGTAGCCGGGCGAGGTGTCCGCCTCCGGCTCGCGCTCGGGATGGCCGATCGCCAGGCCGAGGTCCAGCACCGGCACCGAGCGGCCGCGCACGTCGGCCACGCCGGAGAACTGGCTGGGCAGTCCGGGCACCTGGAACAGTTCCGGGCGCCGCAGGACTTCCTGCACCTTGAAGACATTGACGCCAAAAAGCTGACGTCCGCCGAGACGGAACAGCAGCAGCGCCAGGCGATTGTGGCCGGCCAGTCGGGTCCGCTGGTCGATCCGGTTGAGCAGGTCATGGGACATGGCTGCTGTATCGGCGGGGTAGGCGCCGAACTTGAGGGCGCTCTGCCGCCCACGCGCTCCACACCGCTTCTGTAGAGTCGACTGTGAGTCGACTGCTCTTATAGTCGACTGCTCTTATCGGATCGCGGGAAATCCCGCGCTTCGCGCGAAAGTCGAAAGTCGACTAACAGTCGACTCTACACATCCCCATCCCGAGACCTCGTCTCTGGCACACACCTTGCACGCATCTGGGCCAGGTCCCATCGACAGGAGGCGCCATGCGCCGGGTCACATCTCTATTGGCCATCGCGCTTGCTGTGGCCTCGCCGTGGGCGACGGCCGCCGACTGGCAGCCCGTAGCCAGCATCCGCGCCGCAGCGCTGACGACCTTGCCGGCCGGGAGTGAGGGTGAGGCCCAGGTGGCCGATGCGCTGCGCCTGCCCAAGTGTGGCGGCGCGCTGCAGGTGCAGCCTACCGCCAACACCACGGTGGAGGTCAGTTGCCCTGATGCGGGGGGCTGGCGCCTGTTCGTGCCGGTGAAGGTGCGGCGCAACCAGACCGTGCTGGTGCTCAATCGTGGAATCGGCACTGGAGAAACCCTCACCGCCGCCGATATCACCACTGCCCAGCGTGACGCTGCCCGGATTGCCGGTGCGGTACTGGCCGATCCCAATGCAGCGATCGGCCGCATCGCCCGCCGTCCGTTGCAGGCCGGAGCCCTGCTGTCGAACAACGACCTGGTGGTTCAGCGTCTCATCAAGCGAGGAGACAATGTAGCCCTGGTGTCGCGTCGCGGTTCGGTCGAGGTCCGCATTGCCGGCCGTGCGATGGGTGATGCCGGTGAGAACGAGCGGGTCTCGGTCGAGAACCTGTCCTCGCGGCGGATCGTGCAGGGCACGGTTGATGCCGCAGGTGACGTAATCGTGGCGCGTTGAATTACCGCAAAATATCCCTAAAGATCACGGCCCTGCGGCCGTTATCCCTTGTGAACGGCAACTCCAGGACACCCCATGAGCCAGAAAATCGACGGCAACCTGCAGGTCCCCCAGGCACTGCGCAGCGTGACGACCCCGGCCAACAAGCCCGGCGTCAGCACCGATGCGGCGGCGCGCCCGGTCGAGGCGGCCGACAGCCTGCGCCTGACCGGCGAGGCCACCAATCTGCAGGCCATCGAGCGTGAGCTGACCACCGCCCCGGCGATCGACGCCCAGCGCGTGGCCGCCGTGCGCGAGTCGCTGCAGAACGGCACCTACAAGATCAATCCGGACGCGATCGCATCGCGCATGCTCGATCTGGACCAGCAGCTGCACGGATGACCGCGGCGATGAGCGAGCCGCTGCAGCGCCTCGCCCAGGCCCTGGACGTTGAACGCCAGGCCCTGGTCGAGCACGACGTACACGCCTTGATCCGGGCCACCGGCGCCAAGCTGGAAGCGCTGCGTGCGCTGGAAGGCGCGCCGCCGGTGGGGCAGGGCGAGCAGCTGCAGGAACTGGCCGAGCGCAACCGCGCCAATGGCGTGCTGCTTTCGCGGCGCCGACGCGAAGTCAACTGGGCATTGCGCCAGTTGGGCCGTACCGAAGACGCCTCGGCCTATGACGCCAAGGGCCAGTCACACACCGTCACTGCCCGCCGCCCACTCGCCGTCGCCTGACGCGACGGCGGTCGCACTACCCACCCCCGCGGGCTGAAGCCCGCTGCGTGACCGCGTATATTGGGCGCCTGTTCGAACGTCCCGAGTCGCCGTGTCCGCTGCCAACGCCCTGGTTACCGCCCCCCTTCCGCCGCAGCCGGTGCTGCAGGCCCTGCTTGAGCGCCTGCGCGAAGGGCTGCTGCTGTTCACTGAAGACGGGCAGGTGGCGCTGGCCAATCCGGCCGCGCAGAACCTGTTGGCGGGTGGGGAGGACGGTGCACTGCCGCCGCAGCGGCTGCGTGAGCTGCTGCCACCCGATGCGCTGGAACAGGCGCGGCAGCATGGTCACTGGAACGGCAGCCTGCCGCTGGGGGAGGGTGTGGTCATCGCCCACCTCTACCACCACGGCCCGGTCGGCCAAGGGCACTTCCTGGCGTTGTTCCGCCATATCGAAGGGCAGGAAGACTACGAGCGCGAGCTGCAGCAGCGCCATGCCGAGCTGCGCCAGGCCTACCTGCGCCTCAACGGTACCCAGGAAAAGCTGCTGCAGTCGGAAAAGATGGCGTCCATCGGCCAGCTCGCTGCCGGTGTGGCGCACGAGATCAACAACCCGATCGGCTACGTGCACTCCAACCTGGGCAGCCTGCAGGAGTACCTGCGCAGCCTGTTCACGGTGATCGAAGCCTACGAACGCGCCCTTCGTGCGCCCGACCCGAAGGCGTTGATTCCGGAAATCGACGATATCCGTGACCGCCTGGACATCGATTTCATCAGCCGCGACCTGCCGCAGCTGATGGCCGAATCGCGCGAAGGCATCGAACGGGTGACCCGCATCGTGCGTGACCTGAAGGACTTCTCGTATTCCGGCCGCGACGAATCGTGGAAGCTGGTCGACCTGCACGCAGGGCTGGAATCGACCATCAACATCATCTGGAACGAGCTCAAGTACAAGGTCACCCTGGTGCGTGAGTTCGGCCAGCTGCCGCTGGTGGAATGCCTGCCGTCCGAGTTGAACCAGGTCTACATGAACCTGCTGCTCAACGCCGGCCACGCCATTGCCGAGCGCGGCACGATCACCGTGCGTACCGGTGTCGACGGTGACCAGGTATGGGTCGAATTTGAAGACACTGGCGGCGGCATCTCGCCGGAACTGCGCCAGCGCATCTTCGATCCGTTCTTCACCACCAAGCCGGTGGGCAGCGGTACCGGCCTGGGCCTGTCGATCTCCTACAGCATCATCAACAAGCACCATGGCCGCATCGACCTGGACAGCACCCCGGGCGTGGGCTCGCGCTTCCGCGTGGTGCTGCCGGTCAAGCAGCCGCGCTGACCGCTTCGGGTACTGCCGGCCAGCGGCCGGCTCTACCAGGGCTTGTCCCCGGCCTGGATTCGCGCTTCGGGTAGTGCCGGCCGCTGGCCGGCAACCTCATTGAATCCAGCATCGAGAGCAGCCGGCCAGCGGCCGTCTCTACCAGGGCTTGTCCCCGGCCTGGATTCGCG
>NZ_JCAFRT010000022.1:0-64694 GCF_059368495.1 Stenotrophomonas sp. YJH_SMC_91 | reverse complement strand
CGGACCAGCGCAATTCCGTGCTGACCCAATGGCTGCACCACTACAACTGGCACCGCCCTCACATGGGGATCGGTGGCCAGCCACCTATTTCCAGAGTCCTGCTGAACAACGTGGTGGGTTTACACAGTTAGTCGACTGCTCCAGGTTCAGGTCGCGAAAATCCCGCGCTGCGCGCGAAAGTCGACTAACAGTCGACTCTACCCGGTCGCCGGGGCGTCTCAATATCCCGCTGCAGTGAACGCGTCCAGCACCGCGTCGCGCAGTGCATCGGGCAAGGCCTCGATGTCCATCGCGCGATCATCCAGATGCAGGCTCGGGTCCAGGATGCTCGCTCGGCCCTGGGCCAGCGCCTGCAGCCACAGCAGCACGCAGATCGCGAACTCGCGCTCATGGCCCAGCCGCAGCTGGCTGGCGCCGCGTTCGATCACCTCGAACGGGTACCACTCCTGCGCATCGTTGAACGTGCCGCCCTGCTGCAGCACTGCCTGCAACTGCTGCAGATGGCGCGGGGCGTCATCGCCGGCATCGCACAATGCGGCGATCCAGGTCAGTTCGGCCGGGCTGGCGGACAATGCCAGTGACCGGGCCGGTGAGGCGGATGCAACTGCAGCCAGACCTTCCATGTAGGGCCTCATTCGGTGCGTACCGCTGCGGACTCCCCCGCAGCCAGAGCTTCGGTGCGCGACCGTAAGGCCGACGTGAATGCCGGGCCGTGCCCCCTTGTCAGCCCCGCCTGCCAGCGCCATATCCTGCATGCTGCCCGCCTGCCGGGCCCGTACCCTGGAGATCTGCCGTGACCGTTGCCAACCCCCTGCTCGATTTTTCCGGCCTGCCGCGCTTCGAGGCCATCCGCCCCGAGCACGTGGCGCCGGCGCTGGACGTGCTGCTGGCCGAGGCCGAAGCCGCCGTCAGCGCCGCCGAGCAGCTGCAGCCGGTCACCTGGCAGACCTTCGTTGCCCCGCTGGATGACGCCACCGAGCGCCTGTGGCGCGCCTGGGGTCTGGTCGGCCACCTGCAGGGCGTGGTCAACACCCCGGAACTGCGTGAGGCCTACAACAGCAACCTGCCGCGGGTGACCCGCTTCGCCAGCGCGCTGGGCCAGAACCTGGCGTTGTACCGCCAGTACCAGACGCTGGCCGCCAGTGCCGAGGCGGCGCGCTTCGACGCGGCCCAGCGCAAGGTGCTGGACAACACCCTGCGCGATTTCCGCCTCGGTGGTGCCGAGCTGGCGCCGGAGGCGCAGCAGCGCTTCGCGGCGATCAAGGAGGAACTGTCGGCGCTGTCGGCGAAGTTCTCGCAGAACGTGCTCGACGCTACCGATGCCTGGTCGCTGATCATCGAGGACGAAGCGCGGCTGAAGGGCCTGCCGGAAGACGTGAAGGCCGCCGCGCATGCCGCAGCACAGAAGGACGGCAAGGCCGGCTGGAAACTGACCCTGCAGATGCCGTGCTACCTGCCGGTGCAGACCTGGGGTGAGGACCGCGACCTGCGCGAGATCCTGTACCGCGCCAGCGCACAGCGTGCGTCCGAATTCGGCGATGAGTCCCTGGACAACAGCGGCAACATCGATCGGATCCTCGCCCTGCGCGCTGAACTGGCCGCGCTGCTCGGCTTCGATTCGTATGGCGATTATTCGGTAGCGACCAAGATGGCGCAGGACCCGGCCGAAGTGCTGGGTTTCCTGCGTGACCTGGCCGCGCGCGCCAAGCCGTTCGCGGCCAGGGACCGGGCCGACCTGGAGCAGTTCGCACGCGAGCAGCTGGGCATCGACAGCCTGGAGGCCTGGGACCTGGCGTTCGCCGCCGACCGCCTGAAGCAGGCCCGTTACAGCTATTCCGAACAGGAAGTGAAGCAGTACTTCACCGAACCGAAGGTGCTTGGCGGCCTGTTCTCGGTGATCGAGCAGCTGTACGGCCTGCGCGTGCAGGAGGACAGCGCACCGGTGTGGCATGACGACGTGCGCTTCTTCCGTCTGGTCGATGCGCAGGGCGCGCTGGTCGGCCAGTTCTATCTGGACCTGTATGCGCGCGAGGGCAAGCGTGGTGGCGCGTGGATGGACGATTGCCGCAACCGTCGCGTGCGCGCGGACGGCAGCGTACAGACGCCGCTGGTCTACCTGGTGTGCAACTTCGGCCGCGGTGCCAACGGCAAGCCGGCGACCTTCAGCCACAACGAAGTGACCACGCTGTTCCATGAGATGGGCCATGGCCTGCACCAGCTGCTGACCCGCATCGGTGAGCTGGGCGTGG
Organism: Stenotrophomonas sp. YJH_SMC_91; assembly: GCF_059368495.1. Taxonomy (NCBI): domain Bacteria; kingdom Pseudomonadati; phylum Pseudomonadota; class Gammaproteobacteria; order Lysobacterales; family Lysobacteraceae; genus Stenotrophomonas; species Stenotrophomonas sp. YJH_SMC_91. Next base: position 62,445 of record NZ_JCAFRT010000022.1, on the reverse strand, counting down.
CCGGCATCAATGGCGTGGAATGGGATGCAGTGGAACTGCCCAGCCAGTTCATGGAGAACTTCTGCTGGGAGTGGGAGCACCTGCAGGCCATGACCGCGCACGTGGACACGGGCGAACCGCTGCCGCGCGGGCTGTACGAGCGCATGCTGGCCGCGCGCAACTTCCACAGCGGCATGGCCACGGTGCGCCAGCTGGAGTTCGGCCTGTTCGACATGCTGTTGCACAGCCAGTTCGAACCGGCGCAGGACAGCGTGCTGGCGCTGCTTGATCGCGTGCGCGCGGAAGTGGCGGTGAATCACCCGCCGGTCTGGAATCGCTTCCCGCACCAGTTCAGCCACATCTTTGCTGGCGGCTACGCGGCCGGTTACTACAGCTACAAGTGGGCTGAAGTGCTCAGTGCCGACGCCTATGCGGCGTTCGAGGAAGCGCCGCAGGCACTGGCCGAGACCGGTGCACGCTTCCGCGATGAGATCCTGTCGCGCGGTGGCAGCCGCCCGGCGGCGGAGAACTTCAAGGCCTTCCGTGGGCGCGCGCCGCAGATCGACGCGCTGCTGCGCCACTCGGGCATGGCGTAAACCGTTGTGGTGGGTGCCAACCCTGGTTGGCACTTCACCGCCATCCACGCATGGCGTGGGTCTGCCGGAATGCCGGCCAGCGGCCGGCACTACCGAAGACCGGTCATTCGGCGTAGATCATCTTCCGGGTCATGCCGCCGTCGACGATGAAGTCCTGGCCGGTGCTGAAACCGGACAGCGACGACAGCAGGTACACCGCCAGTGCACCGATATCTTCAGGGCGGCCGACCCGGCCGACCGGATGCTGTGCGTGGTCGATGGCCGAGTACTCTGGTTCATGGCGCCGTGAGGGTGCCTGCCACGCAGTGGTACCGACCCAGCCGGGGCTGATGCTGTTTACCCGCACCGCCGGGCCGGCGCTGATCGCCAGCGCATGGGTGAAGGCCACCAGGCCACCCTTGGCCGCCGCATAGGCCTCGCTGTGCGCTTCGGATTGCCAGGCGCGGGTGGAGGCGATGTTGATGATCGCGCCCGCAGCACTGTCCGTCAGCGCCGGCAGCGCGTGCTTGCTGCACAGGAAGGCGCCATGCAGCGACGACAGCCGGCGTTGCCATTCGTGCCAGTCCATGTCCTGCAGCCGCGTGCCGTGCGGCCCGGCGATGCCGGCATTGTTGACCAGCCCGTCGATGTGGCCGAAACGCTGCAGCGCCTCGGCGATGAAGTCGCGCACGCTGGCTTCGTCGGTGATGTCCAAACGCTGGAACGCGGCATCCTCACCGCGCTGCCATTCGTCCAGGCAGGCCTGGCCGGCCTCCCTATCGAGGTCGCCGATCAGCACGCGTCCGCCGGCACCGAGCACGGCCTGGGCAATACCGCGACCGATGCCGTTGGCGCCGCCGGTGACCAGCACCACCTTGCCCGACAGTGGCGCGGCCGGCCATGCGGCAATCGGCGGCACCGTGCTCACGTCAGGTCTTCGCCGCGCAGGCGACGATGCCAGCCGTCCACGCCGATGCGGTCCAGGGTCTGGATGTTGCGCTCGACAATCACGTCCGGGTCCGGATACACATCCACCGCGCGCGCCACGCTGTCTTCGCGCAGCAGGTGCAGGGTGGGGAAGGGCGCGCGGTTGGTGTAGTTGCTGGCGTCGTCGGCGGCCACGCCCTCGAACTGGTAATCCGGATGGAAGCTGGCCACCTGCAGGATCCCCTGCAGGTCCAGTGCCTCGATCGCCGCATCGGCGTTGTCGAGGAAGTCGTTGTAGTCGAGGAAATCGCTCAGCACCTGCGGATGCACGATCAGCGTCGTGTCGATCTGCTCGGCCGGCGTGTCGCGCAGCAGCACCAGCTCCTCGGCCAGCTGTTCAACCAGCGCTTCTGTCGTGGTCGCATCGCTGAGCACGATGCGGACCTGGTCCTTCACGTATACCGCCTTGGCGAACGGGCACAGGTTCAGGCCGATGACGATGCGCTCCAGCCACAGGCGGGTCGCGGCGATCGGGTCATCGATGGGCAGGTCGGAATCGGTCATGGCGGGCACGTCGGCTGGCGGGGCCGACATTGTAGGCGCGTCGCTGGCAACGCGCCGTCGTACCTGCGGCTGGCAGCGCCGGGGGATTCCCGGCAGGTGGCTCAGTCGCGGAAATTGTTGAACTGCAGCGGCAGCTCGAACTTGCCGGCCTTGAGCACGGCGATGGCGTCCTGCAGGTCATCGCGCTTCTTGCCCTGCACGCGCAGCTTGTCGCCGTTGATCTGGCTTTCCACCTTCAGCTTGGCGTCCTTCAGGGCCGCCGCGATCTTCTTGGCGATCTTCTGCTCGATGCCCTGCTTGACGGTGATCTTCTGCCGGGCCTGGGCCAGGTTGGTCTCGATGTCGCCGAACTCCAGGCTGAGCACGTCGATGCCGCGCGCGGCCAGGCGAGCACGCAGGATGTCGTTCATCTGCTTGAGCTGGAATTCGGTCGGCGCGAACTGATTGATGACATCGCCGTCGCGCTCGAACTTTGCGTCCACGCCCTTGAAGTCGAAGCGGGTGGCCAGTTCGCGGTTGGCCTGGTCGATGGCGTTGGTCAGCTCGTGGGTGTCGACTTCGGACACGACGTCGAAGGAAGGCATGGGCGATGCTCCGCAGGTTTCAGTGGCGATCATTCTATCGTGCCGGCCCGCGTGCCCGCTTTCTGTGGAGCCCGGCCCATGCTCGGCGGCCGCCCTACAATCCGGTGCGGTCGGCGATAATGGGCCATGAACGTGCAACGCTCCCCTTCGCGTGCGGTGGCCTGGATGGTCGCTGCGGTCGCCTGTTTCTCGCTGATGGACGCTGGCATGAAGCAGCTGTCGGCCAGCTATCCGACCCTGGAAGTGACTTTCCTGCGTGGTGCGGCCTCGTTGCCGTTCGTGCTGGTGTGGGTGCTGGTCAGTGCCGGCCCACGTTCGCTGGTGCCGCGGCGCTGGGGCCTGCACCTGCTGCGTGGCGCGTTGGGCATGGCGATGATCGGCTGCTTCGTGTTCGCCCTGCGCGACCTGCCGCTGTCCACCGCCTACACCATCTACTTCGTTGCCCCGCTGCTGATCGCCGCGCTGTCGGTGCCGTTGCTGGGCGAGCGGGTCGGGCCGCGGCGCTGGGTCGCCATCGGCATTGGCCTGGTGGGCGTGCTGGTGGTGCTGCGGCCGGGCGTGGATGGCTTCATTTCGGTGCCCGGCCTGATGGTGCTGGCGGCGGCAACGGCCTATGCCGTGGCGGCGATCACGGTCAGCCTGCTGACCCGCACCGATACCTCGCAGTCGATGGTGGTCTGGTTCCTGGTGATCATGGCCATCGGCGCCGGCCTGCTCGCCATTCCCGGCTGGGTACCGCTGCAGCTGGCACACGCGCCTTTGATTGCCGGCATGGGCCTGGCCGGGGCGCTGGGCCAGATTGCCCTGACCAAGGCCTTCCAGCTGGGCGAGGCCTCGATGATCGCGCCGCTGGAGTACAGCGGCCTGGTCTGGGTGATCGGCTGGGATCTGGCCTTCTGGGGCCAGCTGCCGGACGGCTATACCTGGGTGGGAGCGGCGATCATCGTCGCCTCGGGGCTGTACCTGCTGCATCGCGAGCGGGTAAACCGGCAGGAACCGCCGAAGCCGCTGGATCATCCCTGAGCCCGGGGGTAGTGCCGGCCGCTGGCCGGCAACCCCTTGCGCCGGAGGGACCGCTGCAGGTGCCGGCCAGCGGCCGGCACTACCGGGGACAGTTTCTTAGAACCAAAAGGAATAACATTCTGGGCCATGGCGCGGGCGCGCGACCGCCTGCGCTGGTAGGCTGCACGCCCCCTTCCGTCACCCAGCCGGTGAGCCACGCCCGTGATCGAGTTCCAGCGCCTGCACAAATCCTATGCCGTTGCCGGCCGCGAAGTCAGCGCGCTGCAACCGTTGGACCTGACCATCGAGGCCGGTGAGGTTTTCGGCATCATCGGCCATTCCGGCGCCGGCAAGTCGACACTTATCCGCATGATCAACCGCCTGGAAGAACCCAGTGGTGGCCGGCTGCTGATCGGCGGTGAGGATGTCACCGCGCTGGACGCGGACGGCCTGCGCGCGCTGCGCCGGCGCATCGGCATGATCTTCCAGCACTTCAACCTGCTGTCCTCGCGCACGGTGGCCGGCAATGTCGCCTTCCCACTGGAACTGGCCGGCACGCCGAAGACGGAGATCGACGCGCGCGTGGCCGAGCTGCTGCAGACTGTGGGCCTCGAAGCGCATGCGCAGAAGTATCCGGCGCAGCTGTCCGGTGGCCAGAAACAGCGCGTCGGCATCGCCCGCGCGCTGGCGACCCGTCCGCAGATCCTGCTGTGCGACGAGGCCACCAGTGCGCTCGACCCGCAGACCACCGCTTCGGTGCTGTCGCTGCTGTCGAAGATCAATCGCGAGCTGGGCCTGACCATCGTGCTGATCACCCACGAGATGGACGTGATCCGCCGTGTCTGCGACCGCGTTGCGGTGCTCGATGCCGGCCAGATGGTCGAAACCGGTCCGGTCACCCGGGTGTTCCTGCACCCGCAGCACCCGACCACGCGCCGTTTCGTCAGCGAATCGGAGCATGTGGACGAGGGCACGCTGCACCGCGATTTCGATGCCGTCGGTGGCCGCATCGTGCGCCTGACCTTCCTCGGTGGCGACACCTACGAACCCCTGCTCGGCCGCGTCGCGCGCGAGACCGGGGTCGACTACAACATCCTGTCCGGCCGCATCGACCGGATCAAGGACACCCCGTATGGCCAGCTGGTGGTCGCCCTGGTGGGCGGCGACCAGTCCGCCGCGCAGGCCGCGTTCGTGGCCGCCGGCGTGCATGTTGAGGAGCTGCGTCGATGATCATCGCTACTGCCGGCGGATTCTTCCGCCACCTGGACGCGGGCAAGTGGGCCGACATCGGCCAGGCCACCATCGACACCCTGCTGATGCTGCTCGGTTCGCTGCCGCTGACCCTGGCCATCGGCCTGCCGCTGGGCGTGCTGCTGTACCTGTTCGGTGCACCGCAGATGAAGCGCCGTCCGTTCGCCTATGGCGTGCTGGCGCTGGTGGTGAACCTGCTGCGCTCGGTGCCTTTCATCATCCTGATGATCGTGCTGATCCCGGTCACCCTGTTCCTGATGGGGACGTCGCTGGGTGTACGCGGTGCGATCGTGCCGCTGGTCATCGGTGCCGCGCCGTTCTACGCGCGCCTGGTCGAGACCGCACTGCGCGAAGTGGACCGTGGCGTGATCGAAGCGACCCAGGCGATGGGAGCCACCACCTGGCAGCTGGTCACCCGCGTGCTGCTGCCGGAAGCGCGCCCGGGCCTGATCGCTGGCGCAACGGTCACCACCGTCGCGCTGATCGGCTTCACCGCGATGGGCGGTGCGATCGGCTCCGGTGGCCTTGGCGACCTGGCCTTCCGCGACGGCTACCAGCGCTCGCACACCGACGTGGCGCTGGTCACCGTGGTCCTGCTGCTGATCCTGGTGCAGCTGCTGCAGATGCTTGGCGACCGCCTGGTCGCGCATTACAGCCGCAGATAACAGAATGCCGGGCGGCGCCCGGCATCTCGTTCGGGTAGTGCCGGCCGCTGGCCGGCAATCCCACGTGCGGTCAACGCACGTTCGGTACTTCGTAACCCAGCTTCCCGACCTGCTCCGGGTGCTGCGGCACGCGCTTGAGCTTGTCGGTGTTCACCCCGTACTCGTCCCGCAGGCGTTCGGCCAGCTCCTTGTACAGGGCTTTGTCCATGTCCGGCGTACGCGAGAAGATCCAGGCCATCTCGCGGCCCGGGTAACCGATCAGTGCCCACGAGTAATCCGGTGCCACTTCCAGCACCCGCGAATGGGTAGGCACGACGCGGTAGAACCAGGTGCGCCAACCGTGGTTGCCGCTGTCCGGGTCGACGCTGGCGCGGGCACGCACTTCCTGCAGCGGTTCGCCGAAGCCATCACGGTAGCGGTAGGTGATGCCGACCTTGTGCTCGTCGCGCAGTTCGTAGTCGTTGACGCTGGCCACATGGCCACGTTCGATGAAGTTCGGCACGCGGCCGATCACGTACCAGGTGCCCATGAAGCGCTTCAGGTCGATCGGCGCATCCGGGTCGGTCGCGCGCGGGGTGCTGGCGCGGGGCGATGGCGGCTCACTGGCGGCCACGGCGGGGCCCGCCAGGGACAGGGCCAACAGCATGGCGCAGAGCGGGCGGATCGAAGTCATGCGGGAGCGGGCTCAGAAGGGCTTTGCCTGAGCATGGTCGACTGAGCGTGCGCGATCCGTCAATGGTGTCGCAACCTGTGAGAAGGGCCTTGCCCAAGCTGCGTTGCATTGTCCACCGGAGAAGCCCCATGAACGCACGTTCCGTCCGCCGCCCTGCAACTGAACGCGTCATCATTGAACGCGCCGATCCGCGCCTGCTGCGCAGCGTGCAGCAGGTGGCCCTGGCCGGCCTGGCGCTGGTACTGGTCTGGCCAGCCGCGCGCGGCAGCAACGCCTGGCTGGGCTGGCTGCCGATGTGGCTGGTGGGCATGCCGCTGGTGGCCTGGTGGGCGCTGCTGCGCTTCCCTGTGCCGCGCCTGTCGTGGCTGCGGCTGGCCCGTCGCACCGGTGGACAGGCACATCGTCGCACCGCCGGGACGCCCCGCCGTCGCCGCCGCGCTACGGCCACGGCCTGACCTTCGACACGGGGGCGGCTGCAGCGATCCATGCTAGCGTTCCACGGCTTATGACTGCCTGGAGCTGCAATGTCTCGACTCGCTTCCGCCTGCCTGCTGGCTGGCATGATGACCGCTGCCTCGGTGGGGACCGCCGTGGCTGCTGAAGACACCGATCGCTACGCCTGGCTGGAGGACGTCACCGGCGACAAGCCGCTGTCCTGGGTCAAGGAACAGAACGCCAAGTCCGAGGCGCGCCTGGCGCAGACCCCGGCCTTCAAGCAGATGGAGACCAGCATCCGCGAGGTGCTCGACTCCGATGCCAAGATTCCCGCCGTGCAGAAGATCGGTGACTACTATTACAACTTCTGGAAGGACCAGCAGCACGAGCGTGGCCTGTGGCGCCGCACCACGCTGGCCGAGTACCGCAAGGCCTCGCCGCAGTGGGAAACCGTGCTTGACCTCGATGCCCTGAACAAGGCCGAGGGCGAGAACTGGGTCTGGCACGGCGCCGACTGCCTGCGCCCGGATTACAGCCGCTGCCTGATCGCGCTGTCGCGCGGTGGTGCCGACGCCGACGTGACCCGCGAGTTCGACCTGGCCAACAAGACCTGGATCAAGGACGGCTTCTTCCGTCCGGAGTCGAAGGGCGGCCTGAACTGGATCGATCGCGACACCGTATTCGTCTACACCGACTTCGGTGCCGGCTCGATGACCACCTCCGGCTACCCGCGCGTGGCCAAGCTGTGGAAGCGTGGTACGCCGATGGCCTCCGCCAGCGTGGTGTATGAAGGCAAGCCGGAAGACATGTACATCGCGGCGATGCACGATGACACCCCGGGCTTCGAGCGCAACCTGGTCAGCCGCACGCTGGCGTTCTACAACAACGAGATCTACCTGCGTGGCGACGATGGCACGCTGACCAAGATCGATGCGCCGAACTCGGCCGAGAAGGGCCTGCACAAGCAGTGGCTGACCCTGGAGCTGCGTGATCCGTGGACCGTGGGTGGCAAGACCTATGCGTCCGGTTCGCTGCTGGCGACCAGGCTGGATGACTTCCTGGCCGGCAAGCGTGAGTTCGACGTGCTGTTCACCCCGACCGCGACCACCTCGCTGGCCAGCGCCACCTGGACCAAGAGTCACCTGGTGCTGAACGTGCTGGATGACGTCAAGAACCGCCTGTCGGTGCTGACGCCGGGCGCCAATGGCTGGCAGACCAGCCGTTTCGTCGGCGCGCCGGCCTTCGGCACGCTGGGCGTGGCTGCTGTCGACAGCAACGACAGCGACGCGGTATGGCTGACCGCCACCGACTACCTGACCCCGACCACCCTGGCGCTGGCCGAGATCGGGCAGGCTCCGGAAACGCTGAAGACCATGCCGGCCTTCTTCGATGCCAAGGGCAAGGTGATCGAGCAGCACTTCGCCACCAGCAAGGACGGCACCCGCGTGCCGTACTTCGTGGTGCACGACAAGGCGATGAAGCTGGACGGTTCCAACCCGACCCTGCTGTACGGTTACGGTGGTTTCGAGATCTCGCTGACCCCGGGCTACTCCGGTGGCATGGGCCGCGCTTGGCTGGAGAAGGGCGGCGTGTACGTGGTTGCCAACATCCGTGGCGGCGGCGAATACGGCCCGCGCTGGCACCAGGCGGCGCTGAAGCAGAACCGCCACAAGGCCTATGAAGACATGGCCGCGGTGGCACGCGATCTGGTCAAGCGCAAGATCACCAGCGCCAGTCACCTGGGCGTGCAGGGCGGCAGCAACGGTGGCCTGCTGACCGGCAACATGCTGACCCAGTACCCGGAACTGTTCGGTGCGGTGGTGGTGCAGGTGCCGCTGCTGGACATGAAGCGCTACAGCCACCTGTTGGCCGGTGCCTCGTGGATGGCCGAGTACGGCAACCCGGATACCAGCGACTGGGCGTTCATCAAGACCTTCTCGCCGTACCACCTGTTCGACGCGAAGAAGAAGTACCCGCCGGTGCTGTTCACCACCTCCACCCGCGATGACCGCGTGCACCCGGGCCACGCCCGCAAGATGGCGGCGAAGATGATCGACGCCGGCAAGGACGTGACCTACTACGAGAACATCGAAGGTGGCCACGGCGGTGCAGCCAACAATGCGCAGGCCGCACACATGTCGGCGCTGGCCTACAGCTTCCTGTGGGAGCGGTTGGGCGGTAAGTAAGCAGACAGGCAGAACGGAAAACGCCGCCCCCGGGGCGGCGTTTTTCTTTATCCGGTAGTGCCGGCCGCTGGCCGGCAACCGCATCATTCACGCATTCCCGGGTTGCCGGCCAGCGGCCGGCACTACCGTCAACGTGATCCCTGCCAACGCTGCAACCCACGCGCGATCCGTGCCACCGCCTCCTGCAACCGCGGCACTTCCTGGGTATAGGCCAGGCGCACGTGCTGGTTGGCGCGATGGAAGCCGAAATCCAGCCCGGGCGTGAATGCCACGTGCTCGGTTTCCAGGAAATGGGCGCAGAACGCCTGTGCGTCATCGGTGAATGCGCTGACATCGGCGTACAGGTAGAACGCACCCTGCGGCTCGACTTCGATGCGGAAGCCCAGCTCGCGCAGCGCGGGCAGCAGGAAGTCGCGGCGCTGGCGGAACGCTTCGCGACGCTGCTCGAAGATCGCCATCGACTCCGCGCTGAAGCAGGCGAGCGCGGCATGCTGGGCGATGCTCGACGCGCTGATGTACAGGTTCTGCGCGAGTTTCTCCAGGTCCGGCACGGCTGCTGGCGGTGCCACCAGCCAGCCCAGCCGCCAACCGGTCATGCCGAAGTATTTGGAAAAGCTGTTCAGCACGAATGCGCTGTCATCCACCTGCAGCACGCTGGGTGCATCCAGGCCATAGGTGAGGCCGTGGTAGATCTCGTCCACCACCACGTGACCACCGCGCGCGTGCAGGGTCTTCGACAGGGCGGCCAGTTCGTCGGCGGAGAGCACGGTGCCGGTCGGGTTGGCCGGTGAGGCAACCAGCGCGCCGACGCTGTCGGCACTCCAATGCTGTTCCACCAGCGACGGTGTGAGCTGGTAGGCAGTGTCCGGGCCGACCGGCACCAGCTGTGCGCCGCCTTCAACGAGGCGCAGGAAGTGGCGGTTGCACGGATAACCAGGGTCGGCCAGCAGCCAGTGGCGGCCGGGATCGACCAGCAGGCTGCTGGCCAGCAGCAGCGCACCGGAGCCGCCGGGGGTGACCAGGATGCGTTCGGGGTCGATGTCCAGCCCGTAGTGGCTGCGATAGAAGCCGCTGATCGCCTGGCGCAGGGCGGGCAGGCCACGTGCGGCGGTGTAGCGGGTATGGCCGGCGGCCAATGCGGCCTGGCCGGCACGCACGATCGGTTCGGCGGTGGTGAAGTCCGGTTCGCCGATTTCCAGGTGGATCACGTCGTGGCCGGCCTGTTCCAGCGCTTGCGCGCGGGCCAGCAGGGACATCACGTGGAACGTAGCGATTTCATGGCTGCGCCGGCTGTAGCCCGGCGTATGGGGCAGGGTACTCATGCAGCCCATGGTACGCCGCGCACCGGGGGCACGCGCTCTGGTAGTGCCGGCCGCTGGCCGGCAACCGACCCACCCGCAGGCCGGTGAGGTTGCCGGCCAGCGGCCGGCACTACCGGCAGGCATGGCCACCATGACGTTCCGCAGGGTTGCCCACCGTCCTTCCGCAACCCAGACTCGGGCGCAAGGACGCCATTGCATTGCCCCTCAAGGAGCCCTATCTCATGAAATCCACCCTCTGCCTGTTGCTTGCCAGCCTGATGACCACCACTGCCACCGCCGCCACTCCGCCCGTTCCGCCGGATGCCGCCAAGCATCCGCATGTGGTCAAGGCGCCGTTCGGCGCGACCCGCAACGATGACTATTACTGGCTGCGCGACGACAAGCGCGGGAACAAGGACATGCTGGCCTACCTGCAGGCCGAGAATGCCTATGCCGACCAGCTGCTGGCGCCGCTGAAGCCGCTGGAGGACACCCTGTACAAGGAGATCGTCGGCCGCATCAAGCAGGACGATTCCAGCGTGCCGGCGCGCGAGCGTGGCTACTGGTACTACAGCCGCTTCGAAACCGGCCAGGACTACCCGATCCACGCACGCCGCAAGGGCAGCATGGAGGCCGCCGAGGAAATCCTGCTGGACGTCAACGCGATGGCTGCCGGCAAGGGCTATTTCAGCGTCGGCTCGATGGAAGTCAGCCAGGACAACCAGCTGCTGGCCTGGGCCGATGATGATGTCGGCCGCCGCCAGTACACCATCCGCTTCAAGGACCTCGCCACCGGCAAGGTGCTGCCCGATGTGATCACCGGCAGCTCGGGCGACCTGGTCTGGGCCGACGACAACCGCACCGTGCTGTACGTCGAGAACGATCCGGAAACGCTGCTGACCGTGCGCGTGAAGAAGCACGTGCTGGGCACCCCGGCCAGCGCCGACACCGTCGTCTACGAAGAGAAGGACGACAGCTTCTACATGGGCATCGGCCGCACCCGCGACGATCGCTTCATCACCATCGGCGTGCACAGCACCGTGTCCTCGGAAGAGCGTTACGCGCCGGCCAGCGACCCGACCCACTTCACCGTGCTGGCGCCGCGCCAGCGCGATGTCGAGTACGACGCCGACCACTACGATGGCCGCTGGGTGATCCGTACCAATGACGGTGCGAAGAACTTCAAGCTGGTCACCGCACCGACCGATGCGACCTCGCGTGCGCAGTGGAAGGACTGGATCGCGCACGACGATGCGGTGTTCATCGAAGGCTTCGAACTGTTCGATGGCTACACCGCCATCGCCGAACGCTCCGAGGGCCTGGAACGCATCCGCCTGCTGTTCAAGGATGGCCGCAGCGACTACGTGAAGGCCGACGAGCCGGCGTACTCGATGGGCCTGGGCGACAACACCGAGGCCGATACGCCCTGGTTGCGCTACGTCTACACCTCGATGACCACCCCCACCACCGTGTTCGAACTGAACACCGCCACCGGGGAGCGTCGCCAGCTGAAGGTGCAGCCGGTGATCGGCTATGACGCGTCGAAGTACGAAACCGATCGCGTCTGGATCACCGCGCGCGATGGCGTGAAGGTGCCGGTGTCGCTGGTCTACCGCAAGGGCTACCAGAAGGATGGCAAGGGCGCGTTGTTCCAGTACGCCTATGGCAGCTACGGCATGTCGATGGACCCGTACTTCAACCAGACCGCGGTGAGCCTGCTCGACCGTGGCGTGGTGTATGCCATCGCCCACATCCGCGGTGGCCAGGAAATGGGCCGCGACTGGTACGAGAACGGCAAGCTGCTGCACAAGCAGAACACCTTCAACGACTTCATCGACGTCACCCGTGGCCTGGTGGCACAGGGCTGGGCGGCGAAGGATCGCGTGGCGGCATCCGGGGGCAGTGCCGGTGGCCTGCTGATGGGCGCGGTGGCCAACCAGGCGCCGCAGGACTACCGCGTGATGGTGGCCCAGGTGCCGTTCGTCGACGTGGTGACTACCATGCTCGACCCGACCATTCCGTTGACCACCAACGAGTACGACGAGTGGGGCAACCCGGAGCAGAAGCAGTTCTACGACTACATGCTGTCCTACTCGCCCTACGACAACGTCAGCAAGCAGGCCTATCCGGCGCTGTTCGTGGGCACCGGCCTGTGGGATTCGCAGGTGCAGTACTGGGAACCGGCCAAGTGGGTGGCCAAGCTGCGTGACGACAACACCGGCCACTACCCGATCCTGTTCCGCACCAACATGGAAGCCGGCCACGGCGGTAAGTCGGGGCGCTTCCAGCGTTACCGCGAGCTGTCCGAGTCGTACGCATTCATGCTGCAGCAGCTGGGCATCGCCCAGCCGTGATCGCGACAGGGTGCCGGGCACTGCCTGGCACCCTGAACCGGTATCCTTGCGGCCATGAGCGCGCCAGATCCTTCCGTCCCTCGCGATGCCACCACGCCTCCGCGCGTGGTGCGTTTCCGCTGGGCGTGGTGGCTGCTGGCCTATGTCAGCCTCGGCACCGGCATCGTCGGCATCTTCGTGCCGGGCCTGCCGACCACCGTATTCATCCTGATTTCGGCCTGGGCCGCCTCGCGTGGCTCCGAACGCCTGCACAACTGGCTGCTGCAGCATCCACGCTTCGGCCCGGCCATCGCCAACTGGCAGGCACACGGGGCGGTCAGCCGCTACGGCAAGTGGATGGCCACGATCACCATGGCGGTATGCGCCGGCATCATGCTCTGGTGCGTGCCGATTGCCTGGGTGAAGTGGTTCTCGATCGGCAGCATGACCGTGGTGGCGATCTGGCTGTGGACCCGGCCGTTGCCACCGCCGGAAGGCTGAACATGGCCCGCCCCGGGGCGGCCCGTGGGGCGGCCAGGGGGGTAGAGTCGACTGTCAGTCGACTGTCAGTCGACTATCGCGCGCAGCGCGGGTTTTTCACGGCCGTTGCAGGAGCAGTCGACTCACAGTCGACTCTACCAACCGCTCAGCCGCCAATGGCTATACTCGGGGCATGAAGATCCCCCATCGAAACGCCATCCTGATTCCGCTGGCAGCTGCTTCGCTGCTGTTCCTCGCCGCCTGCGGCAACAAGGGCCCGCTGGTACTGCCGCAGAAGCCGGTGCCGGTGGAAGAAACCGTCGAACCTGTTGCCGAGCCCGCTACCGAAGCGACCCCGGCGCAGACCGAAGGCAGCGGCACCCCGGCCACGACCGTGGAGCCGGCTGCACCGACCACGCAACCGGCGCCTGCGCCTGCGAAGAAGGTGGGCGGCGGGAATGAGTAAGGCCGGTTCCAAGGCCCTGCGCTTCAGCAAGATGCATGGCGCGGGCAATGATTTCGTAGTGATCGACCTGCGTGACGGCACCGCGCCGCCCACGCCTGAACTGGCCGCGCAGCTGGCCGACCGCCACACCGGCGTCGGCTGCGATCAGATCCTGACCATCGAAGCGCCGCGTGCGGAAGGCTCGGTGGCGTCGTACCGCATCTGGAATGCCGACGGCTCCAATTCCGAACAGTGCGGCAATGGCGCGCGCTGCATCGCCGCCTGGCTGGTGCGCGAAGGCAGTGCGCAGGGCGACCGCTTCGTCATCGACAGCCCGCTGGCCAGCCATGAGGTGGAAGTGCTGGGCGATGGCCAGTTCGCGGTGACCATGGGCGTGCCGGCGTTCGAGCCGGCCAACGTGCCGCTGGTGGGTTTCGCCCACGCGCGCGAGGAATACCTGCTGCCGCTGCAGGGCGAAAGCGTGCGTTTCGCTGCGGTGTCGATGGGCAACCCGCATGCAGTGATCGAAGTGGGCCTGATCGATGCTGCACCGGTCGAGCGCGTCGGTGCGCTGCTGCAGCAGCATGCCTCGTTCCCGCGCTCGGTGAACGTGGGCTTCGCCCAGGTGATGGGCCCGGCGCATGCACGCCTGCGTGTGAATGAACGCGGCGTCGGCGAAACCCTGGCCTGCGGCAGTGGCGCCTGCGCCGCTGCGGTGACCCTGATGCAGCGCGGCCGCCTGCAGCGTGATGCACGCATCAGCCTGCCCGGCGGTGACCTGCGCATCCAGTGGCCGGGCGATGGCCAGCCTGTGGTGATGGCCGGCCCGACCGCATTCGTCTTCGAAGGGGAGTGGATGGCATGACCGAAACCGTCGACAAGCTCGGGGCCCACGAAGTCGCTGCCTGGTTGCGGCGACATCCCGGCTTCCTCAAGCAGTTCCCGGACCTGGCCCTGACCCTGGTGGTGCCGCGTGACGACGGCCCGACCGCGTCGCTGGCCAGCTACCAGCTGGAAGTGCTGCGCGAGAAGAACCGCGAGCTGGCACGACGGTTGGCCGACCTGGGCGCGACTGCCCAGGTCAACGAACGCCTGGCGGTGCGCACACACCAGCTGACCCTGGCGTTGATGAAGCAGGACAACGCCGCCGACACCCTGCGTGCGATGGCGGCCTCGCTGCAGGAAGATTTCGCCGGCGACCTGGTGCGATTGGTGGTGCACACGCCGGTGGCCGGGCTGGAACAGGCCGACTGGTTGCAGGTGATCGCCGCCGATGATCCGCAGCTCGGCCCGTTCCGCGACTGCCTGAAGGACGGCGAGCCGATCTGCGGCCGCCTGCAGCCGGAAAAGAATGCCGTGCTGTATGGCGTGCGCAGCGAGGAAGTGCAGACCACCGCGCTGCTGCCGTTGCCGGGCGTGGGCCTGATTGCGGTGGGCAGCCACGATCCGAACCGTTTCTATCCGGGCATGGGCACGCTGTTCCTGCGCATGATGGGCGACGCCCTGGTCGCCGGCCTGAAGCGCTTCCCGGGCTGAGCAGGACACGACGATGAGCGCGGTACAGGCCTTCCTGCAGCATCTGCAGGTAGAGCGGCGGATGTCGGCGCATACGCTCGATGCCTACCGCCGTGACCTGGACGCGCTGTCGGTCTGGGCCGAGCCGCGCGGTGTTGCGGTGGAGGCACTCGATGCCGACGCGCTGCGCCAGTTCGTCGCCGATGAGCACCGCCGTGGCCTGTCGGCCAAGAGCCTGCAGCGCCGCTTGTCCGCCTGCCGCAGCTTCTATGCCTGGCTGCTCAAGCACGGCCGCATCGAGGTCAGTCCTGCAGCAACGCTGAAGGCGCCGCGCGCGCCGCGCCGGTTGCCTCAGGTCCTCGACGCCGATGAGGCCGTGCAGCTGGTCGAGCTGGAGCCGGAAGGTGAACTTGGCCGCCGTGACCGCGCGCTGCTGGAACTTTTTTATTCTTCCGGCCTGCGCCTGAGCGAAGTCTGCGCGCTGACCTGGCGCGATCTGGATTTCGACAGCGGGCTGGTCAACGTGCTGGGCAAGGGCAATCGGCAGCGCCGCGTGCCGTTCGGCCGGCCGGCGCGCGAAGCGCTGCAGGCGTGGCGCGCCGAAAGTGGCGGTGGTCCGGCCTCGCCGGTATTTCCCGGCCGCAACGGACCGATCAGCCAACGCGCGGTGCAGATCCGCATCCGCCAGCTGGCGCAGCGCCAGGGCCTGTTCAAGCACGTGCACCCGCACATGCTGCGGCACAGTTTCGCCAGCCATATCCTGGAATCATCCGGTGATCTGCGCGGCGTGCAGGAGCTGCTGGGCCATGCCGACATCGCCACCACCCAGATCTACACCCATCTGGATTTCCAGCACCTGGCCAAGGTCTACGACGCGGCGCATCCGCGCGCGAAGCGTCGAAGCAGCAGCGAGGGCAGCGGAGAAAGCTGAACGTTGCCCGTGCGGCAGCCGGTCGCGGGTGGCTTGAAGGGCGCAGGGCAGTCCCCACCTCTGGTTCTGTCACCCCGGAGGCATCATGGACCCCAGTCAGAACCCCAACGTTTTCCACGCCACCACCATCGTCTGCGTCCGTCGCGGCGAGCACGTGGCCATTGCCGGCGACGGCCAGGTCACGCTGGGCCACACCGTGATGAAGGGCAATGCGCGCAAGGTGCGCCGCCTCGGTCGTGATGGCCAGGTGCTGGCCGGCTTTGCCGGTGCCGCCGCCGATGCCTTCACCCTGTTCGAGCTGTTCGAGGCCAAGCTGGAAAAGCACGGCCAGTTGCAGCGTGCTGCGGTCGAACTGGCCAAGGACTGGCGCACCGAGCGCCGCCTCGGAAAGCTTGAAGCCCTGTTGGCCGTGGCCGACAAGGAAACCTCGCTGATCATCAGCGGCACCGGCGATGTGATCGAACCGGAGGATGGCATCATCGCCATCGGCTCGGGTGGTTCCTATGCGCTGTCGGCTGCACGCGCGTTGATGGCACACACCGAACTGGATGCGCGCACCATCGCCAGCGAAGCGATCGGCATTGCCGGCGATATCTGCATCTACACCAACCGCAACGTGGTGGTCGAGGAACTCTGAGGGTCGCGCCGGCTGCTGGCCGGCAACCTCATGATCCCCCACACGCGTGCCTGGTTGCCGGCCAGCGGCCGGCGCGACCGACAACGAATTCGTGAGCACATCCATGTCGAAGATCGAAGTTTCCTCCGCCACCATGACCCCGCGCG
The DNA here is from genome assembly GCF_059368495.1 of Stenotrophomonas sp. YJH_SMC_91. Classification (NCBI taxonomy): domain Bacteria; kingdom Pseudomonadati; phylum Pseudomonadota; class Gammaproteobacteria; order Lysobacterales; family Lysobacteraceae; genus Stenotrophomonas; species Stenotrophomonas sp. YJH_SMC_91. The sequence continues at coordinate 45,816 of NZ_JCAFRT010000022.1, read as the reverse complement.
AGATCGTGCAGGAACTGGACCGGCATATCGTGGGCCAGCACGACGCCAAGCGCGCCGTGGCCATCGCCCTGCGCAACCGCTGGCGCCGCATGCAGCTGGTGCCTGAGCTGCGCAATGAAGTGATGCCGAAGAACATCCTGATGATCGGCCCGACCGGCGTCGGCAAGACCGAGATCGCGCGTCGCCTGGCCACGCTGGCCAACGCGCCGTTCGTGAAGGTCGAAGCCACCCGCTTCACCGAAGTCGGCTACGTCGGCAAGGACGTCGAGCAGATCATCCGCGACCTGGCCGATACGGCAGTGAAGCTGTACCGCGAACAGGCCAAGGTGCGCGTGCGTACCCAGGCCGAGGAACGCGCCGAAGACCGCATCCTCGATGCGTTGCTGCCGCGCCGCAGCGGCGGCATCGGCTTCGATCCGGAAGTCGCCCGCAACGAACCGTCGGCGCAGGACAACGAGACCCGCATCAAGTTCCGCAAGATGCTGCGCAACGGTGAGCTGGACGAGCGCGAGATCGAACTCGACCTGGCCGCCAATGTCAGCATGGACATCATGACCCCGCCGGGCATGGAGGAAATGGGCCAGCAGCTGAAGTCGATGTTCGCCAACCTTGGCGGCGGCGCGAAGGCGCACAAGCGCACGCTGACCATCAAGGCCGCGCGACCGCTGCTGATCGAGGAAGAGGCCGGCAAGCTGGTCAACGAGGACGATATCCGCACTGCGGCGATCGAGGCCTGCGAGCAGCACGGCATCGTCTTCATCGACGAGATCGACAAGGTCGCCAAGCGTGGCGATAACGTGGGCGGCGGCGATGTCTCCCGCGAAGGCGTGCAGCGCGACCTGCTGCCGCTGGTGGAAGGCTCCAACGTGTCCACCAAGTACGGCACGATCAAGACCGACCACATCCTGTTCATTGCATCCGGTGCGTTCCACCTGGCCAAGCCCAGCGATCTGATTCCGGAGCTGCAGGGTCGCTTCCCGATCCGCGTTGAACTGGGTGCGCTGAGCAAGGGTGATTTCGTGCGCATCCTGACCGAGCCGAAGGCCGCGCTGACCAAGCAGTACGAGGCGCTGCTGGCTACCGAGGGCGTCAAGGTCAGCTTCACCGCCGACGCCATCGAGCGCCTGGCCGAAATCGCCTTCCAGGTGAACGAGCGCCAGGAGAACATCGGTGCCCGTCGCCTGCATACGGTGCTGGAGCGCCTGCTGGATTCGCTCAGCTACGAGGCACCGGACCGCGATGGCGAAAGCCTGGCGATCGACAGCGCCTACGTCGACAAGCACCTGGGTGAGCTGGTGCAGGACCCGGACCTGAGCCGCTACATCCTGTAATGCCCGTTGGAGTCGGATCCCTCGCCCCAGCGAGGGCTCTGACTCCGCCCGCTGCAACAGAAAGGGCCGCCGCAGGGCGGCCATTTTCTTGTGCGGTCAGCGCGACTGCCGGGTGCGGTAGTCCCGCAGCACCTGGTCGATCACCGCACTGGTGCGGGCGGCGCTGATGCCGCTCGAGGGCGAACGGCCGTTGCCGCGCAGTTCGTCCACGAGGTGCGCGATCAACGGCTGCTGGACCGATGGCGGGTTCGGGATGTCGAATGCCTGCATGCCCGCTTCGGTCTCCAGAACCACTGGAACGTCCTCGAAGGTGGCAAAGCGCAGCTGCCCGCGGTCGCCGGTGATCTCGACCTCATCCTGGCGCCGGAACGCGCAGAAGCTCCATTGCGCGATGCCGTGCGCCCCACTGCCGGTACGGAAGCACATCGAGACACTGTCCTCGGCGGCGTAGGCGCCGGTCAGCGAACTGGCCAGGCCACGCACGTCGCCCAGCGGCCCCAATAGATGGTCGAGCAGGTCCAGGGTATGCGAGCCCAGATCGACGAACAGCCCGCCGCCGGCGATCGACGGATTGGTCCGCCAGAAGTCGGGCGATGCGGCATTCGCCGAATGCGGCCGATGCAGGGTGGCGCGCACGCTGCGCGGCGTTCCGATCGCGCCGTTGTCCAGCAGCTGCTTCACCTGTGCGAAGCGGGGCAGGGCACGGCGGTAGTAGGCCACGAACACGGGCACGCCGCTGCGGGCGCTGGCCGCGATGATGCGCTGGCACTCGTCGTGGTCCATGGCCATCGGCTTTTCGATGTAGACCGGCTTGCCCGCGGCGATCGCCTGCAGCGCGTAATGCATGTGCGTCGAGGGCGGCGTTGACACGTAGACCGCGTTCACTTCGGGATCGGCGATGAGTGCGTCGGCGTCGGCGTACCAGCGCGGAATCGCGTGGCGCCGCGCATAATCCTCGGCCAATCCCGCATTGCGGCGCATGACCGCTGCCACCCGTGAGCCGGGTGTGCTGGCCAGGGCGGGGCCGCTCTTCTTCTCGGTGACGCTGCCACAGCCGATGAAGCCCCACACCACGTTGTCCAGGATCACGGGGCTGTCCTCAGATGGGCGCGGCGGTGGCGGCAGCAGCGCCACTCACGCTTCGGGCAGCGGCTCGGGCACAGTGCCCGGCACGAACACGCCGTCCTTCACGTAGGCGGCCAGGGTCATGTCCAGTGCGAGCATGCCGTCGCGCTTGAGATCCATCAGGTCCGGTTCGACCATCGCCCCGTGCAGCACGCCCAGCACGGTGGCATGCAGCATGCGCGCGGCGATCTTGGGGTCGGCGCCTTCGCGCAGCTGGCCCAGATCGCGGGCGCGGCGCAGGGCACGCTCCATCCGGTCCAGCGCATCGCGGAATCCGGCCTGCTGCATTTCGGTCAGCACCCTGGTGTCGGCCGAGGCATCGCTGCGCAGCATGATCTCCATGGTCTTGCGCAGGCGCTCGTCTTCGGACAGCTCGATGAAGGAGTGGATCATCACCGCGCGCAGGTCGTGCACGGGGGTGTCGCGCTGGTCGGTGGAGGTGCGCTCCAGTTCCTGCATGAAGGGCAGGTGCACCCGTTCGACGATCGCGGCCAGCACCTCGCTCTTGTTCTTGAAGTGCCAGTAGACCGCGCCACGGGTATAGCCGGCGCGGGCGCCGATCATCTCCAGCGTGGTACGGGCCACGCCGTGTTCATGGAAGCAGGCTTCGGCGGCGTCAAGGATGCCTTCCCGGGTTGCCTGGGTGTCCTCTTTGGTCTTGCGGGCCATGTAGGTACGAGTGCGGGTGAAACGTGGCTGAATTGTACCGGTTTACAAACAAACAAGCATGTATGTATATTTCGCTCCCATCATTCCCGTCGTGTGCGTGGCAGGCCGGTCCGGCTCCCGCTCCACCCGGGTGGGCGCTGTTCTCACGGTCTTCACCTTTACCGGTCGAAGGGTCCGCCGTATCAGCGCCGGCTGAGATCCTTTCCTTCAAGAGCCTTTCCGTCATGTTGCTGAGCCGAATCCGACCCTTTGCACTGTCGCTGGCCATCGCCGCAGCCGTGGCTGCCTGCGGCGGCCAACCCCAGGCCCCCGAGCAGGGCCCGGGTGACGTCACCGTGGTCACGCTGAAGTCCGAGACCGTGGGCCTGACCCGCGAACTGCCGGGCCGTACCAACGCCTTCCTGGTCGCCGAAGTGCGCCCGCAGGTCAACGGCATCGTTGCCAAGCGCCTGTTCACCGAAGGCGGCATGGTCAAGGCCGGCGAGCCGCTCTACCAGATCGAGGACGCCAGCTACCGCGCCCAGGCCAACAGCGCCCGCGCCCAGCTGGCCCGCGCCGAAGCCACGGCCAACGCCGCGCGCCTTAGCGCCAAGCGCATCACCGAGCTGGCCAAGGTCGACGCGGTCAGCCAGCAGGATCTGGAAAACGCCGTGGCCGCGCAGAAGCAGGCCGAGGCCGATGTCGGTGCCGCCAAGGCCTCGCTGGACGCGGCCAACGTCACCCTCGGCTATGCCCGCATCACCGCGCCGATCAGCGGCCGCATCGGCAAGTCCAGCGTTACCCAGGGTGCGCTGGTCAGCGTCGGCCAGGCCAATGCACTGGCCACCGTGCAGCAGCTGGACCCGATCTACGTCGACCTGACCCAGTCCTCGGCCGAGCTGCTGCAGCTGCGCCGCGAACTTGCTGCCGGCCGCCTGCAGGACAACCAGACGCTGCCGGTCAGCATCCTGATGGAAGACGGCAGCACCTTCGAGCACAAGGGCACGCTGGAGTTCTCTGAAGTGAGCGTCGATCCAGCCACCGGCAGCTTCGGCCTGCGCGTGAAGGTGGACAACCCGGACGGCCTGCTGATGCCGGGCACCTACGTGCGCGCGGTGATCGGCGGCGGCGTGCGCAGCGATGCGGTGCTGGTACCGATGCAGGGCATCGCCCGCGATCCGAAGGGCGACACGACCGCGATGGTGGTCGGCAAGGACAACAAGGTCGAAGTGCGCCCGGTCAAGGTCAGCCGCACGGTCGGCGACAAGTGGCTGGTCGAGGACGGTCTGAAGGCCGGCGACAAGGTCATTGTCGAAGGCCTGCAGAAGATCGGCCCCGGCATGCCGGTCAAGGCCACCGAGAAGGGCGCTGCTCCGGCCAAGCCGGCAGCGGCCGCCCAGCCTGCCGCCCCGGCCGGCGACGCGAAGTAAGCGGAGAACCCCATGGCACGCTTTTTCATCGATCGACCCATCTTCGCGTGGGTGATCGCCATCATCATCATGCTCGCCGGCGGCCTGGCCCTGTTCAAGCTGCCGGTCTCGATGTACCCCAACGTCGCACCACCGGCGGTGGAAATCAGCGCCACCTACCCGGGTGCATCGGCCAAGGTGGTCGAGGACTCGGTGACGCAGATCATCGAGCAGAACATGAAGGGCCTTGATGGTCTGATCTACTTCTCCTCCAACAGCTCGTCCAACGGCCAGGCCACCATCACCCTGACCTTCGAGAGCGGCACCAACCCGGACATCGCCCAGGTGCAGGTGCAGAACAAGCTGCAGCTGGCCATGCCGCTGCTGCCGCAGGAAGTGCAGCGGCAGGGCATCAACGTGGCCAAGTCCAGCTCGGGCTTCCTGAACGTCATCGCGTTCGTGTCCGAGAACGGCAGCATGGATGCCAACGACATCGCCGACTACGTCGGTTCCAATGTCGTCGATCGCCTGAGCCGCGTGCCGGGCGTGGGCAACATCCAGGTGTTCGGTGGCAAGTACGCCATGCGCATCTGGCTGGATCCGAACAAGCTGCATACCTATGGCCTGTCGGTTGCGGAAGTGACCGCAGCGATCAAGGCACAGAACGCGCAGGTGGCCATCGGCCAGCTTGGCGGTGCACCGTCGATCAAGGGCCAGCAGCTCAACGCCACCATCAACGCGCAGTCGCGCCTGCAGACCCCGGAACAGTTCCGCAACATCATCGTGCGCGGTGCGCAGGACGGTGCCGAGCTGCGCCTGGGGGATGTCGCCCGCGTCGAGCTGGGTGCCGAGTCCTACGACTTCGTCACCCGCTACAACGGCCAGCCGGCCAGCGGCCTGGCGGTGACCCTGGCCACCGGCGCCAACGCGCTGGATACCGCTGCTGGTGTGAATGCCGCGCTGGAAGACATGAAGAGCTTCTTCCCGGCCGGGCTGAAGGCGGAGGTCCCGTACGACACCACCCCGTTCGTGCGCGTGTCGATCAAGGGCGTGGTGCAGACCCTGATCGAAGCGATCGTGCTGGTGTTCGTGGTGATGTACCTGTTCCTGCAGAACTTCCGCGCCACCCTGATCCCGACCATCGCCGTGCCGGTGGTGCTGCTGGGTACCTTCGGCGTGCTGGCCATGCTCGGCTTCTCGGTGAACATGCTGACCATGTTCGCGATGGTGCTTGCGATCGGCCTGCTGGTGGACGATGCCATCGTGGTGGTGGAGAACGTCGAGCGCATCATGTCCGAGGAAGGACTGTCGCCGCTCGAGGCGACCCGCAAGTCGATGGGCCAGATCACCGGCGCGCTGGTGGGCATCGGCCTGGTGCTGTCGGCGGTGTTCGTGCCGATGGCCTTCATGAGTGGCTCCACCGGCGTGATCTACCGCCAGTTCTCGGCCACGATCGTCTCGGCGATGGCATTGTCGGTGCTGGTCGCGATCGTGCTGACCCCGGCGCTGTGCGCGACCATGCTCAAGCCGCTGAAGAAGGGTGAGCACCACGTCGCCCACCGCGGCCTGGCCGGTCGCTTCTTCAATGGCTTCAACCGTGGATTCGACCGCACCAGCGAAAGCTACCAGCGTGGCGTGCGCGGCATCATCCATCGCCCGTGGCGCTTCATGGGCATCGTGGCGGCGCTGTTCGTGCTGATGGGCGTGTTGTTCGTGCGCCTGCCCAGCTCATTCCTGCCCAACGAAGACCAGGGCGTGTTGATGGCGCTGGTGCAGGCCCCGGTGGGTGCCACCCAGGAACGTACGCTGGAATCGATCGCGGCACTGGAAAACCACTTCCTGCAGAACGAGAAGGATGCGGTGGACTCGGTGTTCTCGGTGCAGGGCTTCAGCTTCGCCGGCATGGGCCAGAACGCCGGCATGGCGTTCGTCAAGCTGAAGGACTGGAGCGAGCGTGACGCCAACAATGGCGTGATGCCGATCACCGGACGCGCGATGGCGGCCCTGGGCCAGATCAAGGATGCCTTCATCTTCGCCTTCCCGCCGCCGGCCATCCCGGAACTGGGCACCGCCTCGGGCTATACCTTCTTCCTGAAGGACAACAGCGGCCAGGGCCACGAGGCACTGGTGGCCGCGCGCAACCAGCTGCTCGGCCTCGCCGCCGGCAGCAAGAAGCTGGCCAACGTGCGCCCGAACGGCCAGGAGGACACGCCGCAGTTCCGCATCGACATCGACGCGGCCAAGGCGACCTCGCTGGGGCTGTCAATCGACCAGATCAACGGCACGCTGGCCGCCGCGTGGGGCAGCTCGTACATCGACGACTTCGTCGATCGTGGCCGCGTCAAGCGTGTGTTCGTGCAGGCCGACCAGCCGTTCCGCATGGTGCCGGAGGACTTCGATCTCTGGTCCGTGAAGAACGACAAGGGTGAAATGGTGCCGTTCAGTGCCTTCGCCACCAAGCACTGGGATTACGGTTCGCCGCGCCTGGAACGCTACAACGGTGTGTCGGCCATGGAAATCCAGGGCGAACCGGCCCCGGGTGTCGCCTCCGGTGATGCCATGGCCGAGATCGAACAGCTGGCCAAGCAGCTGCCGGCGGGCTTCGGCATCGAATGGACGGCGATGTCATACCAGGAGCGCCAGGCTGGCTCGCAGACGCCACTGCTGTACACGCTCTCGCTGATGATCGTATTCCTGTGCCTGGCCGCGATGTACGAAAGCTGGAGCGTGCCGACCGCAGTGCTGCTGGCGGCCCCGCTGGGCATCCTCGGCGCGGTGCTGGCCAATACCTTCAAGGGCCTGGAACGCGATATCTACTTCCAGGTGGCGATGCTGACCACGGTGGGCCTGACCAGCAAGAACGCGATCCTGATCGTGGAGTTCGCCAAAGAGAACCTGGAGAAGGGCGCAGGCCTGATCGAATCGATCATGCATGCCGTGCGCGACCGCCTGCGTCCGATCGTGATGACCTCGCTGGCCTTCGGCATGGGCGTGGTACCGCTGGCGATCTCCACCGGTGCCGGTTCCGGCGCCAAGCAGGCGATCGGCACCGGCGTGCTCGGCGGCATGATCGTCGGCACCGTGCTCGGTGTGTTCTTCGTGCCGCTGTTCTTCGTGGTGGTGCAGCGCGTGTTCAAGCGCAAATCCACGACGTGACCTGAAACGGTCATGCCGGCCTCAGGCTGGCGTTGTCGAAACGGTAGTGCCGGCCGCTGGCCGGCATGACCTCCTGCCATCCGGCAGTACCGATGGAAGTCATTCCCATGAAAAGTGCATCCCTGTTCCTTTCCATTGCCGCTGTGCTCGCGCTCGCCGGCTGCTCCACCCTGGTGCCGAAGAACACCGCTGTCGCCCCGGCGATCCCGGCGCAGTGGCCGGCCGAGGCCGCGCAGGGCGAGGTGGCCGATGTCGCCGCCGTCGGCTGGCGCGACTTCTTCACCGATGCGCGCCTGCAGCAGGTGATCGACCAGTCGCTGCAGAACAACCGCGATCTGCGCGTGGCCGTGCTCAACGTTGAGCGCGCGCGCGGCCAGTACCGTGTGCAGCGCGCTGATCGCGTGCCCGGCGTGGCCGTTACCGGCCAGATGCAGCGCCAGGGCACCGACGCCGGTGTCAACGAACAGTTCACCGCCGGTGTCGGCGTGGCCGAGTTCGAGCTGGATCTGTTCGGCCGCGTGCGCAATCTCAGTGAAGCCGCGCTGCAGCGGTACTTCGCCGTCGCCGCCAACCGCCGCAACGCGCAGTTGAGCCTGGTGGCCGAGACGGCCACCGCATGGCTGACCTACGGTGCCGATGCGCAGCGGCTGAAGATCGCCGATGCCACGCTGAAGACCTACGAGGATTCGCTGCGCCTGGCCGAGGCCCGCCACGAACGTGGTGGCAGTTCGGCGCTGGAGCTGACCCAGACCCGTACCCTGGTCGAGACCGCGCGTACGGACGCCGCACGCCTGCGTGGCCAGTTGGCCCAGGACCGCAACGCGCTGGCGCTGCTGGCCGGTGGCCAGCTGGATCCGGCGCTGCTGCCGGACAGCATCGAGCCGCAGCTGCTTGCACTGGCACCGCCGCCGGCCGGCCTGCCCAGCGACGTGCTGCTGCAGCGCCCGGACATCATGGCCGCCGAACACCAGCTGCTGGCGGCCAACGCCAATATCGGTGCGGCACGCGCGGCGTTCTTCCCGAGCATCTCGCTGACCGGCAGCATCGGCAGTGGTTCGAGCGAACTGTCCAACCTGTTCGACAGCGGTACGCGCGTGTGGAGCTTCCTGCCGAAGATCACGCTGCCGATCTTCCAGGGCGGCAAGCTGCGCGCCAACCTGGCCATCGCCAACGCCGATCGTGATATCGCTCTGGCGCAGTACGAGAAGTCGATCCAGGTGGGCTTCCGCGAAACCGCCGATGCGCTGGCGTTGAATGTCAGCCTGGACGAGCAGGTGAGTTCACAGCAGCGCCTGGTGGAAGCGGCCGAACAGGCCAACCGCCTGTCGCAGGCGCGCTACGACGCGGGCCTGGACAGCTTCGTGACCCTGCTTGATGCGCGGCGTACCGCCTACAACGCACAACAGACCCAGCTGCAGGCGCAGCTGGCGCAGCAGGCCAACCGCATCACCCTGTACAAGGTGCTGGGCGGTGGCTGGCACGAGCGCAGCTGAAGGACAGCCGGCCAGCGGCCGGCTCTACCTTGATGATCGATGGTAGTGCCGGCCGCTGGCCGGCATTGTCATTTCAGGACCTGCTACACCGCTTCATCGTCGCGCCGCGCTACATGGCAGGCGCGAACGCGCGCGAGCGCATCGCCGGCTTCGCGCGCCATCTGCTCGTACTCGGCGCGGATCTCTTCCAGGCGCGCTTCGTCCAGTTCTTCCAGATCCAACAGTTCGTTGTTGGCTTCGGCCGTCGCCCGGATCAGCTCGTCCAGCTTGATCTGCATCGCGGCGGTGTCCGCGTTCTGCGTGTGCTGGATCAGGAACACCATCAGGAAGGTGATGATGGTGGTGCCGGTGTTGATCACCAGCTGCCAGGTGTCGTTGAAACCGAACACCGGGCCACTGATGCCCCAGATCACCACGATCGCTACTGCAGCCAGGAAGGTCCACGGCGAGCCGGTGGCGGCCGCGGCCTTCTTGGCGATCGTATTGAACAGGTTTCGTACTTTCATCGTCGTCGTCCCACTCAGGTGACGAGGATGATCGGCAGTGGCCCGTGCAGGCGCCGTGCAGCGGCGGTCAGGCGCGCATGCGCTGCAGCCGCGGTGCCTGCAGGCTGCGCACCGGACTGCTCTGGTAGACGTGCTGCCAGCAACGGTCGACGAATTCGCGGGCCTGGGCTTCACTCAGTCGCGGCATGATCTGCAGGGCGTACTGGGTCTGGAACATCTCGTCACGTTCGGCCTCGCTGGCGCGCGGCTGAGTGATCAGCGAATCGCAGGCAAACTTGATCCACGGCACGTACGAGCCGAACGAGTTGTGCGGCAGTGCGCCTTCGGCATGTTGGCGGCGCCAGTGATCCAGCTCGGCGTCAACGTTGATGACCGGAGGAATGGTGGGGACTTCAGCGTGCATGACAATCCAGTTCGGTTGAGTGGAAAGGGAGTGGGGGTTCATCGGAGTGTGGCGTATGTGGCGGTGCATGCCGCGTCAGCGCGATGTGGAGCTGGCGTTGGCATGTCCAATCAACTGCGCGTGCTCGACGGCACCGAGATCTTCGGCCAGGGTGGCCATCGCGTTGCACAGGCGCTCGTGGTCGAGCGGATGGCGACGGACCAGCTCCAGTTGCATGCGCTGGTAGGCGGTCCAGAACAACGCGCCGCGCCGGTGCAGTGCATATTGCCGCTGCAGGCGTTCGCGGATCGGGTCGAGGATCGAGTCTGGTGCAGGTCGTACGGCGTGCGCGCACATGGCTGGCTCCGCCGGGGAAAGAAGTCCCGGTAACCCCACCCTAGGCGCGGCAGCCGGGCGGGGTGTTATCGCAGCGTGTGCACGTTGCGCAGCTGACTGTGCACTGGTTCACGGCAATGGCCGCAAACGCTGCCGGCACTAGGGCGTGCCGGCACTGAAGCGTTCATTAAACGGGTTCAACAGGACACTGCGTGGTGATCATTCGCCGATGTCTTCATTCCAGATCTCCGGGTGCTGCGCAATGAAGCCGCCCAGCAGGTCCACGCATTCCTGGCTGTCCAGGTCGATCACGTTGACGCCATTTTCCCGCAACCAGTCGATGCCGCCCTGGAAGGTGCGCGATTCGCCCACCACCACGGTGCCGATGTTGAACTGGCGCACCAGGCCAGAGCAGTACCAGCACGGTGCCAGGGTGGTGACCATGATCGTGTCCTGATAACGGCGCTGGCGGCCGGCCTTGCGGAACGCATCGGTCTCGCCGTGCACCGACGGGTCGCCTTCCTGCACGCGGCGGTTGTGGCCGCAGCCAAGCAGGCGGCCGTCGTTGTGGTACAGGGCTGCGCCGATCGGCACGCCGCCCTCGGCCAGGCCCTGGCGGGCTTCGGCGATGGCGGTCTGCAGCAGGGCCTGGTAGTCGGGCGTGGTGATCATGCGGGGCTCCGGTAAGTCGTGGCCCGCCATGATACGGGCAGGGGGTGCCGCTGGCCCCCGGCGGTGCGATAATCGGGGCCATGAGCGAATCCCCCTACAAAGCCGGTACCACCCATTTCGGGTTCCGCGACGTCGCCGCCAAGGACAAGCAGAAGCTGGTCGGCCAGGTGTTCACCTCGGTCGCGCGCAACTACGACCTGATGAACGACCTGATGAGCCTGGGCGTGCACCGGGCGTGGAAGCGCTACTACGTGGCCACCGCGCAGGTGAAGCCGGGCGACCGCGTGCTCGATCTGGCGGGCGGCACCGGCGACATCGCCGCCCTGCTGAAGGAGCGCGTCGGCGCCGAGGGCTCGGTGGTGCTGGGCGACATCAACGCCGGCATGCTGTCGGTCGGCCGTGACCGCCTGACCAACCGCGGCCTGGTGCTCGGCCTGGACTACGTGCAGTGCAACGCCGAGGCCCTGCCGTTCCCGGACAACAGCTTCGACCTGGTCACCATCGCCTTCGGCCTGCGCAACGTGACCGACAAGGACGCTGGCCTGCGCGAGATGTACCGCGTGCTGAAGGTGGGCGGCCAGGCCCGCGTGCTGGAGTTCTCCGAAGTCACCGCGGACTGGTTCAAGCCGATCTACGACTTCCACTCGTTCAAGATCCTGCCGAAGCTGGGCAAGCTGTTCGCCAATGACTCGGACAGCTACCAGTACCTGGCCGAGAGCATCCGCAAGCACCCGCCGCAGGATGAACTGAAGGCGATGATGGGGCAGGCCGGGTTCGAGCGCTGCCACTACAAGAACCTGACCGGCGGCATCGTTTCGATCCACTCCGGCTACAAGCTGTAAGCCCCGCTCTGGTGGGTGCCAACCGTGGTTGGTGCTCGCCCGCTGCGGTGATCCGATCTGGTAGCTGCCGACCTTGGTTGGCATGCGCCCGAGGCGCAGGATCGGCTTGCCTGCCATTACCCCGCACCGCGCAACGCCTGCCGGGCCGGAGGGGGGTACCATTGGGGTTTGATCCCCGTAACGGTCCCGATTCATGCGTAATCCGCTGATGCTCCTTCCGCTGGCCGTGGCCCTGGCCGCCGGCTGCTCCCAGGAGGCGGCCGCGCCCGCCGCCGCCCCGACTGCCGCAAAGGCCCCTGCCGCCCCCGTGAACGCCGAGAACCGCAGCCACGACGAAAGCTCGTACGCCGAGCCGGACAAGGTCGTCATCAAGGACATCGCGCTGGATCTGAAGCTGGACTTCGACCAGAAGCAGATCGGTGGCACCGCCACCTACACCCTGGAATGGAAGCAGAAGGACGCCAGGCAGCTGGTGCTCGACACCCGCGAGCTGACCGTGTCCAAGGTCGAGGCCGTCGCCGCCGATGGCGCGCGCAGCCCGCTGAAGTTCGAGCTGGCCGCCGCTGACAAGGTGTTCGGCAGCAAGCTGACCATCGAGGCCCCGGAACAGCCGGCCAAGGTGGAAGTGACCTACCACACCGCGCCGACCGCATCGGGCCTGCAGTGGCTGGCACCGTCGATGACCGAGGGCAAGAAGCTGCCCTTCATGTTCAGCCAGTCGCAGGCCATCCACGCCCGTTCGTGGGTGCCGCTGCAGGACACCCCGAGCGTGCGTTTCACCTACAGCGCGCACGTGGTCTCGCGCCCGGACGTGATGGTGCTGATGAGCGCCGACAACGATCCGAAGGCGGCGCGTGACGGTGACTACACCTTCAAGATGCCGCAGCCGATTCCGTCCTACCTGCTGGCCATCGCCGCCGGCGACCTGGTGTTCGAGCCGATCTCCGGCCGCTCCGGCGTCTGGGCCGAGCCGACCATGGTCAACAAGGCCGCCAAGGAATTCGAAGACACCGAGAAGATGATCGGTGCCGCCGAGAAGCTGTACGGCGAATACCGCTGGGGCCGCTACGACATGCTGGTGCTGCCGCCGTCGTTCCCGTTCGGCGGCATGGAAAACCCGCGCCTGACCTTCGCCACCCCGACCGTGATCGTCGGCGACAAGTCGCTGGTCTCGCTGGTGGCCCACGAGCTGGCGCACAGCTGGTCGGGCAACCTGGTGACCAACGCCAGCTGGAAGGACATCTGGCTCAATGAAGGCTTCACCACCTACGTCCAGGGCCGCATCACCGAAGCCCTGTACGGCAAGGAGATGGCCGAGATGGAGAAGCAGATCGACCAGACCGACCTGCTGGCCGAAGTGAAGGACATGAGCCCGGCCGACCAGGCACTGGCGCTGCCGCCGCTGAACGAGCGTGATCCCGACGAAGCGCTCAGCCAGGTCGCCTACGTCAAGGGTTCGTGGTTCTTGGAGTTCCTGGAGCAGCGCTTCGGCCGCGAGACCTTCGATCCGTTCCTGCGGGGCTGGTTCGATGACCACGCCTTCCAGAGCGCGAACACCGACCAGTTCGTCGCGTACATGAAGAAGAACCTGCTGCCGAAGAATCCGTCGGCCGTGACCGAGGCCGAACTGAAGGCGTGGCTGGACGAGCCTGGCATCCCGGCGTTCGCGGCCAAGGCGCAGTCGCGCAACTTCAGCAGCGTCGATACCGCGCGCATCGCATTCGCCAGCGCCGGTACCGTGCCCAGCAGCCAGGTCATCGCCGACTGGAGCACCCAGGAATGGGTGCGCTTCATCGACGGCCTCGGTGCGACCCAGCCGCTGGACAAGCTGGCCACGCTGGACAAGGCCTTCCACTTCACCGGCACCCCCAATGGCGAGATCGCCATGCGCTGGTACCCGCTGGCGATCCGCAGCGGCTACGAGCAGGCCAATGAAGGGGCGGCTGCATTCATCGAGCGCGTCGGCCGTCGCAAGCTGATCCTGCCGATCTACGCCGAACTGGTGAAGACCCCGAAGGGTCTGGAACTGGCCAAGCAGGCCTTCGAAAAGGCCAAGCCGGGCTACCACCCGATCACCACCGCCTCGGTCCAGGACATGCTGGCCAAGGCTGAAGCCAAGTAAGCGGTAGTGCCGGCCGCTGGCCGGCAACCGGTCACTGCTTCACCACCAACGGCGGGGAAACCCGCCGTTGGTGTATCCGCTTTTCGCTGCCGATAGAATCGGGATGCACTCGCATAGGACCTCCGCCATGAAACGACTGATCCTGCTCACCGCCTGCACCCTGGCCCTGGCCGCCTGCAGCAACCCGGAAGAGGAACGCAAGGCGCAGGAAGCCGCTGCGGCCGCCGCGCAGGCGCAGAAGGAGGCCAAGGCCGAAGACGTGGCCAAGCAGTACGACATGGCCGTGGCCGCGCAGGACTGGGAACGCGCGCGCCTGCATGGTGCCTCGCTGCTGGACCAGTACAAGGACACCGCCGCCGCCGAGCGCATCGCCGCAGGCTTCGACGAGGTCAAGGCCAAGGGCGACGCCGCGCGCGACCTGCGCCGCATGCAGGGGCTATGGCAGTACAACCAGATTCCGGTGGGCAGCAAGGGCAACCAGGTCTCGGCGCAGATCTACAGCAAGGAACGGGTGGACGTGGATGGCAGCGGCGCCAAACCGGTGCAGCTGGTGTTCCGCGATCATCCGGAATGGAAGCGGCATGCCTACCTGGTGCTGCAGGCCGGTGATTTCCGTTGCCCGCAATGCACGGTGAAAGTGACCGTGGATGACGGCAAGCCGGTACCAATGGCGGCCTGGCGCCCGAAGACTGATGAAGCCATCGCCCTGTTCATCACCGATCAGAAGGCACTGTGGAAGCTGGCGCGCAAGGGCAAGTCGATCAGCATCGAGTTCCCGGTCAAGGCCGGTGGCACGCGAACGGCCGTGTTCGAAACCGGCGGTGTCGACGCCAGCCGCATGCCGCAGTGGTGGCAGTGAGGGTTGCGACGGGCAGCGCAGTGCACGCGTTGTCCGCGATCCGGCACTGGGTGTTCGACATGGACGGCACACTGACGGTAGCCGTGCATGACTTCGCCGCGATCCGCCGCGCGCTGGAGATCGCCGCGGAGGAAGACATCCTCGACCATATCGCGGCATTGCCCGACGCACCGGCGCAGGCCAAGCGCGCGTGGCTGCTGGATCACGAGCGCGCCCTGGCCGAGGACGCGTTGCCAGCGCCGGGGGCGGTGAAGCTGCTGCGCGCGCTGGCGGCGGCGGGTTGCCGACTGGGCATCCTGACCCGCAACGACCATGCGCTGGCGAAGCTGACGCTGGAGGCGATCGGGGTCGGGGCGTTGTTCGACGACGCCGGCATCATCGGCCGCGATGAAGCGGTGCCCAAGCCCTCGCCGGATGGCCTGCAGCAGCATCTTCGTCGCTGGGGCATCGGGGCTGCGCACGCGGTGATGGTCGGTGACCACGCCTACGACCTGGAGTGCGGGCGCGCCGCGGGCGCTCACACCGTGCTGGTCAATCTGCCGGAGAACCCATGGCCGGGCCGGGCCGACTGGCATTTCGCCGATTGCCGCGCCTTGCTGGCGGCCTGGCAGCAAAAGGGGTAGTGCCGGCCGCTGGCCGGCAGTGTCGACCAAGGTCGACACCTACCAGAACACCCGTGGCCAGGCTGGCGGCCTGGCAGAAGGGGTAGTGCCGGCCGCTGGCCGGCAGTGTCGACCAAGGTCGACACCTACCAACAGCATTCCCAGCAGCGCATCGGGTGGAAAGCCCCCTTGTTGTTCAAGAGGGCGCGCCGAAGGCGCGGGGACAAGGTGGAATGCGCGGGCAGTTCGGCTTACGCGCCCAGCGCGTAACCGAACTGCTGCTTGAACTGCTCGTTGAACTCATCGAAGGTGAAGCGCTGGTTCTGCGTGCCCGGGTGCTCGACCTTCAGCGCGCCCATCAGGTTGCCCATGCGGCCGATGGTCAGCCAGTCGTAGCCCTTCTGGATGCCGTAGATCAGGCCGGCGCGGAAGGCGTCGCCACAGCCGGTCGGATCGACCACGCGGCGCTCGTGCGCCGGCGGGATGTCGTAGCTCTTTTCCGGGGTGTGGATGACCGCACCCTTCGGGCCACGGGTGGTGATGTAGGCCTTGACCCGGCTGACGATCTCCTTCTCGTCCCAGCCGGTGCGCTCCTGCAGCAGGTTCGACTCGTAGTCGTTGACCACCACGTAGTCGGCCTGATCGATGAAGGCGCGCAGCTCGGGGCCGTTGAACAGCGGCATGGCCTGGCCCGGGTCGAAGATGAACGGAATGCCGTCCTCGTGGAATTCCTGCGCGTTCTGGATCATGCCTTCGCGGCCGTCCGGGCCGACCAGGCCCAGGGTCACGCCCGGCACGCCGCGCACATGGTTCTCGTAGGAGCGCATCATCGCGCCCGGGTGGAAGGCGGTGATCTGGTTGTTGTCGTGGTCGGTGGTGATGAACGCCTGCGGGGTGAACAGCTCGTCGATCACGCGCACACGCGACAGATCGATGCCCAGGCCTTCGAAGTATTCGCGGTACGGGCCGAAATCCGAACCCACGGTGCCCATCGGGATCGGCTGGCCGCCCAGCAGGTGCAGGTTGTAGGCGATGTTGCCGGCGCAGCCGCCGAACTCGCGGCGCATGCGCGGCACGAGGAAGGACACGTTCAGGATGTGCACCTTGTCCGGCAGGATGTGATTCTTGAACTGGTCCGGGAACACCATGATGGTGTCGAAGGCAAGAGAACCACAGATCAGAGCGGACATCGATGTAAGCCTATGCGGTGAATTTTGGGGTGGGCCGGCCCGGTTCAGCGGGCAAGCAAACGGCGCCCTTGGGCGCCCGACGGCGCAAAGGTTACCCGCTGGTGCCGCTCAGGGCCAGAACCGGGTGATGCCCGATCAGGCCGAAAGCCTGTGAAGACGCGGGTTCAGCTAGTTTTTTCCTTGCTCGGCGGCAGGCGGGTTGCTAGGCTTGTCGGCCTCGATTTCTGCCCATTTTTTCGCCATCCCGCGGCGGGCACGACACCCCTCAGGACTCCTTCCTCAGATGTTCAAGAAACTCCGTGGCATGTTCTCCAACGACCTGTCCATCGACCTGGGCACGGCCAACACCCTCATCTACGTGCGCGGGCAGGGGATCGTGCTGAACGAGCCGTCGGTCGTGGCCGTGCGCCAGGACCGTGCCATCGGTGGCACTCGCTCGGTGGCAGCCGTTGGCGCCGAGGCCAAGCAGATGCTCGGCCGTACCCCGGGCCACATCACCACCATCCGCCCGATGAAGGACGGCGTCATCGCCGACTTCACCTACACCGAGGCGATGCTCAAGCACTTCATCAAGAAGGTGCACAAGTCGCGCGTGCTGCGCCCGAGCCCGCGCGTGCTGGTCTGCGTGCCGGCCGGTTCGACCCAGGTCGAGCGCCGCGCGATCAAGGAATCGGCCGAGGAAGCCGGTGCCCGTGACGTGTACCTGATCGAAGAACCGATGGCTGCCGCGATCGGCGCCGGCATGCCGGTCACCGAAGCCCGTGGCTCGATGGTCATCGACATCGGCGGCGGCACCACCGAAGTGGCGGTGATCTCGCTCAACGGCATCGTCTATTCGGCCTCGGTCCGCATCGGCGGCGACCGCTTCGACGAATCCATCACCAACTACGTGCGCCGCAACCACGGCATGCTGATCGGTGAAGCCACCGCCGAGCGCATCAAGGTCGAGCTGGGTTGTGCCTACCCGCAGGCCGAGGTGCAGGAGCTGGAGATCTCCGGCCGCAACCTCGCCGAGGGCGTGCCGAAGATGATCAAGATCAGCTCCAACGAGGTGCTTGAAGCCCTGCACGAACCGCTGTCGGGCATCGTCAGCGCGGTCAAGCTGGCGCTGGAGCAGACCCCGCCGGAACTGTGTGCCGACGTTGCCGAGCGCGGCATCGTGCTGACCGGCGGCGGCGCCCTGCTGCGTGACCTGGACCGCCTGATCTCCGAGGAAACCGGCCTGCACGTGCAGGTGGCCGACGATCCGCTGACCTGCGTGGCCCGCGGTGGCGGTCGTGCGCTGGAACTGGTGGACATGCACGGCAACGAGTTCTTTGCGCCGGAATAAGCCGTCCCGGCCGTTCCTGCCCGCCGCGCCCTTCCGGGGTGCGGCCCGCCGCGATGGCGGGCCGGCACCGGCGGGGCGTCCGCGTGTTTCCCTTCCGCCTTCTGCCAGTTGAATCGTTGCCGTGCCGCCCTACGCCGGTCCTCCCGTTGCCTCCCGATCCGGTGATGCCGCCAGCCCCCTGCGGTTGCTGGCCTATCTTGCGTTGGCCATCACACTGATCGTCCTTGACGATCAGGCGGGTTGGCTGGCGCGCCTGCGCGAGCAGGCCAACAGCCTGGTGCAGCCTGTATGGGCACTGGCGGGTCTGCCCGGCAAGCTCGGCAACCAGGTCAAGGATTCCGCGGCCAGCCACACCCAGCTGGTCACCGAGAACCGTGAACTGCGCAACCAGCTGCTGCTGGCCAACGCGCGCCTGACCCGTCTGCAGACCGCGGCGCTGGACAACGCCCAGCTGCGCGAACTGCTGAACGTGGCCGAGCGCAGTGGCCTGGACGTGCAGCTGGCGCCGATCCTGGATATCGACCTGGACCCGGTGAAGCAGCGCCTGGTGCTCGACGCCGGCAGCCGCGAAGGCGTGCATGTCGGGCAGGCGGTGATCGATGCCGGTGGCCTGATGGGGCAGGTGATCAGCGTCACCGGCGGTACCTCCACCGTGCTGCTGCTGACCGACCCCGACCACGCGGTGCCGGTCACCGTGGCCCGCAACGGCGTACGCCTGATCGTCTACGGTCGCGGCGACACGCTGGAGCTGCGCGACATCCCGCTCAGCGCGGGTGTGGAAGTGGGCGATGAGATCGTCACCTCCGGCCTCGGTGGCCGCTTCCCGGCCGGCTTCCCGGTCGGCACCATCACCGGCCTGCGCCCGGACGACACCCATGCCTTCCTGGTCGGCGAACTGAAGCCAGCCGCCCAGCTGGATCGTGGCCGTGATGTGCTGCTGCTGCGCCCCGGTGCGGCGATCCGCATTCCGCCGGAACTGCGCCTGCAGCTGGAAGAAACCACTCCGGGTGGCCCGGCCACCGGCGCCACCGTGCCTGCGGGAGCCGCGCCAGCGACAACGACGCCAGCTCCGGTCAGCTCCCCGGTAGTGCCGGCCGCTGGCCGGCAACAGCCCTCGTCGCAAGCGAGGACTGTTGCTCCCGCATCCTCGCTTGATCCTGCTGCTCCGGTAGTGCCGGCCGCTGGCCGGCAACCGACCACGCCGGAGGCCCAGCGATGAGCCGCCTGCGCGACAACCCGTGGGTATTGCCGGCCAGCCTGGTCGTAGCCCTGCTGCTGGGCCTGCTGCCGTTGCCGGCGCTGCTGCAGCCGCTGCGCCCGTACTGGCTGGCGCTGGTACTGGCGTACTGGGTGATCGAGACGCCCGAGCGCGTCGGCCTGGGCATCGCTTTCGCCAGCGGCGTGGTCGCCGACCTGCTGTACGGCGGCGTGCTCGGCGAACAGGCGCTGCGGCTGGTGATGCTGGCCTTCATCCTGCAGCGTTTCCGCGCCCGCATCCGCTTCTTCCCGATGTCGCAGCAGATGCTGGCCATCGGCGGCCTGCTGTTCAACGACCGCATCGTCAGCGCACTGGTGCACATCCTGGTGGGTGAACCGACCCTGCCGTGGTCGTACTGGTGGGCACCGCTGCTGGGCATGGGCCTGTGGCCGCTGGTGTTCGTGCTGCTGGATGCGGTGCGCTTCGGCAAGCGCGGGCGCTGAGCCATGATCCCGCGTCGCCAGGTCAAGAATCCGCACGCTGAAGCCGAACAGTTCCGCCGCCGCGCGGCGCTGGGTTTCCTGGGCGTGCTGGTCTGCCTGCTGGGCCTGGGCGGCTGGTACTTCAAGCTGCAGGTGCTGGATCACGACGTCTACGCCACGCGCTCGGAAGCCAACCGCATCAAGCCGCGGCCGGTGGTGCCCGGGCGCGGCATGATCTACGACCGCAACGGTCGCCTGCTGGCCGAGAACGTGCCAGCGTTCCGCCTGGACGTGACCCCGGACAAGGTCAAGGACATGGACGCCACCCTGGAAGGGCTGGCGAAGATCATCAGCATCAGCCCGGAAGAGCTGGAAGCGTTCAACAAGTCGCGCAAGGCGCGCCGCAAGTTCCTGCCGGTCACGCTGAAGCTGCGCATGAGCGACGAGGAGATGGCGCGCTTCGCCGTCGACCGTTGGCGCTTCCCCGGCGTCGAGCTTGAGCCCTACCTGACCCGGCGTTATCCGTACGGTGACCTGTTTGCGCACATCATCGGCTATGTCGGCCGCGTCGACGACAAGGACCTGGAGATCCTCGGCGAAGGCAATGCCGCGCTTACCCACATCGGCAAGTCCGGCCTGGAGCGCTATTACGAGCAGCAGTTGCGCGGCAAGGTCGGCTACGAGCAGGTCGAAACCAACGTGCAGGGCCGTGCCATCCGCACCATCGGCCGGGTGGCCGCGCAGTCCGGCGCCGACCTGCGGCTGTCGATCGACGCGGACCTGCAGCGTGCCATGGTGGCCGCCTTCGGCGACCAGGAAGGCTCGGCAGTGGCGATGGACCCCCGTACCGGCGAGGTGCTGGCGATGGTCAGCCTGCCGTCCTACGACCCCAACCTGTTCGTCAACGGCATTTCCCATGCCGACTTCAAGGCGCTGAACGAGAACCCGTCGCGGCCGCAGTTCAACCGCCTGGTGCTCGGCGGCGTCGCTCCCGGTTCCACGCTGAAGCCGCTGATCGGCCTGGCCGGCCTGGACTCGGGCGTGCGCCGCCCGGAAGACAAGGTGCTGTCCACCGGCATGTTCTACCTGCCCGGCACCAGCCGTGGCTGGGGTGATGCGCATCGTGGCGGCCATGGCTGGACCGATCTGCGCAAGTCCATCGCCGAGTCGGTCAACACCTACTACTACAAGCTGGCGCTGGACCTGGGCATCGAGCGCTTCGACCATTACATGGAGTACTACGGCTTCGGCCAGCCGACCGGTATCGACCTCACCGGCGAAATCGGCGGCATCCTGCCGTCGCCGGCCTACAAGCGGAAGACCCGCAAGGAAGCCTGGTACCCCGGCGATACGGTCAACATCAGCATCGGCCAGGGCGACTGGAAGGTCACCCCGCTGCAGTTGGCGCGCGGCGTCAGCGCGCTGGCCGACGGGCAGCTGCGCACCCCGCACCTGGTGATCCAGCAGCGCGACGGCTTCGACAGCGACTGGACCGCGACGCCGCCCGGCGAGAGCAAGCCGGTCAGCCCCAACCCCAACAACGTGCAGGCGGTGCGCGAGGGCATGATGGCGACCATGCGGCCGGGCGGCAGCGGCTGGCGCGTGGCGGTCGGTGCGCCGTACGTGATGGCCGGCAAGACCGGTACCGCGCAGGTCATCAGCCGCAAGGGCACCGCAGCGGTGAACCCGAAGAGCCTGCCCATGCACCTGCGCCACCGCGCGCTGTTCGTCGGCTTCGCGCCGGTCGAAAACCCGGTGATCGCGATCGCGGTGGCGGTGGAAGGCGGTGGCTATGGTGGTTCGGCTGCTGCGCCGATCGCCCGCAAGGTGTTCGATGCCTACCTGCTGGGCAAGATGCCCGAGGGCATGCAGCCGCTGGACAGCGAGCGTGGTACCACCGCCATCGGTGCCACCGCGTTCGACAACGAAGACGCCGGCGCACGCCAGGCCGGTGATCTCGCGGCCGCGCAGCTGGGCGAACACCCGGTGCAGGTGGGTGCCCCCACCCCCGAACCGGCCCCTGCGCCGCAGCCGGGCACGCCGGCCGCTGCCGCAGTGCCGGCCACGCCACGCCCGACGGTTGCGGAGCCCGCACGATGAAAGTGTTCCTGCGCTGGGCCGGCGACATGCTGCGCCGCTTCTTCAGCACGCTGGACTGGGTGTTGTGCCTCGCCCTGGGCGCGCTGATGGTGATCGGCCTGGCCACCTTGAAGAGTGCCGGTGGCGACGGCCTGGTGATGGCCCAGGGCGCGCGTTTCGCGGTGGGCATGGCTGCACTGTGGGGCATCTCGCGGGTGCCGATCCTGCGCATCCGCTCGGCCACGCCGATGATCTATGCGATCTCCATGATTCCGCTGCTGGCGGTGTTCGTGCTCGGCACCGGCAAGTACGGCCGGCAGTGGCTGGACCTGAAGTTCTTCTACCTGCAGCCGGCCGAGCTGCTGAAGGTCAGCCTGCCGATGATGGTGGCCTGGTACCTGCACAAGATGCCGCTGCCGCCGCGCTTCAACACCGTGCTCGTGGCCTTGATCATCATCGGCGTGCCGACCGGCCTGGTGATGTTGCAGCCCGACTTCGGTACCGGCGTGCTGATCGCCGCCAGCGGCGTGTTTGTACTGCTGCTGGCAGGCCTGCCGTGGTGGTGGGTCGGGCTGGGCGTGGGCGGCGTGGCTGCGGTCGCGCCGGTGGCCTGGTTCTGGCTGCTGCGGCCGTACCAGAAGGACCGCATCATGATGTTCCTGGACCCGGAGATGGATGCGCTGGGGGCCGGTTGGAACATCATCCAGTCGAAGATCGCGATCGGTTCCGGCGGCTTCGATGGCAAGGGCTGGGGCGAGGGCTCGCAATCCCACCTGAACTTCATTCCCGAGCAGACCACCGACTTCGCGTTCTCGGTGCTGAGCGAAGAGTTCGGCTGGATGGGTGTGGCCCTGGTGCTGACCCTGTACCTGGTGGTGATCGGGCGTTGCCTGTGGATCGCTAGCCAGTCGCGCGATTCCTATTCGCGCCTGTTGGCCGGCGCCACTGGCCTGGCGTTCTTCGTCTATGTACTGGTGAACGGCGGGATGATTTCCGGCCTGCTGCCGGTGGTGGGCGTGCCGATGCCGCTGATCAGCTACGGCGGTACTTCGGCGGTGTCGCTGCTGGCCGGTTTCGGCCTGGTAATGGCGGTGCGCAGCCACAATCCAGTGCACGGCGGCTACGGTTGAGTCCGGCGTCGGGGTCAGATCCCTTTTTCCACAGGAAAAAGGGATCTGACCCCGCAGCTCGGCTACGGAGAGCAGGAGCACCCTGACAGCTTCACGCAAGCACCCGTTGCTACCGTGCCCGCGTGGAATGGAAACGACTGCTTGGTGGCTGCCGTGAGGTGGCGCGCACGATCGATCTGCCATTGCTGATCGCGTTGCTGATCCTGATGGGCGCGGGCCTGGCGGTGCTGCACAGCGTGTCCGGGCCGGTGGCTGGGCAGGCGGCGCGTTTTGCCGGTGGCCTGGCGTCGATGTGGCTGCTGTCCCGCGTTTCGCTGCTGCGGCTGCGCGCGTGGACGCCGGCAATCTATGCGCTGTCGATGCTGCCGCTGATGGCGGTGTATGTGATCGGTACAGGCAAGTACGGGCAGCGCTGGCTCAATCTCGGCGTGTTCTACCTGCAGCCGTCCGAACTGCTCAAGCTCAGCCTGCCGCTGATGATGGCCTGGTACCTGCATCGGCAACCGCTGCCACCGTCGCCGCGCACCGTACTGACCACCACCGTGCTGATCGGTGTACCCGTCGTGCTGATCCTGATGCAGCCCAACCTCGGCACCGCCACGCTGGTCACCGCCAGCGGCGTGTTCGCGCTGCTGTTGGCCGGATTGCACTGGGGCTGGGTGGCAACTGGCGCGACGGGCCTTGCCGTTGCCGCGCCGCTGGCCTGGTTCGGCCTGCTGCGGCAGTACCAGAAGGATCGCGTGCTGACCTTCCTTGATCCGTCGGCGGATCCGCTTGGCACCGGTTGGAACATCCTGCAGTCGCGCATCGCGATCGGCTCCGGTGGCTGGGACGGGCGCGGCTGGGGGCAGGGCACCCAGGCCACGCTGGACTTCCTGCCTGAGTACACCACCGACTTCGCGTTCTCGGTGCTGGCCGAAGAGTTCGGCTGGATCGGCGTGGCCACCGTGTTTGCGCTGTACCTGTTCGTGGTCGGCCGCTGCCTGTGGATCGCGGTGCACGCCCGCGACACGCACGCACGGTTGCTGGCCGGCAGCCTGGGCTTGGCGTTCTTCGTGTACGTACTGGTGAACGGCGGGATGATTTCCGGCCTGCTGCCGGTGGTGGGCATTCCGATGCCGTTGATCAGCTATGGCGGCACCTCGGCGGTGTCGCTGCTGGCGGGTATCGGGCTGGTGATGGCGGTGCGCGGGCACCGGCCCGTGCACGGGGGATAGGGTTTCCAGCCAACGGCGCAGCCCCTCGTGGGTGACCGCGCAAAGCAGTTCATGGGTGGGGCCGGGTAGATGGGCCGCGCAGGGGACGCTGCAAGTACATCCATGTAAGCTCGGTCGCCGCATCCATGCGGCTCACGCCCCTGCGCGGCCCATCTACCCGGCCACGGACAGGTTCCGTGCGCGTCTACCCACGGAGAAGAAAGAGAAGATCAAAAGCAAAGGCGGCCTGGCGGGTCGCTTCATTGCCTTGTGTAGAGCCGATCCATGCTCGGCTCACGAGCAAGCGCAGCGTCGCGACCCGCTTTTGATCTTCTCTTTCTTCTCCGTGGGTGGCAGACCTCCGAAATCTGTCAGAGGCCGGTCGGGTTGGGTACGCGGGGGTGTCAGCCGCATGGATGCGGCTGCCAAGCCTCCAGGGACGGATTCACGGCGTCCCCCGCGTACCCAACCCGACCGGCCCACCCGCGGCTTCTGCTTTCCGCGACCACCCCAGACACCACCCACGAGGGGCTGCGCCGTTGGCTGGAAACTTCCTGACTCTGCGCAACGCTCGCTGTGGAAGCGTTCTCATAACGATGCAGGACAGCACACTCGCTGACCAAAGTCCGTAAAAAACGTTAGATAGTTCACACTTTTACGCCGCGTTGATCTTGATCAATGGACTTGTCGTAATCGGCCTGCACAATGGCGGCCCGTTCGGCACGGCGCGCCGTCTATCGTTGCAGCGCGAGGGGGCGTCGGGCGGGAAGCAGTACTGATCCAACGGATACAAGGAGCGCGGGGCACTGCCACTGGGGAGCGGCAGCCGCGCAGGTATCGACCGGATCCGGTCGCCGGTTGCGTCTGCGGGGATGGGGACGCAACCGGCCACCTCTCTCTGAATGGGGAAGCACGATCACGACGCCTTCACATTTCCCGCTGAACACAGGCAAATCGTTGTGATTCATGGTGTTAGGGGTTTTAATTCATCCATGACCTGCTAACCTGCGACGATGATTCGACGCACTCTGGCCTGCATGCTCACCCTCGGCCTGGTCGCCTGCGCGACCCAGCCGAAGTCCCCACCGTCTTCACCCCAGGCCAGCAGTACGCCGCGCCAGCCCGCCACCAAGGCCCATGGGCCGGCCGAGGCTGCACCCGAAGCAACTGCGGCTACCGCGCCGCCGGTGGATCTCACACCGGTGCCGTTCGAGGTCGCGCGGGCCCGCTTCATTGCCGATACCGCCAAGCGCTATGGCCTGAAGCCGGAGCAGATCAGCAGCGTGCTCGACCAGGCGCAGGTGCGCCAGCCGATCATCGCCGCGATGTCGCGCCCGGCCGAGCGGGTCAAGCCGTGGAACGAATACCGGCCGATGTTCATCAGCAAGGCACGCATTGATGGCGGCCGCGCGTTCCTGGCCGAACACCGTGCCGAACTGGATCGCGTGCAGCAGCGCACCGGCGTGCCGGCCGAAGTGATCGTGGCGATCATCGGCGTGGAAACCAGTTACGGAAAGAATGCCGGCAGCCATCGCGTGCTCGATGCGCTGTACACGCTGGCGTTCTACTACCCACGCAGCGGCGACCCGGCCAAGCTCGAACGCGAAGTGCGCCGCGAGCTGTTCTTCCGCGATGAGCTGGCCAAGCTGTTCGAGCTGGGCCGCGAAGAAAAACTGGACATCACCACGCTCAAGGGCAGTTATGCCGGTGCGATGGGCATGGGCCAGTTCATGCCGTCCAGTTACCTCGATTACGCGGTGGACGGCAACGGTGATGGTCGACGCGACCTGTTCAACAGCTACGACGACGTGTTCTCCTCCATCGCCAACTACTTCGTGAAGAAGGGGGGCTGGGTGCGTGGTGGCCAGGTTGCGGTACCGGCCACGCTGGCCCCGGGCCGCGAGGAGTTCAACCCGACCGAATGGATGCCCACCTGGTCGCTGGCCGACCTCGCACAGCGCGGCTACCAGCCGAGCACGCCGGTGCAGCCGGGCGCCACCGCCACCCCGATCACCCTGGAAGGCAGCACCGGCAAGCAGTACTGGCTGGGCTTCCAGAACTACTACGCGATCACCCGCTACAACCTCTCGAAGATGTACGCGATGGCCGTGTTCCAGCTGTCCCAGGCCATCGCCGGACAGGAGCTGCCCCCGGCATGAACATCAGATGGTTGGTCCCGAGCTTGATCGTCTTCGCGCTGGCGGCCTGCAGCAGCGCGCCGAAGAAGCCGGCCACGGCCGGCCATGGTGGCAAGTCCAGCGGCACGCTGGTGCAGGGCCGTGGTTCGCGACCGGCGCACTGCCCGGAAGGTTCGCCGTATGCAGCGGCCAAGGAAGACCTCAGCACCCGCGGCAATTACACCGCTGGTGGCCTGTACAAACCAGGCGTGCGTGACAGCACGCCCGACTACATTCCCAACGTGGCCTGCATCCCCGAGCCGGAAGTGACCGCCGAGGAACGTTCGGCCATCGGCAACAAGTCGCCGTACGTGGTGCTGGGCAAGTCGTACAAGGTGCTCGACGACACCCATGACTACGTCGAGCGCGGCACCGCGTCGTACTACGGGGCCAAGTTCCATGGCCGCCTGACCTCCAACCGCGAGGTCTACGACATGTACCAGTTCACTGCCGCGCACAAGACGCTGCCGCTGCCCAGCTTCGCCCGCGTGACCAACCTGGACAACGGCGAGTCGGTGATCGTGCGTGTCAACGATCGTGGCCCGTTCCATGACGGCCGCGTGGTCGATCTCAGCTATGCCGCCGCCGTGCGCCTGGGCATCACCCAACGCGGTACCGGCAATGTCGAGGTGCGCGCGCTGCAACCGGGCGAGAGCAACCTGATGGCGCAGAAGCCGTCGCGTCGCGAGCGTCGTGCGGCTGAAGCGGCCGCCGCCACTGCAGTGGCCAGCGCGCGCCCGGTGCCGGCGCCACGTGCTTCCACCGACAGTGATATTGATCGCCTGGTCAACCGCTTGCCGACCGATGGCGCCCCGGCGCGCGGCCAGCCGGCCACCACCCGGGGCGTGGCCATCACCGCGCCGGATGTGGCGGTCAGCAGCCTGTCGCCAAGCGCGCCGGTGGTGCGCACCTCCGCGCCGGCTCCGGCGGTTGTCGCCAGCACGGCCCCGCGCGCGGTGGCACCGGCACCGGTGCGTGCCGCCGCGGCGGCGCCGAGCCTGTCGCAGCAGATGGTCGGCGCGGTGATGGTGCAGGTCGCCAGCTTCTCCAACCGCGACAACGCCAACCGCGCGATGGGCCAGCTCAGTGCCGCCGGCATCGTCGGCGCGACCATCAGTGACATCGCCGCCGGTGGCCGTACCCTGTTCCGCCTGCGCGTTCCTGCCAGCGACCATGCCAGTGCTGCGGAACTTGTCGGTCGCATCGCCGGTCTTGGCCTGGGTTCGCCGCAGATCGTCAAGGATTGATCCGCCCGGGCCGGTGCTGCTGGCCCATGCTCTCCCGGCCTTACAATGGCCGTTACGTTCCACCCTCCATTCCCGGCCGTCCCCTGGAGCCTGCTGTCCAATGAATTTCCGTTCCGCCGCCACCGCCCTGGCCGCCACCCTGGTGGTGGGCCTGGCTTCCGCCCAGACGCCGCTGCCGACTCCGGCCACGCCGGCGCCCGCCGCCGCTGCCGCCCCGGCCACCGTCGCCACCCCGCCGGCCCCGGCACCGAGCGTGTCCAAGGCCTGGGTGCTGATGGATTACGCCACCGGCCAGGTGCTGGCCGGTGAAAACGTCCACGAGCAGCTGGCCCCGGCCAGCATCACCAAGGTGATGACGTCCTACGTGATCGCCGCCGAGGTCAAGAACGGCAAGGTCCGTGCAGATGACCAGGTGATGATGAGCGAGCGCGCCTGGCGCGAAGGTGGCGCCGGTACCGACGGCAGCTACAGCGGCTTCCCGGTCAACCAGACTGCGCGCCTGGAAGACATGGAAAAGGGCATGGCGATCCAGTCGGGCAATGACGCCGCGATCGCCCTGGCCGAGCACGTGGCCGGCAGCGAAGAAGCCTTCGCGTCGCTGATGAACAGCTACGCCGCCAAGATCGGCATGAAGGACTCGCACTTCGTCAACGCCCACGGCCTGACCGCACAGGGCCACCACAGCACCGCCTACGATCTGGCGCTGCTGGGCCGCGCGATGGTGCGCGATTACCCGGAAACCTACGCGTACAACAAGATCAAGGAATTCCAGGTCGGCAACATCAAGCAGCCGAACCGCAACCTGCTGCTGTGGCGCGATGGCAGCGTGGACGGCATCAAGACCGGCCACACCTCCGAGGCCGGCTACTGCCTGATGAGCTCGGCCCAGCGTGGCGACCAGCGCCTGATCGCGGTGGTGCTGGGCGGTGCGTCTGAGAAGCAGCGTGCCGATGACAGCCTGGCCCTGCTGAACTGGGGCTTCCGTTTCTTCGAGACCCATCGCCTGTACGAGCCGGGCAAGGCCGTGGCCGAGCACAAGGTCTGGAAGGGCACCACCGACAAAGTGCAGCTGGGCGTGGCGCAGCCGATGCTGGTCAGCGTGCCGCGCGGCCGCTACAACGACCTGAAGCCGAGCATCGACGTGCCCAAGACCCTGGAAGCACCCTTCACCGCCGGGCAGCAGATCGGCACCGTGAAGGTCACCCTGGATGGCAAGGTCATTGCCGAGGCACCGCTGGTGGCCGTGGCTGCCGTCGAGCAGGCCGGCTTCTTCAAGCGCCTGTGGGACAGCTTCTGGATGTGGTGGGAATCGGAGTGATCCACGCTCAGGTGTGGTGAACGAAAAGGCCGGCGAATGCCGGCCTTTTCGTTTCTCTGTTGGAACGCGATGCGGGCTTGAATGGAGAACCTTGAAGTTTCACGGGGTGCGCTGCTGGATGTACCAGTAGGCACGTTCGGCCAGCGCCTCGGTCTCGGCCGAACACAGATGGGCGCGGCCGTCGTTGACCACGCCCATGCTGTTTACTCCCACAACGATTCCATGGCCGTTGTCGAAATCAAACGCTTCCAGCACCGGTCCGCCGCTGGAACCCGGGCCCTGCACGCAGACAAGGCCCCACTGAAGAATCTTCTCCGAACCGAAGGGTCGACACGGTGACAGTTCAACGCGTGAAGTGGCGCAATAAGCCAGTTGCTGGCCGGTGTATTCGGGATTTCCGAATTCGTACCAGGGTGTTGGCGGGATGAGGCCGATGCCATTGGCTGAAACGGGGTAGCCGAACGTAACGCGGGGACCGGTTGCGGGGCGCTCATCGAAGCGAATGGCCTGGCTGCCAGCGTGGCGCGCGGGCCCCTGGCCGGATGCATCGGTGTGGGTCTGCAGGAAACTGGTGTCGAGTGCGCCGGAAATTGAGGCCTGCGGTGCGACGATCCGCCGTACTGGATACTTTCCCAGCGGCGCAGTGCCATTCTCGAAAAACGGTGCGAAGAGAAGGTGGCGACTCCAGTGGACGGCACCGTGCTCGTCCAGCTGCGCAAGGCAATGCCATGCTGTCACCAGGATGTCGCCACCAAGGCTGTCGACTACGGTGGCGGTGCACGAAGCGTCCTCGCCATCCGGGCGGGTCAGGAAAAGCCGCCCGACACCAGCAGGGTGTGGGCCTGTGCCCTGCCATGGGTCACCGTCGGTCTGCAGTGGATCCGGCCCCGGTGGCTTGATGGCAGCTTCTCCCTTGTCGGGTACGGCAGCGAGTCTTTCATTCGTCCAGTAGGCGAGGACCTCTTCCTGTGAGGTCTCCATCCAGTGCTCAACCAGATCGCCAGCCGACGCAGTGGTCGAGAAGGTGGCACATGCGGTAATTGCTATGCCCAATGCCATGCGAAACGCATGTGGATGATGGTGCATGACAGGACCTCTGCTCGGAGTGCGAACAGAGATAGCGTGGCGCCAGCGGTCGTGCCATGAGAGAAGTTGTACTTTCAGCACGCTTCGTCGCTGGCCTGTGATAGGGTGGACCCAGTCGAGCGCCAACGCGGCCTGGAGGTCACCCGTTTCGGCCTTTGCCCGGGCAATGGCGCCGAGTCATGCCCGGCGGAAGAAATGCCTTATGCAGCGAACGATGCAAACCGGTGTGCCGACCAACGGTCGGCACCTACCCGCTTCACCATCAGCCCCTCGCTTACAGCGAGCGGCTGATGGTGAAGCTTCCGAACACCGGCGACTGGCGCTGGCCATTGAACTCGCGGGTACTGTGGTAGCGCGCCACTGCGAACTTCCAGCGCCCGCGCATCACTGCGACGCCGTAGCCCCCCTGGGCCACCACGTGGCGCTTGTCCACGCTGTGGCTGTTGCGGAAGGTGTTGCCGTCCAGGGTGATGTCGCGGATCACCCATGCCGCGTCGGTGGTCGCAAACAGGTGCCAGGACCAGCCGCTGGGGCGGCCGCCACGGGTCGGCGCGGTGTTCTCGCCGGCCGGGCGCAGCGGCGTGCTGCCAAAGTCGTCGGGCAGCTTCCAGCCGAAGCGCACTTCGCCACCGGCGTTGGCCTTGGTTTCCAGGTTGCCGATCGCACCACCATAGTGGCTGATCGCATCCCAGCCCCAGCCGCCGGCATTGACGCTGGCATCGGCCGGCCAGCGGCGCATGCGCTCGTGGGTCAGCATGAACACCGGCTCGTTGTGCAGCTGGTTGTCCCAGCCCTCGAACTTCTTGTCGCCCAGGATGTTGTGCACGGCATCCTGCACCTGCTTGCCCTGTGCCCACGGCCCGACCACGCCCACGGCCAGCTGGGTGGTCTGCAGGCGGTCGCCGCTGCGTGCGTTGAAACCGAAGCTGGCCAGCAGCACGCCGGCATACGGGCGGTCATCCTCGATCAGGTCGCGGCGGGTCGGGTCGGTCGGGGTGAAGATGCCCTGGCCGATGCTGAAGATCATGTTCTGCTGCTCGAACCTGCCCGGGTGCAGGCCTTCCAGGTACTGGTTCACCCAGCGCGCCATGCGCGGCAGGCAGGGGTCGTCGGTGTAGTCGACCAGGTTGGGCGAGACCAGGGTCAGCTGCGCGCCGTTGGTATAGCCCTGGTCCTGGTGGCGGCCACCAAACAGGTCGTTGTCGACGCGGAAGTTGACCTGCGGCGGGTGGTCGCGCATCGCGTCCGGGCCACATTGTTCGGCCGCCTGGGCGGCAAGGGGGAGGGTGGCGGCCAGCAGGCCGGAAAGCCCGATGACTGCGACGCTACGCATGGATGGAATGCTCATGGGGAAGGGGGCGGTTGTCTGTCGATTTATGCAACGACACGGTACGCGTGAGTACGTGACGGAACGAGCGCTTTCCGATCACTTGTCTGTTCCGAAAACAACATTGTCCGGGGGGCACAATTCGTTACATGCGTGCGATCGGTGCCATGGCCGGATCTGGCCCGGAGCGCGCCGGTTCCAGTCAGCTGGCGTTTGGCCACCAGGGGCGCCGCCGCTCGCTGCAACGCAGCGGCTCGCCCGTGCCGCCTTTGACTTTGATGAATACTCTTGGGTTTGTTGCCCTGCGGCCCGATAATGGGTCCATGGAAATCAAGTCCGACAACCCCGACCACGGCTTCCAGTTCCCCGGCCAGTTCGAGCTCAGCGCCATGGGCCCGGCCAACCGCGGCCTGGAACATGAGCTCCCCCGCCTGCTGCTGGCTGCCGGCATCGATGTCGTCAATGAACGCATCAGCTGGAAGCATTCCTCCAACGGCAAGTACGTGTCCGTCCGCATCGTGTTCAAGGCCGAGAGCCGCGAACAGTACGACCTGGCGCACCAGGCGCTGCGCGACCACCCGGAAGTGAAGTGGACGCTGTAGCCGACAGCTGCCCGGCTGAAGCCGCCCCCGAGGACCGCGCGCCGCGTCCGGCGCTGGTGCGTGACCTTGGCCGCCAGGCGTACGAGCCGGTGTGGCGCGCCATGCAGCGCTTCACCGACCAGCGCAGCGACACCGATGCCGACGAATTGTGGGTGGTCGAACACGACCCGGTGTTCACCCTGGGCCAGGCCGGCAAGGATGAGCATGTGCTGGCGCCGGGCGATATCCCGGTGCTGCATGTGGACCGTGGCGGCCAGGTGACCTATCACGGCCCCGGCCAGATCGTGGTCTACCCGCTGCTGCGCCTGCCGCGCCTGGGCATCGGTGTGCGCGATTACGTGTGCCGCATCGAGCAGGCCATCATCGATACGCTGGGCGAGTGGAACATCGGTGCCGAACGCCGGGAGGGCGCCCCGGGCGTCTATGTCGGCGGCGCCAAGATCGCTGCCCTCGGCATCCGCGTGCGTCGCGGCTGCACCTTCCACGGGCTGGCCTTCAATGTGGCCATGGACCTGGAACCCTTCCACCGCATCAATCCCTGTGGCTATCAGGGGTTGCAGGTGACCTCGGTGGTAGACTTGGGCGGTCCCTCCGGGATGGAGGCCGTCAAGCCGGTGCTGCTGGACCACCTGGCCCGCCAGTTCGGCCTGCTGCTGCAGCACACCCCCGAACTGCCCGATCTTTCTGCGGCCGCCTGACCGCCCCCGGAACTGCCATGACTGAAACCACCGCCCGTTCCATTCCCCTGCAGATCGTGCAGGGCGACTCCCCGTCCGCCGCGCCGTTGCAGGCCGGGGTCAAGCAGCTGGGCGGTGACAAGATCAACCGCTCGCCGGTGCAGTTCGCCGACGCGCCGGTGCTGCGCAAACCGTCCTGGATCCGCGTGCGCATTCCTTCGGGCAATGCCGTGCAGAACCTGAAGGCCAAGCTGCGCGAAAACCGCCTGGTGACCGTGTGCGAGGAAGCCAGCTGCCCGAACATCCACGAGTGCTTCGGCCACGGCACCGCCACCTTCATGATCCTGGGCGAGGTCTGCACCCGCCGCTGCTCGTTCTGCGACGTGGCCCACGGCCGCCCGAAGCCGCCGGATGCCAACGAACCGGCCAGCCTCGGCCAGACCGTGGCCGACATGGGCCTGAAGTACGTGGTGGTGACCAGCGTCGACCGCGATGACCTGCGCGACGGTGGTGCCCAGCACTTCGTCGACTGCATCACCGCCATTCGCGAGAAGTCGCCGGGCACCCGCATCGAAGTGCTGACCCCGGACTTCCGTGGCAAGGGCCGCATGGAGCGCGCGCTGGAGATCCTGGCGCAGAACCCGCCGGATGTGTTCAACCACAACATCGAGACCGTGCCGGACCTGTACCGCAACGTGCGCCCGGGTGCGGACTACCAGTGGTCGCTGAACCTGCTGAAGAACTTCAAGGCGCAGCATCCGGACGTGCCGACCAAGAGCGGCATCATGCTGGGCCTGGGCGAGGACTTCGAACAGATCAAGGCCACCCTGCGCGACCTGCGCGCGCACGACGTGGACATGATCACCATCGGCCAGTACCTGCAGCCGACCGCACACCACCACCCGGTGCTGAAGTACTGGACCCCGGAAGACTACAAGGCGCTGGAAGACTACGGCTACGAGCTGGGCTTCAGCCATGTTGCCTCCGGCCCGATGGTGCGCTCGTCGTATCACGCCGACGTGCAGGCCAAGGGCGCCGGCGTCTCCTGAGGTGGGAGCGGACCGTTGGTCCGCACGCCTTCGCCAGCCATGGCCTGGCGCTGCCAATAGGTGTCACCACCCTCCTGGTGGGTGCGGACCGTTGGTCCGCACGCCTTCGCCTGCATTCACAATTTGCTACACCGGCCCGGCTAGGCTGGTTTTCCACCGAGCGCGGCCGGGTGACAAACCCGGCAACTTTCGGCACTGTCGTGGTGTCTTAACACCCCGCAGTCTTCCCCTTGGCAAGGCGCCTTCGAGCACGTCAATGAAATTCAAAGCCCCCGCATTCCTGATGGCCCTGGCGCTGGTCGCGCCACTGGCGTTGGCGGCCAAGGCCGACTCGCCCGCATTGCCCGCGGCGGCCACCGCCGACCAGGTGACCACCTCCAAGCTGGTGTACGGCCTGCTGTCCGACAGCCGCTACGCCTATCGCCCGCGCGCGCTGGACGAGGCCACCTCCAAGGACGTGTTCAAGCGCTATCTGGAAACGCTTGACGGCGGCAAGCAGTACTTCACCCAGGCCGACGTGGCGCGCTTCGCACCGTTCGAGGCCAACATCGCCTCGGCCATCCGGGGCGGCGAGCTGGAGCCGGCGTTCCAGGTGTTCGCCGTCTACAAGCAGCGCGTCGGCGAGCGCGTGGCGTACGCGCGCAAGCTGCTCAAGCAGGAGCCGGACTTCACCACCGACGAGCGCTTCGAGTACGACCGCAAGAAGGTGCCGTGGGCGGCCAGCAGTGCCGAGCTCGATGAGCTGTGGCGCAAGTCGGTGAAGAACGATTGGCTGCGCCTGAAGCTGGCCGGCAAGAAGCCGGATGACATCCGCAAGACGCTGGACAAGCGCTACGCGACGCTGGAGAAGTCGGTCAATGAACTGAAGGGCGAAGACGTCTTCCAGTTCTTCATGAATTCGTACACCAGTGCCGTTGACCCGCACACGGATTACTTCACCCCGCGCACCGCCGAGAACTTCAACCAGGCGATGTCGCTGTCGCTGGAAGGCATCGGTGCGCAGCTGCAGCGCCAGGACGATGTGGTGGTCATCCGCGAGATCATTGCCGGTGGCCCGGCCGCAGTGGATGGCACGCTGAAGCCGGGTGACCGCATCGTCGGCGTTGGCCAGGGCAAGTCCGGCCTGGTCGAGGACGTGATCGGCTGGCGCATCGACGATGTCGTGGCCAAGATCCGCGGCGCCAAGGACACCCAGGTCAAGCTGGAATTCATCCCGGCTGCCGAAGGCGCCGATGGCAAGCACCACACCCTGGTGCTGACCCGCCAGAAGGTGCGCCTGGCCGAACAGGCCGCCAAGGGCGAGACCATGACCATCCCGGCTGCCAACGGCGAGCCGGCACGCAGGATCGGTGTGATCAAGCTGCCGACCTTCTACCAGGACTTCGAAGGCCGTCGCCGCAATGCCGCCGACTACGCCTCGGCCACCCGCGACGTGGCCAAGCTGCTGGCCGGCTTCAAGAACGACAAGCTCGACGGCGTGGTGCTGGACCTGCGCAACAACGGCGGTGGTTCGCTGGATGAAGCGATCGAGCTGACCGGCCTGTTCATCGAACAGGGGCCGGTGGTGCAGGTGCGCGAATCCGGTGGCCGCGTCACCGTCAACAGCGACCGTAACCAGGGCGTGGCGTGGGATGGCCCGCTGGCGGTGCTGATCAACCGTGGTTCGGCCTCGGCCTCGGAGATCTTCGCTGGCGCCATCCAGGACTACGGTCGCGGCCTGGTGATCGGTGAAACCAGCTTCGGCAAGGGCACCGTACAGAACATCGTCGACCTTGACCGCTGGCCGAGCGGCGAGACCCAGCGCTTCGGCCAGGTCAAGCTGACCATTGCCCAGTTCTTCCGCATCAGCGGCAGCAGCACCCAGCACAAGGGCGTGGTGCCGGACCTGGCGTTCCCGGCCAGCGTCGATGCCACCGAGTTCGGCGAGAGCACCTACGACAACGCACTGCCGTGGACCCGCATCGCCGCCGTGCCGCACACCCAGTACGGCAACTTCGCGCCGTTGCTGCCGAAGCTGGAAACCCGTCACGACGCGCGCATCGCCACCGACAAGGAGTTCCAGTGGTGGAACGAGGACGTGCAGCAGTTCCGCACCGAAGCGGCGAAGAAGTACATCTCGCTCAACGAGGCGACCCGTCGCGCTGAGCGCGAGCGCCAGGATACCCAGCGCAAGGAGCGCCAGGTGCAGCGCAAGGAGCTGGGCCTGGCCCTGGACCCGCTGGCCGATGACAGCAGCGATGACGGCCTGACCGGCAACGAGCGCGACATCGTCAAGGATGCCGCGCGCGAGAAGGCTGCCGAAAAGCGCCCGGACCCGCTGCTGCGCGAGTCAGCCTCGATCCTGGCCGACGCGGTGAACCTGCTGGCCAACGACCGCCCGCTGTCGGCGCAGGTGCTGCCGCAGTCCACCGGTGCCGGCCGCTGGGCGGACTGAGCCGGCGACGGCATGTGATACCCGAGGGGCCGGCATTGCCGGCCCTTTTTTCGTTTGGGGGACCTCGTTCACGGTAGCGCCGTGCCATGCGTGGCGGGGCGAAGTGCCACAAACGACTTAATCCCCTCCGTCCCCTTTTCCGTGCATGAACCGGCAGCAACGGCGGGGGCTGGCGGGCGTACTTTCGACCTGCCGCACACGGCCGCAGGACTACCCTTGGCGGTACCGTCCTCGCAGGAGTACCCATGCGGGCCTCCCGTCTTTCCAGTGTTGCCGTGGCGCTCGCCAGCGCCCTGATCCTGTCGGCCTGTGGTGGCCGCGCTGCTGACAGCACGTTGCTTCGCGAATCCTTTGATTCCGGCGACACCTTCTCGCGCACCGTCGATGGCCGTCCCGGTGACGCCTGCGAGGCCGCACGGCGCACCCTGCTCAGCCAGGGCTATGCCATCGCCCGTTCCGACGCGGCGCAGGTGGAAGGCAACAAGAACTTCCAGCCGCGCGAGGACGATCACGAGCAGCTGGTGCTGCGTATTTCCTGCGCACCGCGCGGGAGCCAGACACTGGTATTCGTCAGTGCCGTGCAGGATCGCTATGCGTTGAAGAAGAGTCCGACCTCGGCAAGTGTTGGCGTCGGTGCGCTCGGATCTGTATCGCTGCCGTTCGGCAGCAATGACGACTCGCTGGTGAAAGTGGCCAGCAGCACGGTTACCGATGCTGAGTTCTATCGTCGCTTCTTCCAGCGCCTGCAGCAGTACCTTCCGGCGGAGGCAGGCAAGCCCGTTCCGCCCGTGGCCACAACCCCGGAGCCCGCACCGGCGAGCACGGACCAGGATTGAACGTGCGCGGCAGATGGATGGGTGTGGCCCTGCTGCTGCCCGCGCTGGGCGCAGCAGCCACGCCGCTGGACTGTACACAAGGCCTGCTGCAGCGCCTGGGGTGGCACTTCGAAACACGCGCGATCGGTGCACCGCAGGTGCATGGTGGCCCTGTGTGCACCCGCGCGTCGCTGCCGGAGGCTCAGGCGGCAGGCGATCTGCGCGTGCAATGGCCGGCGGACATGCCCGCTGCAGCGCGCAAGGCGTTGCTGCAGCAGGTGCTGGACGACCCGGCTACGGTTTGCGCCTACGCCTTCCAGCTGGGTGCAGCCACGCAACGTGCCGCTGCTGCACTGCAGGGCAATGCAGGATTCCGCTTCTCTGGCCTGCAGCTCGGTTGGATCGGCTTCGGCCTGCACGGCGAACAGGCGCAAGGCTGGCAGCGCACGCGAAGCTTCGGCCGTGGTTTCGTGCCCATTACGGGCAACAGCCAGGCGCTGCAGGCGTTCTACAGCGGCAATGTGCGCGCCGAATGTGGAGTCGGTCGCCAGGTCGCACAACTGGCCACACAGCGCGAGCTGTATGGCGATGCGGCCTTCGACGCTGGATTCTCCGCAGAAGAACTGTCGATCGGTACGTTCCTCGCGCTGCACGATACCGACAGCATCCTGCTTGGCGCACACGCCGGTGACTACTTCGCCGATGGCAAGGCGGTGCGCACCTCGGCGATGGGCCGCCAAGCCTTCGTCGGTGTGCCTGGTTTCATCGAACATGTGTACGACAAGGGCACGCTGGACGACCTGAGCAACCAGGCCGAAAACTTCGTGGTGGTGTCGGTGGGCGAGGAGGCCGCGCAGGCATTGGCCGCGCACGGCGGCCTTGCCTGGTACGACCAGCGCAATGCCGAGCTGTGGGCGCTGGCGCAGGACATCCCGCGTATCGGCCGGCGCTACTTCGAACGCCTGTTGTTCGAGCGCGACCCGGACCTTCGTGCACGGCTGGAACCGCGCTACCACGCCACGCTGGCACGCATGGACCGCCTGCTGGACGATCCGTTCTACCAGCAGTTCGTGATCTATGTGCATCCGCGCGGTATACGTCCCATCGGCTACCACATCGCCCGCCTGCTTGACCGCAACCCGCGAACCCCCTTTTCGATCGACCTGGCGGTGCACAATCTGCATACCACGCTCTACCGGCGTTGGCGCGAGGCGCAGCTGCGCCACTGCGCGGCTACCGGCAGGCCAGGCAGCCTGACCCTAGACCCCAACTGAAGGTGAAACAATGGATATTGCAATGATCGGCCTCGGCCGCATGGGCGCCAACATGGCCCAGCGCCTGCATCGCGGCGGCCACCGCGTCGTCGGCTACGACCCGGGCGAAGGTGCCCGCCAGCGCGCCGCCGAGGCCGGCCTGGAGGTGGTCGATTCGCTGGCCGCCGCGGTGGCCGCGCTGCCGGTGCCGCGCGTGGTGTGGCTGATGGTGCCGGCCGGCGAAACCGTCGACCAGACCCTGGGTCAGCTGACTCCGCACCTGGCCGAGGGTGACATCGTCATCGACGGCGGCAACTCCAACTACCAGGACTCGATCCGTCGCGCCAAGGCGCTGGCCGAAGACGACCTGGGCTACGTCGACTGCGGCACCAGCGGTGGCGTGTGGGGCCTGCAGGAAGGCTACAGCCTGATGGTCGGTGGTGAAGCGGCGGTGGTGGAGCAGATCGCACCGCTGCTGCGCACGCTGGCACCGGCCGAAGACCGTGGCTGGGGTCGTGTCGGCCCGTCCGGCGCTGGCCACTTCACCAAGATGGTCCACAACGGCATCGAGTACGGAATGATGCAGGCCTACGCGGAGGGCTTCGCGCTGATGGAGCGCAAGCAGGAAATGGAACTGGACCTGGCCCAGGTGGCCGAAGTCTGGCGCCACGGCAGCGTGGTGCGCTCGTGGCTGCTGGACCTGAGCACCGAAGCCCTCAAGCGCAATCCGTCGCTGGATGGCATCGCGCCGTACGTGGAGGACTCCGGTGAAGGCCGCTGGACCGTGGCCGAAGCGATCGCGCTCGATGTGCCGGCACCGGTGATCACCCTGTCGCTGCTGGAACGCCTGCGCTCGCGCGAATCCAATTCGTTCACCGACCGCCTGCTGTCGGCGATGCGCAACGAATTCGGCGGCCACGCGATCAAGAAATCGTAAGCACGAAGCCGGGGTCGGATCCCTTTCCGTAGGAAAGGGCTCTGACCCCATGCAGGCAGTCGAGCATGGCTCGACTCTGCCAAAGCCGTCTCCGATGGCTTCCACGTCGATGTGTCGACCAAGGTCGACACCTACCGTCGGGCGCGGGACTCTGTCGAAGGCGGGGTGGGTCCGGCTCCCGCAACCGGACCCATCCTGCCATCTCACGGATTGCCGGTTTTTGCCGTTGCTGTTGAGGTTGCCGGCCAGCGGCCGGCACTACCACGGGTGCAGGGCGCAACCCTGCCGATCACCCCAACGCGATCCGCCGCCCTTCGCGCGCACTGTCCATGCCTGCCTGCAGCAGCCGCATCAGCTGCAGCGCCTGCACCGGATCGACCGTGGCTTCGCAGTCGCCATGCATGGCCGCGGCGAACTGCGCATACAACCGACGGTAGTCACCGGGCAGATTGTCGACGGTGCCGCGCTGCACGTTGTCCTCGGCATCACAGCGCACCAGCTCGCCATGCCGCGGGTCGATGCCCCAGCCGGGTGCACCGGGCGCCACACCGCGGCGCAGCTGCGCTTCCTGTACATCCAGGCCGTGCTTGATCCAACTGGCCTTGCTGCCATGCACGCTGAAATGCGG
Source organism: Stenotrophomonas sp. YJH_SMC_91 (assembly GCF_059368495.1). Taxonomy (NCBI): domain Bacteria; kingdom Pseudomonadati; phylum Pseudomonadota; class Gammaproteobacteria; order Lysobacterales; family Lysobacteraceae; genus Stenotrophomonas; species Stenotrophomonas sp. YJH_SMC_91. The sequence goes on along the minus strand of NZ_JCAFRT010000022.1, from coordinate 6,178 downwards.
CGTGGGAGCTGCCACCAGGGAACCGGAATGCACGATCGCGCGATGCCGCGGGTAGTGCAGCACGGCGTGGAAGTAATCGATGGCGCTGCCGCCATCGCGCTGCACGGCCAGATCAGCATCGATCGCTTCGGGCCAGCCGAACAGCACCAGCATCTGGTCCAGCAGGTGCGGGCCCAGGTCGTACCACAGGCCACTGCCGGGACCGTCCTGCTCGCGCCAGCGGTCACGCACCTGCGGGCGATAGCGATCGAAATGCACATGGCACTCGGCGATGTCGCCCAGTGTCCCGTCCGCAAGCAGCGCCTGCAGCGTGAGGAAGTCGGCATCGAAGCGCCGGTTCTGGAAGACGGTGGCGATGCGTCCGGCATCGCGTGCCGCAGCCAGAACGGCTTCGGCTTCAGCGACATCCAGCGCGAACGGCTTGTCGACCAGCACGTGCTTGCCGGCGGCCAGCGCTGCGATCGCCAGCGGCGCGTGCTGTTCATTGGGCGTGGCGATCACTACGGCATCCACGGCCGGGTCGTCGAACACCTCCTGCGGCGTGGCACGCACGTGCACGTCGCTGAACGCGCGCAGCAACGTGTCTCGCTGCGAACTGACGATGCTGTGCAGCACCAGGCCGGGTGTGTGCTGGATCAGCGGTGCGTGGAAGACACGGCCGGCGAGGCCGTAGCCGATCAGGGCCAGTTGCAGGTCGGGGCGCATGACAGAGCTCCGGCAGTGGGAAGGGCAGGGTAAACGACGCGGGCTCACGGGCCAAAGCTGAACGGTTGGCGTTGCAGGTAGCCCGATTCACAGCGGCATGACCGCAACGCCACGCCTGCTCTACGCCGGTTTGTCCAGACTGGCAGCACATTCCGAAGGAGTACGACACGATGAGCAATACGACCCGCACGCTGATTGCCTCCGCCCTGACGCTGGGCCTGGCGCTGTCCTCCTCGGCCGCATTCGCCAAGGATCCGGCCGCGAAGAGCCCGCCGACCAGCGCGCACCCGGCGACCCATGCTGATCGCCACGATTCCAACGAGCCGGTGACCGATACCTGGATCACCACCAAGGTGAAGGCCGACCTGCTCGCCAGCAGCAACGTTCCGGGTACCGAAATCAAGGTGGAAACCGTGAACGGCGTGGTCAGCCTGAGTGGTGCCGTAGCGAGCCAGGCCGAGAAGGACAAGGCCGTCACCACCGCCAAGGGCATCAAGGGCGTGACCCGCGTTGATGCAGCCGCATTGAAGGTCAGCGCTGCCGCCAAGCGCTGAACCCGTTGGGCGCCCCCTCGCGGGGCGCACGTTGAGCTGTAGGGCCGCGGCCATGTTCGGCTGGAACTCCAAGGCAGCCGAGCATGGCCCGGCTCTACAGGTCTGAGGACTGCGAACCTGTTCAGCCAACCAGGGGGGAAACCCCTGCGTTGTGACCGCCTGCGCTATATTGCCGGTTCCGCCGCAGCCGGACAGGGTCCGGCCGACGCCCTGCGGCCGTGCTGAAGAGGAACTATGGCGCTGGTTTTCAGTGACGACATCTGGGACCGCTGGCGGTTGCCGGCCCTGGCGCTGGCGGCCGCAGCGATCATCGTGGTGCCGTGGTTGACCCTGCGCAAACTGCAGCAGGACAACGAGCAGGCAATGGCCTGGGTCAACCATACCCAGGCGGTGGGCGTGGCCCTGCAGCAGCTCCAGGCTGATGTGCGCGACGTCGAATCGGCCGCATTGACGCTGTCCAAGGGCGTGGACGCACCCGGGCTGCGTGAGCGCATGGCCGCAGCCAACGACATTCCCGGTCGCTTGGCCGAACTGGGGCGGATGACCCGCGACAACCCCGACCAGCTGATCCGCATCGGCCGTATCGAATCGATGCTGGAAGGAAGGATGGCGCTTGCCCGCGAGCTGGCCAGATCTGAACCCAACAGCGATCAACGCGAGCTGGTGAAGGACCTGAGCACGCGCTATCCGATCCGTGGCCTGGTGGAAGAACTCCAGGCCAGCGAACAGCAACTGTTGACACTGCGGGCCGAGCAGGCGGCGCGCCAGCGCAAGCAGACCGAGCTGGTGTCTTGGAGTTCGCTGGTGATCCAGCTGGGACTGCTCGGCCTGGTGCTTTGGCTCCTGCAGCGGCAGATCGGGCGGCGCCTGCACGCCGAACGCCAATCGCTGCGCTCGGCGGCACGCGCGGCATCGGTGTTGCAGACCGTGCGCGAACCCATCGTGCTGCTCGACCGCGACCTGCGCGTGCAGTTGCATAACCCCGCCTTCGCCGAGCTGTACGGGCTGCAGGACGAACGCGCCGATGGCCTGCTGCTGGAAAACGTCGGCGACGGTGCCTGGAAGGACGCCGTCGTGCGCCAACGCCTGTCCGACGTGCTGCTGCGCGGCCGCGAGCTGTGGGATTTCGAGCACGAACAGCGCACCGCCGACGGCATGGCGCGCTACATGCTGCTGAACGCACGGCGCATGCCGCTGCCCGATACCGATGATGAAGTGGTGCTGCTGACGGTCAGCGATGTCACCATGCAACGCGCAGTCCAGCTGCGCGTTGAAGAGCTCAACCGCCAGCTGGAAGGCAAGGTCGCGCAGGTGTCCGAGGTCAACCGCGAGCTGGAGGCCTTCAGCTACTCGGTCTCGCATGACCTGCGCGCACCGCTGCGCCACGTCGCCGGATTCTCCGACAAGCTGTCGCGCCACCTCGGCGACGCTGCCGATGACAAGAGCCGTCATTACCTGGACGTGATCTCCAGTTCGGCCCGGCGCATGGCGGCGCTGATCGATGACCTGCTGGTCTACTCGCGCCTGGGCCGCGCGGCGATGCGCCAGCAGGCGGTGGACATGCAGTCGCTGGTGGCCGATACCCGCGCCATGCTCGATTCCAACCTGCAGGCCGAGGCGGAGAACAGTGGCCATGTGCACCAGGTGGAGTGGAGCATCGCGCCGCTGCCGATCGTGGTCGGCGATGAGAACATGATCCGCCAGGTCTGGCTGAACCTGCTCGGCAACGCGGTGAAGTACTCGGGCAACCGCGAACCGGCGAAGATTCGCGTGGACTACCAGCCGCAGCCTGACGGCGGTCATCAGTTCACGGTCAGCGACAATGGTGCAGGCTTTGACATGGCCTACGCCGGCAAGCTGTTTGGTGTCTTCCAGCGTCTGCACAAGGCCAGCGACTACCCGGGTACCGGCATCGGCCTGGCCAGCGTGCGCCGCGTGCTCACCCGTCATGGCGGCCGTATCTGGGCCGAGGCTGAACCGGACGTCGGCGCCACCTTCCACTTCTACCTGCCTCCCGCGATCGATGCGGACAAACAAGGGCCTTCTGCATGACCACTTTGCGCACCATTCTTCTCGCCGAAGACAGCCCGGCCGACGCCGAAATGGCGATCGACGCCCTGGAAGAGGCGCGTCTGGCCAACCCCATCGTGCACGTCGAGGATGGCGTGGAAGTGATGGACTACCTGTTGCGCCGTGGTGCTTTCGCCAACCGCGAGGAAGGCCTGCCGGCGGTGCTGCTGCTGGATATCAAGATGCCGCGCATGGATGGCCTGGAAGTATTGCGGCAGATCCGCGAACACGAAGAGCTCAAGCGCCTGCCGGTGGTGATCCTGTCGTCCTCGCGCGAGGAAAGCGATCTGGCCCGGAGCTGGGACATGGGCGTGAATGCTTATGTGGTCAAGCCAGTGGACGTGGACCAGTTCTTCGGCGCCGTACAGACGCTGGGCAAGTTCTGGGCGTTGATCAACCAGGCACCGGAACTCGAGTGAGCCCATGCCCTTGACCGGTCCCGCCCTGGGGGCGCTGCGCATCCTGCTGGTGGAGGACTCACCGGAAGATGCCGAGCTGATGTCCGAACAGATGCTCGATGCGGGCCTGGAGGCCCGCTTCGAGCGTGTCGAGAGCGAGGCCGAACTGCGCCAGGCACTGGCCGCGTTCCAGCCGGACATCGTGCTGTCCGACCTGAGCATGCCGGGGTTTTCGGGTGATGATGCGCTGCGCATCGTGCGCGAGACCTCGCCGGAAATACCCTTCATCTTCGTCTCCGGCACCATGGGTGAGGAGAATGCGGTGGCGGCGCTGCAGAAGGGCGCCAATGACTACATCATCAAGCACCAGCCGGCGCGCCTGCCGTCGGCGGTGGCACGTGCGATCCGCGATGCACGCAGCGCGATCGAGCGCGCACGGGTGGAAACCGAGCTGATGCGCGCACAGCGCCTGGAAAGCCTGTCGCTGCTCGCAGCCGGGCTCAGCCACGACCTGCGCAACATCCTGCAGCCGTTGCTGATCATGCCGGACCTGCTGAAGGCGCGTACCGACGATCCGCAGCTGCACCACCTGGCCGATGTCATCGCCGAGTGCGGCCGCCGTGGCCATGAGATGGCCGAATCGATGCTGTCGTTCGTGCGCGGTTCGCGCAAGCCGAGCGAGCGCATCGAGATCGATGGCCTGTTCGATGCGGTGGCACTGCTGTTGCGCAGCAACGTGCCTGATGCGGTGCGCCTGGAGTTGCAGGTGCAGGACGAAGGCCTGGTGGTCGACGCCAACTACACCGAACTGCAGCAGGTGATGCTGAACCTCGCACTCAACGCGATACAGGCGATGCCCAACGGTGGTCGCCTGAGCCTGACTGCCAGCCATGCCGGCCATCGCGATGGCGTGGACTGGATGCACATACGGGTCGCCGACGAAGGCATCGGCATGGATGCGGACACGCTGTCGCACCTGTTCAATCCGTTCTTCACCACCAAGGCCGACGGCACTGGCCTGGGGCTGATTTCCTGCAAGCGCATCGTCGAAGGTGCCGGCGGCAGCATTCACGTCAGCAGCCAGCCGGGGCAGGGCACCTGCTTCGAACTGCGCCTGCCGATGCACGACGCCATCGATGGCAGCGAGCCGATCGAACAGCTGGTGGCCTTGGGCAGCGGCCAATCGATCCTGGTGGTCGATGGCGAAGCCACGCGTCTATCGCTGCTGGGCAATGCGCTGTCCAGCCAGGGCTACCAGCTGCAGTTGGCTTCCGATGGCCCGGCAGCGCTGCGCTGGATGCAGCAGGAGGCGATGCCCGCGTTGGTGATTGCCGATGCCGGCTCCAAGCTGCTGCCGGCCAGCCAGCTGCTGGGCGAGATGGCGACGTTGGGCTATCGCGGCCCGGCACTGGTACTGGAAGACCCGGCAGTGCCGGTCGCGGCCGATGCCTTCCCGGACGGCGTAGAGGTGCATGTGCTGCACAAGCCGCTGCAGATGCAGCAGGTCTTCCGCGCCGTGGCCGAAGCGCTGGGCTGATGCCAGGTAGTGCCGGCCGCTGGCCGGCATCCCTGTGTGGCGGGATCAATGCGGTTGCCGGCCAGCGGCCGGCACTACCGTTCGGCAGTTTCCCAAGAGAAGCGTGGCAGGGCGTCCATCGCCTGTTCCAGCCGCAGCAGATGCAGCTGGTCTTCCGCGCGGTGGCCGAAGCGCTGGGCTGATGCCCGGTAGTGCCGGCCGCTGGCCGGCATCCCTGTGTGGCGGGATCAACGCGGTTGCCGGCCAGCGGCCGGCACTACCGTTCGGCAGTTTCCCAGGGGAACCGCGGTAGGGCGTCCACCGCCTGTTCCAGCCGCAGCAGATGCAGCTGGTCTTCCGCGCGGTGGCCGAAGCGCTGGGCTGATGCCCCGGTAGTGCCGGCCGCTGGCCGGCATCCCAGTGTGGTGGAATCAAAGCGGTTGCCGGCCAGCGGCCGGCACTACCGTTCGGCAGTTTCCCAGGGGAAGCGTGGCAGGGCGCCCACCGCCTGTTCCAGCCGCTGCAGATGCAGCAGGTCTTCCGCGCCGTAGCCGAAGCACAGGGCTGATGCCAGGTAGTGCCGGCCGCTGGCCGGCATCCCAGTGTGGTGGAATCAACGCGGTTGCCGGCCAGCGGCCGGCACTACCGTTCGGCAGTTTCCCAGGGGAAGCGTGGCAGGGCGTCCACCGCCTGTTCCAGCCGCAGCAGATGCAGCTGGTCTTCCGCGCAGCGGCCGAAGCGCTGGGCTGATGTCCCGGTAGTGCCGGCCGCTGGCCGGCATCCCTGTGTGGCGGGATCAATGCGGTTGCCGGCCAGCGGCCGGCACTACCGTTCGGCAGTTTCCCAGGGGAAGCGTGGCAGGGCGTCCACCGCCTGTTCCAGCCGCTGCAGATGCAGCAGGTCTTCCGCGCCGTGGCCGAAGCGCTGGGCTGATG